>JAQGHV010000361.1 GCA_028288785.1 Rhodospirillales bacterium | reverse complement strand
GGATGTGGCCTGTTCCGCCAACATGTCCAGCATCTGGCCACCGCACATGCCGCGCGCACCGGCGGCGCGGGCCAGGCAGCGGCACAGCTCGGCGCGGACCCAGGGGTCGGAGTGGGTGTCGTCCTCCGTCATGGCGAAGAAGGCGTGGGCCTGCAGCGCGTCGCCAGCGAGGATCGCGGTCGCCTCGTCGAAGGCGATGTGCAGGGTGGGCTTGCCGCGGCGGAGTGCGTCGTCATCCATCGCGGGCAGGTCGTCATGCACCAGGGAATAGGCATGCATCATCTCGATGCCGGCGGCAACGCGCAGAGCGGCGTTACGCCCGACGCCGAACTGGCGCGCGGTCTCCAGCACGAGGAAGCCGCGCAACCGCTTGCCGCCGCCCATGGCGGCGTAGCGCATCGCGTCGAACAGGCGGGCCTCATCGCCCTCGACGCGCGGGAGCAGCATGTCGAGTGCCTCGTCGATCTCGACGGCGGCTTCGGCCATCGCTTCGCTCAGGCTACTCATAGTGTGCCCTCAGCCGCCGGGCGCGGGCTTGCGGCCCGCGGTACGGGCCGGAGCTCTGCAAATTGCGTGGCGTTCCTCATTCGACATCACGCAGCGTGATGCCGCCCGGTCCCTCGGTGATCGCCTGCACCTTCTGCTCGGCTTCGGCGAGCTTGGTCTCGCAATGCCGGCGCAGCGCCGCGCCCCGCTCATAGGCGCGGACGGACTCCTCGAGCTTGCCCTGCCCGCCTTCGAGCGTCTTCACGATCGCCTCTAGCTCGGCAAGTGCTTCCTCGAAGCTGAGGCCGGCGACTTCGCTGGGTTTGGTGTCAGGCGTGGCCATCATGCTTGCTTCCGGCAGTGTCGGCTTTCCTTACCATATAACCCCACGCAGCGCGGGTGCCCGGCCCCCATTCACGCATCCCTCAGCGCCCGGACATGGGCCGCAGTGGAGCTGGCCAGGGCTTCAAGATCGTAGCCACCCTCGAGCAGGCTCACGACATGGCCGTAGCAATGGCGTTCGGCAATGCGGCAGATCTGGCTGGTCAGCCAAGCGAAGTCGGGCTCCAGGACCCGCAGCTGGGCCAGGGGGTCACGGGCATGCGCATCGAAGCCAGCAGAGACGATGATCAACCCTGGTGCGAAGGCATCCAGCGCCGGCAACAACTCCCGCTCCCACAAGGCGCGAAAGGCGAGGCCATTGGCACCCGCTGGCAGCGGGCCGTTCACGATGTTGCCGACCCCCGTCTCCGACCGCGCGCCGGTGCCGGGGTAGAGCGGCCATTGGTGGGAGGAGACGTAGAGAAGGCTCGCATCGGCCTCGAAGCATGCCTGGGTGCCGTTGCCGTGGTGCACGTCGAAATCCACCACGGCCACGCGCGCGAGGCCGTGTGCCTCCTGTGCATGGCGCGCGGCGACGGCGGCATTGGCAAACAGGCAGAACCCCATCGGCTGGGACGGCTCGCAGTGGTGCCCCGGCGGGCGGGTGGCGCAGAAGGCGCGGCGGATACCCCCCGCCAGCACCGCATCAACAGCCGCCACGCCAGCCCCCGCCGCGCGCAACGCCGCCTCGGCGCTGCCGCTCGACATCAGCGTGTCGCCATCCAGCGCCACCAGATCACCTGGTTCCGGCGTGATGCCCAGGATGGCGTCGATATGCGCCGCCGGATGGACGCGCAGAAGCTGTTCCCGGGTCGCCCGCGGGGCCTCGTCGCGGATGAGGTCGGCGAATTCCTCGGCATCCAGCGCCGCAAGCACCGCCCGCAGCCGGTCCGGGCATTCGGGGTGGCAGGGGCCCGGGTCGTGCCCAAGGCACGCCAAATGGGTCAGCAGCAGCACGCTCATGGGCCGGACTATCCCTCTCAGGGTACCGAGCTTACCGGCTCCCCGCGCTTTTTGAGCACGAATCGGAACTTGCCCTGAGCTTCGCTGAACGCCACGAGGGCGTGGCCAGTTTCCCGACTATAGGCGTGGAAATCCGCGACACTCGCGGGGTCGGTCGCGAGCACGGTCAGCTTGTCGCCCGCGGCCAACCCGCGCAGCGCCTTGTTCGCCTTGAGCACGGGCAGCGGGCAGGTAAGGCCCTGGACGTCGAGAGTGGTGTCGGCCATGCGCGGTATACTCACCCTAGGCAGGCTCGCCGTCCAGCCGGCGCTTCCTGCCCAGCCCCTCCGAATCTTGGAGTACGAAGATGGAACGGCAAACGTTATCGACGGGTGGCTTGGTGTGGCATTGAGGGTTGCTGAAATGATGCAGGGAAAGGTCGCCGAGGCCAGCTTAGGGCAGGCCGGCGGCGAGATTGAACAGGCGAGGACGGGCAGCATGCGGCTTGGCGTGGATCTGGGCGGCACGAAGATCGAGATCGTGGCGCTCGACGACGATGGTTCGGTCTTGCTGCGGGAGCGCCGTGCGACGCCCGAAGGCTATGATGCGACCATCGCGGCGATAGCGGAACTCGTCGAAGCCGCGGAGGCACGGCTGGGCCGTCGCGGCAGCTTCGGCCTCGGCATCCCCGGCAGCCTGAGCCCGGCAACGGGGCTGGTGCGGGGCGCCAATTCCCAGGCTCTCAACGGTCGTCCGCTGCGCGAGGATCTGGAGGTGCGGTTGGACCGAGCGGTGCGCATCTCCAACGACGCCAATTGCCTGGCGATGAGCGAAGCAGCTGATGGCGCGGGCGCGGGGTACGAGACGGTCTTCGCGGTGATCCTCGGCACCGGCGTTGGCGGTGGCCTGGTCACCCGCGGGCGCATCCTTGATGGGCGCAACCGGGTCGCGGGCGAGTGGGGCCACACGCCGCTGCCCTGGATGACCGCCGAGGAGCATCCCGGCCCGACCTGCTGGTGCGGCCAGCGCGGCTGCCTGGAGACGATGCTCTCCGGCCCCGGCCTCGCCGCAGATGCCGATGGGCCCGGCTCGCGGGATGCTTCGGCGCTGCCGGCGCGCGCGGCGGCCGGGGACGCCGTGGCGGCGGCGGCGCTGGAGCGGCATGCGGACCGGTTGGCGCGCGCGCTGGCGATGGTGGTGAACATCCTCGACCCCGACGCGATCGTGCTCGCCGGCGGGCTGTCGAACATGGCGCACCTCTACACCGAGGTACCACGCCTGATGCCGCGCCACGTCTTCTCCGACCATGCGGAGACACCGGTTTTGCGGGCAAAGCATGGCGATTCCAGCGGCGTGTTCGGCGCCGCGCGGCTGTGGGATGCCGATTAATGCACGCGGCCCTCGCCGGCGGGGCCTATTGCCTGGTCCTGTTCGGGCTGGGCTTCCTGCTCGGCGCGTTGCGGGTGACGGTCGTGGCACCGCGCATCGGGGTGGTGGCGGCGACGGCCCTCGAAGCGGTGCCAATGCTTGCCGCGATGGCGTGGGTCGCGCCTCGACTCGCGCACTGGCAGGGGATTCCATTCCGCAGCGTGGGACGTATCGCGATGGGCTGCGTGGCACTGGCTCTCCTGGTTGCGGTTGAGATCATGCCGGCCGGCTCCGGCCTTCGCGCCTGGCTTGGAAACTTCACGACGCCGCAGGGCATGATCTACGGCGTGCTGCTGCTCGCCTTCGCTGCCATGCCCTGGTTCCGCCCCTGATGCGCGCGCTCTGCCGGGACTGTTTCTGGACCGGCGATGCCGTGCCCGGCGCCTGCCTATGCTGTGGCGGCCGGCGCCTGGTTCGCCACGCGGAGGTCCTGACGCTCGGCATCGCCCATGTCGATTGCGACGCCTTCTACGCGAGCGTCGAGAAGCGCGACCGCCCGGAATTGCTGACCCGTCCGGTCATCGTCGGCGGCGGCCGGCGCGGCGTCGTCGCGGCCTGCTGCTACATCGCGCGCACCCGCGGCGTGCGCAGCGCGATGCCGATGTGGAAGGCGCTCGCCGCCTGCCGCGACGCCGAGGTCATCCGTCCCGATATCGGCAAATACGTGCGCGAAGGCCGCCGCATCCGCGAGATGATGGAGGCCCTCACCCCCCTGGTGCAGCCGCTGTCGATCGACGAAGCCGTGCTCGACCTGCGCGGCACCGAGGAACTGCACGCAGCACCGCCCGCCGCCGTGCTCGCGCGCTTCGCCCAGCGGGTGGAGCGCGAGGTCGGCGTCACGGTATCGGTCGGACTCGCGGCGAACCGGCTGATGGCGAAGCTCGCGGCCGAGCGGGACAAGCCGCGCGGCTTCTCGGTGATCGGCGCCGGGGAGGCCGCCGCCTGGCTCGCGCCACAGCCGGTGGGACTGCTGCCGGGCATCGGCCCGGCGATGGAGAAGCGCCTGGTGGCGGCGGGCTTCGCGACGCTCGGCCAGCTGGGCGCGCTGGATGTGCGTGAGGCCGCCAGGCGCTTCGGCGACGAAGGCCCGGCACTCGCGGCGCGCGCACGCGGCGAGGATGCGCGCATGATCGACCCCGCTCGCGACACCAAATCGGTGAGTGCAGAGACCACCTTCGACGCCGATGTCAGCGACATAGAGGGCCTGCAGCGCCCGCTCTGGCAGATGTGCGAGCGCCTGGCGCGGCGCCTGCGGGAGAAGGGCCTTTCCGCGGGTGGCGTGGTGCTGAAGCTCAAGACTGCGGCCTTCGCCTCGCGCACCCGCACGGTACGGCTGCCGGGTGCCACCCTGCTGCCGGAGGTGATATTCGCAGCCGCGCAAAGTCTGCTGCGGCGCGAGGTGGATGGCGGCGTGGCGTTCCGCCTCATCGGAGTCGGCGCGCAGCCGCTGCGTCCCGCGACCGAGGCGGACCAGCCCGATCTCGCCGACCCTGGCGCGCCGCGCCGCGTGGCCAAATGGCGCGCGGTGGAGGCGCTGCGCGCCCGCTTCGGGGATGCCGCGATCGGTGCCGGGCGGGGCTTTCCGCCCAAGCGGTAGGCTGCTCGCGCGAACGTGACAGCTGGCAGAGGTGCACCATATCGTTGGTTGATCCTCGCGAAGGATACCGTGCTTGTCCCTCACCATGACCCGTTGCGTGAACCGCGCCGTCCCGGTGGCACCCATCCGCGAAGGCTCTCCCGCTTGCCCTTGAGCATCATCCGTCGCGCTCAGCACGCCGCAACATATGTCACATTCGCGATGCGCGCTGCCGCCCGTGTCACCTCCGCGAAGCGCGCGGCGACCCTGGCGATCTTCGCGGCGTGTGCTGCGGCCCACGTCGCCTTCGCGATGCGCGCTGCGGCCCGTGTCACTTTCGCGATGCGCGCAGTGCGTCATGCCGCCTTCCCGATGCGCGCGCTATCCCATGTCACCATCGCGGCGCTGCTCGCCTTCGCCCCGGTCGCGCGCGCGACCGACGCGGTCTCGGAGTGGGCGGCGGTGGTCGATCGCTTCGACCGCGGCGACATGAGCCGCTACACGATCTCCATCCTGTTCCCCGCGATGCATGACGCGCTGAACGCCATCCAGCCCCGCTACGCGCGCTGGACGCCGCCCGCGCACGACGAACCGCGCGCGGCCGGCGCCTCGCCGGAGGCCGCGATCGCGGCGGTGGCGGAAATCGTCCTTGGCGGCCTCGCGGAAGGCAGCGTGGCGCAGCGCGCGTCCCTGGTCGCGGCGGCGCTGGTTCGGGTTCCCGCGGGCGAGGCGCGCGAGCGCGGCCTGGCGCTGGGACGGAGCGTGGGAATGGCGGCGCTGCGGCGACGGGAGGCCGATGGGCACTCCCCGTTCGTGCAATTCTCGACCAGCACTCGGCCCGGCCGCTGGCGCCCGACGCCGCCCTTGTTCGGTCAGGACGTGGTTCCGACGAGCGGGCCCCTGCTGTTCTCGTCGCCTGCCTCGGCTGCCCTCGTGCCGCCGCCGCCCGCGTTCGGCAGCCCGATCTATCGGCGGGACGTGGAGGAGGTCCGGCGTATGGGGGGCCGCGTTGGCTCCCGCCGCACCGATGCGGAGGAGGGCTCGGCACTCTTCTGGGCGCAGCAGGTGTCGCATCGCGGCTTCATCGACGCGGCCGTGACGTTGCTGGACGCGCGGCTGGCAGCCGATCGGCTGTGGACCTCGGCGCGAGTGCTCGCGCTGCTCTCGATTGGTATGGATGATGCGGGCGTCATCATTTGGCAGGCGAAGGAGCGCTACAGCTTCTGGCGCCCGGTGACTGCCTTGCAGGAGGGCGGTTTC
This sequence comes from Rhodospirillales bacterium, assembly GCA_028288785.1. Lineage (GTDB taxonomy): Bacteria > Pseudomonadota > Alphaproteobacteria > Acetobacterales > Acetobacteraceae > Plastoroseomonas. The sequence goes on along the minus strand of JAQGHV010000361.1, from coordinate 2,091 downwards.
GGCGTCACGGCCGACGCGGAGTGGTTGCCGCTGATCATGACGCCGTCCTTCCCTGAATACCCATCCGGCCATGCGACGGATTGCGCGATGGGCGGCACGCTGATGACGGCGCTGTTCGGGGACGAAGTGGCGTTCACCTATCGCTCGCTCGGCACGCGCGTGATCCTGTCCCAGCAATTCCCGTCGTTCCAGGCGGCGGCGCGGGATTGCTCGCTCTCGCGCATCTGGGCCGGGGTGCATTTCCGTGAGACGGAGGATGTGTCGGAGGTGATCGGCACCGCTATCGCGCGCGAGGCGTTGCGCCGCCTGCCGCCGCTTTCGCGCGGACGCTGAGCGGAGCGGCGGCGCCTGGCGACGCCACCGGCGCGGTGGCGAGGCAGGTGATGAGCGCCAGTGGCGCCGCGCCGAGCCAGTACCCAGCGCGGTGCCACATGGCCTTACCCACTCTGAAGCGCGCGGCTTACGCCTTGGCTTCCTTCACCGCTGCCTTCGCGGCCGCGACCATCAGCCCGACCTCGTTGGCGATCGTGACGAGCTTGAAGCCCTTCTTGATCATGCGGTTCGCATAGGCCGCGGTGCCGTTGTGCAGCCCGGCCGCGATGCCGCGCGACGACGTCGCCTTCAGCAGCTTGTCGTAGATGTCGAGGATGAAGGGGTCCTCCACGTCCAGCTTCGGCTCCAGCCCATAGGAGAAGCTGAGGTCGGACGGGCCGACATAGATGCCGTCGATCCCCGGCACGTCGAGGATCGCGTCGATGTTCTCGATCGCTTGCTTCGTCTCGATCATCGGGATCACCAGGATCTCGTCATTGGCGGTCTTCTGGTAGCCGCCGGAGGAGCCATAGGCACCCGCGCGGATCGGGCCATTGCTGCGCGTGCCGGCCGGCGGATACTTGCTGTACTGCACCAGAAGGCGGGCTTCCTCGGCGGAGTTCACCATTGGGCAGATCACGCCATAGGCGCCGGCATCGAGGACCTTGCCGATGATCCCCGGCTCGTTCCACGGCACGCGCACCATCGGCGTCACGCCGGAGGGCTGCATGCCCTGAAAGCAGGCGACGCAGGACAGGTAGTCCTGCACACCATGCTGCATGTCGACGGTGACACTGTCCCAGCCGCACTGGCTGTACATCTCGGCGGAAAAGGCGGAGGGGATGGCGAGCCATCCGTTCACCACTGCCTTGCCGGATTTCCAGGCTTCCTTGACCTTGTTCGCCACGTAGTTTTCCCCTTGAGCGTTTCTTGGCTGAACCCGACGCTAGGCCGCGTGCGAAGGAGCGTCAAACGCCCGCACTTTACGCGGCGAGGGCTTCACGGCAGGTTCGCCGGCATGGCGGAATGGGTGGTTGGATCGGAGACTGGCGTGCTGACGGATGTGCTGCTTTGCGCGCCCGAGCATTATCGCTGGCTGCCGACCAACACCATCGCGCGCCGCACCCTGGCTAAGTCGCGGCAGCCACCGACATCGGCGCAGATCGCCGCGCAGCATGGCGAGTTGGTGGCTGCGCTGGAACAATCCGGCGTGGGGCTGCACTGGCTGCGGCCGGCGCCTCACCTGCCCTACATGGTCTATACGCGCGACCAATCCGTGGTCACGCCATGGGGCGCGGTGCTGTGCCAGTTGGAGCGCCCGCAGCGGCGCGGCGAATACGCGGCATTGATCGAATTCCACGAGCACGGCTTTTGGCACATGGCGAGCGATGGCACGCTCGAGGGCGGCGACATACACATTATCCGTCCCGGCCTGGCCGTGATCGGCGCCTCCGGCGGACGCACTGACGAGGCCGGCGCCGAGCAATTCTCTGCCTGGCTGCGCGCCGAAGGCTGGGAGGTGCGCGTCGAGATCTTCGACGAGCATTTCCTGCATCTGGACGTGCTGTTCTGCATGGCCGCCGATGGCCTGGCCGTCGCCTGCCTCGATGTGCTGGACCCCGGCTTCGTGGCGTGGCTTGCGGCCCACGGCATCCGCTGCGTCGACGTGCCGTATCGCGAAGCGATGGCGCTGGGGTGCAACATCCTGGCCCTGGGCGACGGGCGCGTGATATCGGCCCGCGAGAGCGGCCGCCTCAACGCCGCGCTGCGCGCCGAGGG
>JAQGHV010000343.1 GCA_028288785.1 Rhodospirillales bacterium | reverse complement strand
CCTGCGGGTCGGCGGCGGGCGCGGCGGTCGGCGCGGGCGCGCTATGCCGGCGCGGCGGCGCATCGAGGCCGAGTTGTTCGCGCAGCACCTTGGCATTCACTTCCTCAGCGGCACCCTTCGGCAGCAGGCCCAGCTGGAACGGCCCGTAGGCCACGCGGATCAGCCGCGTCACGCCCAGCCCGAGATACGCCATGACACGCCGGATCTCGCGGTTCTTGCCCTCGCGCAGCGCGACGGTCAGCCACGAATTGGTTCCCTGCCGCGAGTCCAGCCCCGCCTCGATCGGGCCATACGCGATGTCCTCGATGGTGAGGCCGTTCGCGAGTGCCGCGAGCGCGCGCTCATCGACATCGCCATGCACACGCGCGCGGTAGCGCCGCAGCCAGCCATTGGCCGGCAGCTCCAGCTTGCGCGCGAGGGCGCCGTCATTGGTGAGCAGCAGCAGCCCCTCGGAATTGAGGTCGAGCCGGCCAACGCTGACAACGCGCGGCAACCCGGCCGGCAGATTCTCGAACACCGTGGGCCGGCCTTCGGGGTCGCGATGTGTCGTCACCAGGCCCGCGGGCTTGTGGTAGCGGAACAGCCGCGTGCGCTCGGGTTCGGCGACGATCCTGCCATCGACGGTCACGAGGTCGCCGGGCTGGATGAAGGTCGCGGGCGTGGTGATGACCTTGTTCTCTATGCGGACGCGGCCCTCGGCGATGAGCGCCTCGGAATCACGGCGCGAGGCGACGCCGGAGCGGGCGAGCCATTTGGCGATGCGTTCGCCGCGCGGGCCGGCGGGCTCGGCATCGGGTTCGACTTCGTTCTCGGGCTCGCTCATCGGCTTGCACTCGCGGCCACAGGCGTTCGAGCGGAGGCCGGGACGCCAGCCGCGCAGGCGGCGATGAAGGCGCGGATGATCGCACTGTCCTGCGGATCGACCGAGTATTCCGGGTGCCACTGCACGCCGAGGGCGAAGCGGTGCGCGCTGCTCTCAATGCCCTCGATCACGCCATCGGGCGCTACCGCGTTCACCACGCTGCCAGCGCCGACCGACGCGACGGCCTGATGGTGCGCGCTGTTCACTTCCATCCACGCCACGCCAGTTACCCGCGCGAGCAACGTTCCCTGCGTGATGGTGATGGCGTGGCCAGGCTCCGTGCGCGGGTTCGGTTGTTCATGCGCCAACGCGTCTGGCACCGTGTCCGGGATGTGCTGCACGAGCGTGCCGCCGAGCGCCACGGCGAGCAGTTGCTGCCCGCCGCAAATGCCCAGTACCGGCATGTCGCGCGCGAGCGCGCCACGCACCATCGCAAGCTCGAAATCGGTGCGGCCGGCCTTCAGCACCACCGTCTCATGCTGCTCGCCCGCGCCATAGAGCGCCGGGTCCACGTCGAAGGCGCCTCCGGTCACGACAAGGCCGGCGATGCGATCGAGGAAGGCTTCCGCAAGCTCGGGATGGTGGGGCAGGGCCACGGGCAGGCCGTGGGCCTCGACGATGGCGGAGAAGTAGTTCTGCCGCAGCGCGTACCAGGGCAGCTTGGAATAGCCGCCGGGCTGCTCGGCATCGAGCGTCACGCCGATGAGGGGAAGATGGGTCATTCTGGCGTCGTAGAGGGGGGAGGGGGCCTGGGGCAAGCGTGGGGTTGATCAACCAGGTGCGCGGCTTCGATTTTCCACCATCCGCCGGATCGCCTAGCCTGCCGCGATGACTGCCAGGCGAGACGTTCTGACCCCCATCGATCGCGCTCTCGCCGAGGCCAGGGCCGCCGGGGCGCGCGGCGAAGTGCCGGTCGGCGCCGTGGTCGCCGATGCGGATGGCCAGGTCCTCGGCGCAGCGGGGAACGAGGTGGAGGCACGGCGCGACCCCTCCGCCCATGCCGAGATCCTGGCGCTGCGGAACGCGGCCGAACGCCTCGGCCGCAAATGGCTGGCCGGCTGCACCCTCACCGTGACGCTCGAGCCGTGCCCGATGTGCGCCCACGCGGCGAGCCTGTTTCGCGTCGCGCGCGTCGCCTTCGGCGCCTATGATCCGAAATCGGGCGGCGTCGATCACGGCGCGCGGGTATTCCAAGCGTCTTCCTGCCATCATGTGCCGGAGGTCACTGGCGGGCATCGCGAGGCCGAATGCGCGGCGCTGCTGCGCGAGTTCTTCGCGGGCCTGCGTGGTTGACCAGGGTGGGCCGAGCGGCCTCAATAGCCATCACTATTTCGCGACGAACGACAGGGCCGCATGAAACGCATCCAAGCCTCGGAACTGGAGGGCGGCGACGACCATGAATTCCTGGTCCGCCTCTACACCCATGTTCTGGACCGCTGGCCGGACCGGGATGGCTACAGCCATTATCTCGGCCGCATCGATGGCAAGCCGGAGGCCCGCACTTCGGTCATTCGCGACGTCGCACGGAGCGAGGAGGCGAAGAAGCTCGACGTTTCCGTGATCTTCCCCGAAGGCGAGGCCGGGGACTCCGTACCGGCGCCCGTGCCGCCCCAGGTACGCGTGCAAGGTCCAGGAAGCGCCCCAATGGCGCCAGCCGCGGCCAGTGCAGGCGGCTCGGTGCAGACGCCCATCTCTCCAAGCCCTCCGCCAACATTCGCAGGCGCGCTGGGGCCCGCCTTCGCGGCAAACCCGCATGCGCCAGCCTCAGCGCAAAGGCCGCCGCACCCTGGCCCGCCCGTTGCCGCCATTGCGGCCGAACTCGCGGCGTTGCGCGCCCAGGTCATGCGGCTCGGAGCCGAGGTCGCGGCGCTGCGCGAGGTCGCTGCCGCCGCGCCGCCGTCCACCACCGAAGCGCCGCCCGGCTCCAACCTTCTCGAGGATGTGGCACAGCAGATCGACGCGCTGTTCGCCCTTGGGCTCGCCGCGGTCGAAGCGCGTCTGGTGGCGCTCGAAGGCGGCCAGCACGGCGGCTGATCCCGCGGATGGACGCGGAGGAGATCCTGCTCGTGGCGCGGGCGCCGGTGGCACCTGGCCGTCGCGGCAGCTTCGGTGCCGCGCCCGCCGCCACCAGCCTCGCCATGCTGCTGCCGGCGCTAGCGCAAGGGCTTCGCATCAAGCTGTTGTCGGAGGCGCCGGAGAGTCTCGAGTCGCCGGTGCCCACCGGCGTGGAAGTGGTCGGACCTGAAGCCTATGCCAGCAGCGCCGCGCTACAAGCGCTGCCGCATGTCTACGAACTCGGCGACCGTCCCTGGCTTGCCTTCGCGCTGCGCCTGGCGCGTCGTGGCGGCGGGCTGCTCGTGCTGAACCACCTGTCGCTGCATGGCCTGGTCGAAGCGGAAACCCTCGGTGTGGGCGACCAAGCCGGCTACGTCGCCGCCTGCACCGCGAGGGCGGCAAGCCCGGCACCATCCTCGCGCGTGGGCGCCTACGAGGCTTGGGCATTGCGTTACGCCGCGCGGCGCTACCGATGACGGCGGCATTGCTCGCGGGGGCGCGCGGCGTGGCGGTTCACGGCCATATCGCCGCCGCGCGGTTACGTGCGCCGGACGGGCTGAGCGTCCAAATAGCGTGCTGCGCCGTCGACGCATCCGGCTTCTCCTCGAACCAACTCTCGCGCAACGATGCGAGGGCCGCGCTCAGGCTGCCCGGCAATGCGGCCGTGCTGCTCGTAGAAGGCGGGGTCCGTGAACCCAGTGGGCGCTGTCTCCGTTCTCCCCGCGCTTCGCCAGCACCATCCCAATGCGTGCCTGGTCTCGAAGGGCCGTGTCCAGCGCTCGCCCGCCAGGCGGAGGTGCGCGGATGCGATGATTTCGTTCGCACCGGCGCCGACACCATCCTGGCTGGCCTCGCGGTCGCCGATGTGGTGCTCGACCTCGATCCGGTATCATCAGGCGCTGCGAGCGCGATGATCGACGCCGGCCTGGCCACCGGCCTGCCGGTCGTGGGATATCGCCACGGACCGGCGGCGATGCTGCCGCGCCCGCTTGCGATCTGCGTTGATTATGCCGAGAACACGGCCAACGAAATCGCGGCCGGCGTGGCCGACCTGCTGGGTATCGCCACACATTGTGGTTCCATCGCTAGCGAAGCGCGCCAGTATCTTCGCCAGAACCGCAGCCCCGAGCGGGCCGCACTCGCCTATCTGCGTGGTGCCCATGCCATGACGCAGCATTGAGGAGCCTGCCATGCCCCACGCCATGATCTGCACCACCATCGCCGGCGAGGTCGCGACCGTGCTGATCGACCGCGCGGCGAAGCGCAATGCGCTGGACCTGCCGATGTGGACCGCGCTCGGCGAGGCACTCGCCGCGACCTCGGCGAATACCGACCTTCGCGCCGTCATCATCCGTGGCGACGGCGAGCAAGCCTTCTGCGCCGGTGCCGATATCGCCGCCTTCGCGCGCGAACGTGGCACACCCGAGCTCGAGGCGGTGTACGGGCGCGAGCTGCACACCGCCTTCCAGGCGATTCGCACCTGCCTGCACCCGACCATCGCCGCCTGTTCCGGCTGGACGATGGGGGGCGGCTGCGGCATCGCGACGATGTGCGATTTCCGCGTGGGCGCGCCGTCGACGCGCATGGGCATCCCCGCGCGCAAGCTCGGCATCTTCTACGCCTATGACGAGATCGACCCGATCATGCAGAGCGTGGGCTACGCGGTCACGGCGGAGCTGCTGATCGAGGGCCGCATCTTTACCGGCGAGGAAGCGCTGCGCGTCGGGTTGCTCTCACGCCTGGTCGCCGATGGCGCCGTGCATGCCGAGGCCGAGGCATTGGCGCTGCGCATCGCCGAGGGCTCGCCACTATCGGCGCGCTTCCACAAGCGGGCGCTGCAGAAGCTGCGCGGCCCGCTGCCGGTCTCGGCCGCCGATCGCAAGGCGGAGGGCGACTTTGCCTACACCGAGGATTTCGCCGACGCGGCCCGCGCCTTCCTCGAAAAGCGCAAGCCGGTCTTTCGCGGGCGGTAAACTCAGCGACGCGCGAGGGCCGCACCGTCCTTCGCCGCGGCCTCCGCCTGCGCCGCCAAGGCCCGCGCCATCTGGCTCAGTGCCTCCTGGTGCTTCTCATTGTCGATGAGCGCGAAGTTGCGCGCGAGCTCCAGGCCCATGCGCTGACGCGGCGAAAGCGGCCGGGGCTCGCCGCCATCCTGCAGCCCATCGAAAAACCAGGAGACTGTCACCGCGAGCACGCCCGCGATCTCGAACAATCGGCCGGCCGAGATTCGGTTCAGCCCGCGCTCATACTTGTGCGCCTGCTGGTAGGTGACGCCGATCATGCCCGCGAGCTGCTGCTGCGACAGGCCCATCATCACGCGGCGTTCCCGGATGCGGGTGCCGACATGGCGATCGGCCGCACTCGCGCGTTGGCTGTTTCGCTCCGGCGCGGGGCCAAGCGTGAGCGGCGGTGTTGCGGCCAGGGCGGAGCGGGCGAGATCGGGATGCATCGTCATTGCGGATGGAACTCCAGCGACATTCGTCTGACGCCAGTGTTGCCACCGATCGGTAAACGTTCTCCTCACAGGCGCATGCTGGCGTGGGATTTATCTTTCCTGATGCGATCCGTCTCCGCCTTCGCCCTATCTCGCGCTGGTGCGGATCGGTATAGGGTCGCGAAGAACCAAGCCGCCGCGGAGGTTCGCCGTCGCGGCATTCGCACGGGATAAGCCAGTTGCCGCTGACGACAACCACCGGCGCCGCGCTGAAGAAGGCGCTACGCTCAACCCTGGGTCCGCTGCGCCACTGGGTGCGCAGGTTTCCAGCTTTGCGGCGCATGCTGATGCCGGTGTTGCGTCCCTTTATCACGCCGCTGATCGACCGCCTTGTCCTTGGCTATGGCGACTGGGTGCGCCAGGAGGCGGCGCTCGTCACGGCCGAGCGCACCGCGATCGCGTGGCATGTCGCCGCACTGGGCAATAGCCCAGTAATCTCCGTGGTCATGCCGGTCTATGAGACGCCAGAGCCGCTGCTGCGCGCGGCCATTGCCTCCGTCGAGGCGCAGTTCTGGCCGCATTGGCAGCTCTGCATCGCCGATGACGCCTCGCCTTCGCCGCACGTGGCAAGGGTGCTGGCCGAAGCTGCGGCGCGCGACCGGCGCATCAAGACCGTACGTCGACCGGTCAACGGGCACATCTGCGCCGCGAGCAACAGCGCGATGGCACTGGCCACGGGCGAGTGGATAGCGCTGATGGACCATGACGACGTTCTGCCGGAAATGGCGCTGTACGAACTCGCTGCGGCGATCCATGCGCATCCCGAAGTTGAGGTAATCTACAGCGACGAGGATAATATCGACGGTGCCGGCATCCGCAGCGGGCCTTATTTCAAGCCTGATTTCGACCCTGAGCTGCTGCTCGCACAGAATCTCGTTTCTCACCTCGGCGCGTATCGCCACGACCTGATCACCGCGTTGGGCGGCTTTCGAGAAGGCTTCGAAGGAAGCCAGGACCATGACCTGGTGCTGCGTGCCACGCGGCATTGCGGCGGCGAAAAGGTACGGCACATCCCGACCGTGCTGTATCATTGGCGGCAGTTCACGGGCGTCGCTTCCTTCTCGGAAAGCGCGATCGAGCGTTGCATTGCGACCTCAACCCGCGCCGTCACCGAGCACCTGGCGGCGATTGGCGTGAAGGATGCGGAGGTGACGCGTGCGCCGTTGGTGCCCATGTTCAACCGGATCGTTTACCCCCTGCCGGCCACGCCGCCGCTGGTCTCCATCATCATCGCCGCGCGGGATGGATCGCCGCATCTTGCTGAGGCAGTCGATGGGATCCTGCAGGGTACGGACTATCCCGCGATGGAACTGCTCGTGGCGGTCAGCGACGCCGCGACGCTGCCGGAACATGGTGTGGCACCCGCGCGGCTTCGGATCGTGCAATCGTCCGGTAAGTTCAGCCCATCGCGCCTTTGCAATGACGCGGTTGCACTGGCGCAGGCTGATGTGCTCGTCCTGCTTGCCGATGATCTGGTGCCTGAAACGGAGGGGTGGCTGGGAGCACTGGTATCCCAGGCGATTCGCAAGGAAGTTGGCGCAGTCGGCGGCAAACTGCTCCACGCTGGTGGGACGATCGCGCATGCAGGCTATGTCCTTGGCGTCGGCTCGCCCGAAGTGGTGTGCGGGTCATTTTGCGCCGGCCTCCGCGCCAACGATCCTGGTCCTTCGGGCCGCCTCGCCGTGACCCGGAGTGTCTCCGCGGTAAGCGCCGAAGCTCTTGCCCTTCGTCGTGATCTGTTTGAAGCAATGGGCGGCTTTGATGCGGCGAACCTCGTCGTGTCGCTCCATGACATCGATCTCTGCCTGCGCCTGCGCGCCTCCGGCTTGCGCAACATCTGCACACCGGATGCGGTGTTGAGACATCTGCGGCGGACTGCGGAGACTGAGACCGCCGATGTTGCGGCTGTGCAGCGCCTGGGTATCGAGAGGAACTGGTTGCGTAATCGCTGGGGCGTGATGCTGGATTCGGACCCCTACTGGAACCCTAACCTTTCGTTGGAGCGCGCAGACGGGGAAATAGCCCCGCGCTCGCGCCGAACGCCGCCCTGGCACGGCTCCGGCCGACCCGCTGCCTGAAGAAAGGACCGCCGCCAGATGTCAGATGCAGTCGGCTTGCCCGATGGGCTGATCGCGACCGAAGCCGCAGCGCTTCCCCTGCACGCAATCCGTCCATCCGGCCTTGAAGCCTTTCTCGCAACCCTGCCCACCGCGCAGGCGAGCTTCCTTCGCGCCAGCGGCTTTGCCGCCAAGGCAGGCGAGACCGGCCTTCTGCCAGGACCCGGTGGTATCGAGGGTGCCCTGCTCGGGTTGGGTGAGGGCGAGGGACCTTGGGCCTGGGGAGCAGCGCCAACGTCGCTGCCCCCGGATAGCGTTTGGCGTTTGGAGGATAAGGCATTTGCTGGCGCGGCCACCCTCGGCTGGGCGCTCGGCGCCTATCGCTTCACGCGCTACTCGTCGCGCAAGCGCGAGCCAGCGCGGCTGGTGCTTCCGACCGGGACGCTCGAGCCCCTGATTCTCGCCGAATCGATCATGGCGGCGCGCGATCTCATCAACACGCCGGCGTCGGACCTCGGTCCAGACGAGCTAGTGGCGGCCGTCGCAGCCCTTGCCGCTCGCAACAACGCGCAACTTACCGTGATTGAGGGCGCCGAACTGGCAGCGGGTTTTCCCGCCCTTTACGCGGTGGGGGCGGGTAGCCCACGCGCCCCGAAGCTGGCGATTTTGGAGTGGGACAGCGGGGTCGTCGGCGCGCCGCTCGTCGCTCTCTGCGGAAAAGGCGTCTGCTTCGACACCGGTGGACTCGACCTGAAACCGTCCGCCGGCATGCTGCGGATGAAGAAGGATATGGGGGGTGCCGCGATCATGATCGGCCTGAGTACTGCGATCATGCGAGCGCGGCTCCCAGTCAGGCTCGTTCTGTTGGTGGGCGCGGTGGAGAATTCAATTTCTGGTTGTGCCATGCGGCCGATGGATGTGCTTCGGACGCGAAAAGGTCTCACTGTCGAGATCGGCAATACGGACGCCGAGGGGCGCCTGGTGCTGGCGGATGTGCTGACCTACGCGGCTGAATTGAGCCCCGCCGTGATCATCGACGCCGCCACGCTCACCGGTGCGGCGCGGGTCGCGCTGGGCCCCGATCTGCCCGCCCTGTTCTGTAACAATTCCGCGCTTGCCACGTTCATCGCTGAAGCCGCGGAATCCTCTCATGATGGTGTGTGGCAATTGCCTTTACACGGTGGTTACGACTTGTGGCTTGATAACCCCACAGCCGACTTAAGTAATGTGGGTTCGAAGCCCCAGGCGGGCGCGATCATCGCGGCGTTGTTTCTGCAGCGCTTCGTACCCGCGGGTCAGCCTTGGGCACATTTGGATGTCTACGCCTGGAACGACGCCTCCCGACCGGGGCGTCCGGAGGGCGGCGAAGCGCAGGCTCTTCGTGCGGTATACGAGGCGCTTGCGAAACAGTTCGGAGGCGGGTTAAATATAGTCTCTGATCTGCAATGAATCTGTTGTGAATCTATAAACCCTGGGCTCAAGTGATCGAGGCCTGCAATCCGTGTCGCAAGACACGCAGTCTGATCGCCAACTCCAACCTGTGCCCCTCCGGCGCGGTGGTTGGGTGGGCCAAGACAAGGAGTGGACGATGCCTATGCAAGCCAATGACGACCAGCTGGTTGGAATTCTCCGAGACACGGTGGTGGCGCTCGTTCGTCGCGACGGTCCGGACCTCTCGGCACGCCAGCTCGGCGTGTTCCTCACGGTTTACCTGAACGACGGGCCGCACACGGTGCGTGGCCTGGCCGCGGAGCTCAATGTCTCCAAGCCTGCCATCACCCGGGCGCTCGATCGCCTCGGTGAGCTCGACCTGGCCCGCCGGAAGGTGGACCCGATGGATCGCCGCAGCGTGCTCGTGCAGCGCACCGTCAAGGGCACCGACTTCTTGAAGGCGATGCAGGAGATCATGGTGGAAGCCGAGAAGACGTCGCGCGAGATGGAATACCAGGAAGCGGCCAATGCCGAGGTTGCGCAGACCCGCCGCGCGGGTTGATACGGATCGGGGGAGAGCGATCTCCCCCGGACCGACTTAGGACGGCTCAGTATCCGGTGGAGAAATCCACCAGGTTAATGAGTGGAAGGCCGCCGCGTGAGCGCCGTATATTGTCGACGACCTGCGGGGCAGCACTCGCGGGGATGGTGATACTTGCCGCGTGCGGCGTCATGATGACGCGTGGGTGCGCCCAGTAGGGATGCTCCGCCGGCAGGGGTTCGGGCTCGAATACATCCAGCGCCGCACCCGCGATGTGGTCGGCGTCGAGCGCCGCAAGCAGATCGGCATCCACAACGTGGCCGCCGCGAGCGCCATTGATCAGGAATGCGCCCTTCGGCACGCGCGCCAGCAACCGCGCATTGATGATGCCGCGGGTTTCCGGCGTCAGCGGCAGCAGGCAGACGAGGATATCCGTCTGCCGCAGCATCGCGTCCAGGCCATCCGCGCCAGCAAAGCATTGCACGCTCGGCAGCGACTTCTGCCGCCGCGACCAGCCGGACACAGGGAAACCCACGGCCGCAATCATCCCAGCCGCGTGGCTGCCGAGCGCACCCAATCCCAGGATGCCCACACGCCGCTCGGCGGTGATCGGTGCATCCAGTTCGTCCCAGACACGGGCCTGTTGCTGCGCGCGGTATTCTAGATCCTGTCGATGGAAGCGCAGCACGTTCAGCAGCACCCATTCGCCCATCTGCGTCGTCAGCATCACATCGACCAGCCGCACCACCGGAATGCCGGGCGGCGGACCCGGCGGGCGCAGCAGATGGTCCACGCCCGCGCCCATCGAGCAGATCAGCCGCAGGTTCGGGTAGCGGCGCAGCTCGCCCATGTCGTGCGAGGACCAGCAGACGGCGGCCTCGATCTCTTCCGCAGGCCCCGTATCGGGAAACATGCGGATCTCGAGCGCGGGGTCCAGCGCCAGTAGCGAATCCCTCCATGCCGCCATCAAGTGTGGCTTCATCGACAGCAACACGGCCATGCTCAACCCTCCGCCAACTGCGCGCGTGCGACTTCGACGCGCCCTACGAATTCCCGCCAACTCTCGCGGCGTGTGGCGACCATCTCGCTGCCGTCTGCGAGCTTGGCATAGAGCGTCAGCCAACCGCGCGCCCAGAGCGCGTCCATGTTCTGCTCGCGCGCCAGGACGAAGCCGGCGGTCCGGTCGAACACGCCATCCTTCACCTTGGGATGCAGTTTCGCGATCCACCACCAGCCGCCCACGAGAAGGATCGCGAAGCCCAGGTAGTAATGCACCAGCGCGGTGGCCGCGAAGCTCGCCAGCACGATGCTGCCCGCCGGCCACAAATTCTCCCAGGCCTGGTAGACCGGGCTGCCGGGGGAGTTGGCCTTGCGAATATGCACGCCGAGCTTCACGGCACCCGAATCCATCAGCGCCTTCAATCGTTCGAGTTCGTTCACGTCACCGCCGCCAGTTCGAATGCCGCCGCCATCAGTGCTCTCGTATAGGGCTGCGTGGGTGCGGCGACCACTGTCTCGGCCTCGCCTTCCTCGACCACGACGCCGTCCTTCATGACAGCGATGCGGTGTGCCATGGCGCGCACGACGCGGAGGTCGTGGCTGATGAAGAGGTAGGCGAGGCTGTGCTTGGCCTGCAGAGCCCTCAATAGGTCAACGACCTGCGCCTGCACCGAGACGTCGAGTGCGGAGGTCGGCTCGTCGAGCACGAGGAAGCGCGGCTTCAGCACCAAGGCACGTGCGATCGCGACGCGTTGGCGCTGGCCGCCGGAGAACTCATGCGGGTACCGTTCCGCCGTCGCGGGGTCGAGGTTGACCTCCTCCAACGCCTGCGCGACGGCGCGGGCGCGCTGCGTGGCGTTCAGCCCAGGCTCATGCACGGCCAAGCCCTCGCCCACGATCTCGGCGACGCTCATGCGCGGCGAGAGCGAGCCGTAGGGGTCCTGGAACACCACCTGCATCCGGCGGCGCAGGGGCCTCATCCCGCTGCGATTCAGGCCTTCGATCGCGCGGCCTTCGAAGCGGATGAGGCCCTCGCTCGGCGCCAAGCGCAGCAGCGCCAGGCCGAGCGTTGTCTTGCCACTGCCGCTCTCGCCGACGACGCCCAGCGTCTCGCCGTCTCGCACGGAAAGGGAGACTCCGTTCACCGCCTTCACCGTCGCGACCATGCGCCGCAGCACGCCGCGGCGGATCGGGAAATGCACGCGCAGGTTTTCGGTGCGCAGGATTTCGGCCGCGCCCACGGCAATCGCCGGCGGGCGCCCGCGCGGCTCGGTCGCGAGCAGCATGCGGGTATACTCATGCGCGGGTTTGGCGAAGACCTCGGCGACCCGGCCCTGCTCGACGGCGATGCCATCCTTCATCACCACCACGCGGTCGGCGTGGCGGCGCACGATCGCGAGGTCATGGGTGATGAGCAGCATCGCCATCGACAACTCACGCTTCAGCCGCGCGAGCAGTTCCAGGATCTGCGCCTGGATGGTGACGTCGAGCGCGGTGGTCGGCTCATCCGCGATCAGCAGTTTCGGATCATTGGCGAGTGCGGCCGCGATCATCACGCGCTGGCGCTGTCCACCGGACAGTTGGTGCGGAAAGGCGGCGAGGCGAGCCTCGGCCTCGGGGAAGCCGGCGCGGGTCAGCAACTCCACCACACGCGCCCGCAATGCGGCGCCACTCAGCGGCTGGTGCAGCGTCACCGCCTCGCCCACCTGGCGGCCGATGCTGTGCAGCGGGTTGAGCGAGGTCATCGGCTCCTGGAACACCATCCCCGCGACACCGCCGCGCAGCCGCTGGAGTTCGCGCTCGGGAGCGCGCAGCACGTCGACGCGGTCGAGGGTGATGCTCCCGGTGGGGTTGCTGCCGGCTGCGGGCAGCAGTTGCAGGCAGGACAGCGCGGTCACGGACTTACCGCTGCCGCTTTCTCCCACCAGCGCCACGGTTTCGCCGGCATCGACGTGGAAGGAGACGCCCTCGACTACCCGCTTGCCGCGAAACGCGACGGCGAGGTCCCGCACATCCAGCAATGCCATCTAGCCCTGGCCCCCCGGCAGCTTGCGCGGGTCGAACGCGTCGCGCACCGCCTCGCCCACGAAGATCAGCAAGGTCAGCATGGTGCCGAGCACGAGGA
>JAQGHV010000199.1 GCA_028288785.1 Rhodospirillales bacterium | reverse complement strand
AGCGGCATGCTGCACTCCAAGGGTTGGCACCCGACCGGCGTCATGGGTGCGGTCGGTGCCGCCGCCGCCTGCGCCAAGCTGCACGGCCTCGACGCCGAGCGCACCACCATGGCGATCGCGCTCGGCGCCTCGCAAAGCTCCGGCCTGATGGCGAATTTCGGCACCATGACGAAGCCTTTCCACGCCGGGCGCTCCGCCCATGCCGGGCTGATGGCGGCGCGCCTGGCCAAGGCCGGCTTCACCGCGTCGCCCGACGCGCTCGAACATCCGCAGGGCTTCCTCGCCGCCGTCTCCCAGCATGGCGAGACCGATCGCGAATCGCCTTGCACGGCCGGCGCGCCCTTCCGCATCCTCACCGAGGGGCTGAGCATCAAGAAGTTCCCGGCCTGCTACTGCACGCACCGCGCCATTGATGGCGCCCTCACGCTGGTGCGGGAAAACTCCTTCCCGCACACCGACGTCGCCAAGGTGGAGGTCCATATCAGCGACCGCTTCGCTACCATCCTGCGCAACGCGCGGCCCCAGACCGGGCTCGAGGCGAAGTTCTCCATGCAGTTCGCCATGGCCGCCTCGATCATCGCCGGCCGTGTCGGCCTGCCGGAACTCACCGACCGCTTCGTACAGCGCGCCGACGTGCAGGCGCTCATGCAGCGCGTGACCGTCATCACCAACCAGGATTACGACCCGGAAAGCCCCTCCGGCAGCCGGTTCGACCAGGTTATCGTGACGCTGAACTCCGGCCAGGTGATCACCGGGCCCGAGGTAAAGCGCGCCCGTGGCCATGCCTCCATCCCGCTTTCGGATGGCGAGCTGTTCGAGAAGTTCCGCGCCTGCCTGGAAGTCGGTGGCGAGGCCGCGCGCGCGACCGCCCTGTTCGACCGGTTGCTGACCATCGACAGCCTCCCCGCCCGCCAACTCGCCGCCTGACCGGAGTACACCTAATAGACACCCACGCCCCTATCCCGAACGCCTATGGCATGCCGCCCGAGATCGCCGAGTACCGCGACCTCGCGCGCCGCCTGGTGCGCGAGGAGCTCATGCCGCTCGAGCGTGAATTCCTGGCCAGCCCAAAGAACGGCTACGCGCTGCCGCCGATCACCAACCTGCGCGAGACTTTCGACAAGAAGATCGTGGACCGGCTTGTCGGCCTGTAGCGTGAGGTCGGTTTCTGGAACCTGATGGTGCCCGAGCAGTACGGCGGCTCCAGCCTGGGATGCTGGCTCAGGCCGTGATCCTGGAGGAGTTCAACTACTGCGCCGTGCCGTTCCCCTTCGCGAACGTCGCCAACATCCTCTACGAGTGCAAGGGCGAGCAGATCGACCGCTTCCTCAGGCCAGTGATCGATGGCGACAAGACCACCTGCTTTGCCCAGACCGAGGCCAATGCCGGCTCCGATCCCGGTGGCATGATGCAGACCAAGGCGGTGCGCGACGGCGAGGGCTGGCTGCTCAACGGGACCAAGATGTGGATCTCGAACGCCTTCGGCAGCGACATCATCATGGTCCAGGCCGTGACGGACCCGGAGAAGCGCCAGCGCGGCGGCATCACCATGTTCGTGCTCGACCGGCACACGCCCGGCGTGAACATCGACCCCACCGGCCTGCCCACCTGGCTGTCCGGCCGCACGTCGCAATACATCGTGAACTTCGACAATGTGCGCCTCGGGCCGGAGAACGTGCTGGGCGAGGTCGGCAAGGGCTTCTCGCTCGGCCAGCGCTGGCTCACCATTCATGACCGGCTACTGCGCGGCCCCTACGCGCTGGGCAAGATGCAGCGTGCGCTCGACATGTCGATCGCCTGGGCGAAGCAGCGCGTCACCTTCGGCAAGCCGATAGCCGATCGCCAAGCCATCCAGTGGAAGCTGGTCGACATGCACGTGGACATCACTGCGCTGCGCTCGATGACCTACGAGATGGCCGCGCGCGCAGATGCCGGCGAGGATGTGCGTGCGGAGGTCGCAGTCGTGAAGATGTGCGCGGGGGATTGGGGCGCACGCACGCTCGACCACGCGATCCAGGTGCACCGCGCGATGGGCGAAAGCCTGGAGCTGCCGCTGACCGGGTTTTATCGCCTGCTGCGTCATGCGCAGATCGGTGGGGGCACAAGCGAAATTCAGCGGGTGCTGATTGCGCGGAAGTTGCTGGTGGGGTGAGGAAGGATGGGGGAAATGAATTTCCCCCAAACCCCCATTCTTTTGTTTTTATCTATTGGCTTTTGGTGGGCGGACAGCGCGGCCTTCTTGAAGTAGGGTGGGCTGTCAACGGGCACCAATCTCAAAAACAAAAGAATGGGGTTTGCGGAATTCTTTTCTCCCACGCTTGTCGTCAGGCGACGAATTCTGCTGCCGCGATCAGCAGCAGCCAAAGCACCACGTCCACGATCACCGCGCCGGCCGGTTCTCGCGCAGCCCGAGGCGCCACTGTCTCGGCCGCCGTGGGGGCGTGCCGGGCGGAACGCTCGCGATCCTGGCCTTCAAGAGATGAAGGCGGCTGCGGCGATCAGCAGCAGGGACACCGCGATGGCCCCAATCACCAAGACTGCCGGGGCGGCCGGTTCATCCTCGGTCCAGGGCGTCTCGGCCTGCTCGGGTAGACCGAATTCTCATCAGGTTGCGGCATATCCTGCATGTTGGAGGTAGTTGGCGCACTCGGTTGGGGTGAACGCATCGAGGGCCGCGGCGATGGCGTCGGTGACACCGATCACGGTGGTCTTGGCTGCGGTACGCAGTAGGTTCTTGAGCTTGGACAAGACCTGCTCGTTCGAGTTCAGATCGGGGCTGTAGGGCGGCAGAAAGGACAGCTTCGCCCCGGCCTTTCGGATCGCGCGGCGCAAGGCCTGGCCCTTGTGGCTGCCGAGGTTGTCCATGATCACGATGTCTCCGGGCTTGAGTGCCTTGGCCAAGGGCCTGTTGGACATAGGCGAGGAAGCTGCGGGCGTTGATCGGCCCATCGGAGAGGGCAGGTGCGGTGATCCGGTCGGCGCGCAGTGCCGCCACAAAGGTCAGGGTTTTTCCACTGACCGTGGGCTGTCCTGTCGACCAGGCGGTGTCCCACCGCGCAGCGGCCATGGGTTCGCGCCATGTTTGTCTTGGCCCAGGTTTCGTCGATGAAGACCAAGCCCGCCGGGTCAAGGCGTCCTTGGCGTTGGCGCCACTTATTGCACCGGCGGGCCACATCGGGGCGGTCCTGCTCGGCGCCGCGGAGGCTTTTTTTCAAGCTGATCCCCTCGGCACGGAAGAAGCCCCACATGACCGAGATCGCCACCACCACGCCACGCTGCCGCAGCTCCGCGGCCAGCACCGCCAAGGTCAGGTCAGGCTTCTCCGTGATGCGGACGAGCAGCCACGCGTTGCCCCGCCAGCGCCGCGCGGCGCACGCCGCCCATCGGGCGGGGGGCGACACTTCCCGTCATCCGCTGCCGCGCGGCCCACCGGATCACGCTCGCAGGGCTGAGCGCAAACCGGGCCGCCACCGATCGGCAACTCTCGCCGGCCCCGACCGAAGCAACAGCGCGTTCACGTCGATCCAACGACAAAGCTCTTGCCATCCCTGCTGGCCTCCTCACGAAGAACACCTTCGCTCACAGGGGCGCCGTGTCGCAGGATCGCGTTCGATTCAACAGGTGGAGAAAAGCGTCTAGGCTTGCGGCCCGCGATGGAGGTCGAACATCGATCAACAGTGCGCCGCATCAAGCCGCCTGAGCGGACACCGAGGTTCGCCGAAGAAAGCGCAGCACGGCCGC
>JAQGHV010000193.1 GCA_028288785.1 Rhodospirillales bacterium | reverse complement strand
CGCGCATGATTTCCTCGTTCGGAGCCCGATAGACGCAAAAGGCTTTGTCTCCGGAGACGTAGCTCTCCACCAAATGGATCTCCGGCCTTATCTCGCGCAGCACGCCGCAGGAAGCCTGCCCGGCGCCATGCGAGGCGCTAAACGGGGCCTGCCAGAAGCCGCGAATTTTACGCTCAAGGATGAATTGGGGCACGATGTCACGCTCCGCTTACATTGCGAAAACGGGCGTTCGTCGCCCGCGGCAGATCCCGCGGGCCTCTAAGTTCCGCCCATTAGCACCCGCACCTACTATCCTGACCAAAGTGGCTGGCATTCTGCGCCCGCCCTTCACCGCTCCATGGTCGTGCAGGCCGGGATCATTGTCGGGGTGGCAGGCCTGCTGTTGGTGGTCTCGGTGCGGGTTGGGGGGATCGCGCTCTTCGAGTGGCGCTTCACGGTGCCGGCGAACCGCATCGGCTACGGCGCCTACACGGGCCAGCAGTTGATGATCATGCAGGCGGTGATCACGCTCGCCGACTTCGCTGTCTTCTAGGTCTGTTGGCTGGGCGAGGAACTACGCTGGAATTTCCTGGCCGCCGGTGTCTGCCTGATGGCGGCGGTCGGCTTCATCTTCATTCCCACGCATTAACGGCGATCACCTGATCCCCGGCCCTCGCCGCGGGTCGCAGGCCCGAAGGTGGGCCACGCCGGATCCGTGCACACGCACGACGCCGATCGTACGGCGAGGCAAGCCGCCGCTGCGGCGTCCGCTCCCATGAGGACGACCGATTCCCAGCGGCACTGTTCGTCGACCCTCAACCCGCAACGCGGGTCGCAAGCCCGATTGGGCGCCGCCGGTCGTCCGGCGAGCCAAGTGACCGGAGGTCACCCCGGCGTTTGAGGGCGCGAAAAAAGCCTATATCAACGGTTATTCTTCATGACCGATGACATCAGATCCCGATCAGCGCCTTCAGGTCCGCCTGCGGCCGCGCACCGAAATGGCTGATCACTTCCGCCGCCGCCACCGAGCCCCAGCGGCCGCATTCCGCAACCGGCTTCCCGCGCGTGAGCGCCGCGAGGAACCCCGCCGCATAGGCATCGCCGGCCCCGGTCGAATCGACCACCGTGGTCGGCACCGCCGCCACCGCGACACGGGTTGCGCCTTCGATCACGACGCTGCCCTTCTCGCTCCGCGTCAGCGCGGCGAAGGAGGTGTCCTGCGCGGCGAGCACTGCCGCCTCATCGAACGTCGCGACCTCGTAGAGCGCCATGACCTCGGCCTCGTTCGCGAACAGGATGTCGGCCTCGTTCTTAACGAACTCGCGGAAGGCGGCGCGATGGCGGCCCACGCAGAACGGGTCGGACAGGCTGATGGCGACGCGGCGCCCGGCCGTGCGGGCAATGCGCGCGGCGCGGCGGAAGGCCGCCTGCGCCGCCGGCGGATCGAACAGGTATCCTTCGAGGTAGACCACCTTGGCCGAAGCAATCGCGTCGTGGTCGAGGTCGTTTTCCCCGAAGGTGACGCAGGCGCCGAGGAAGGTGTTCATCGTCCGCTGGCCATCGGGCGAGACAAGGATCATGCAGCGCGCGGTCGGCGCCCCACCGACCAGGGGCGCAGTTGGGAAATGCACGCCGGCAGCGGTGATGTCGTGGCGAAACGTGGTGCCCAGCACGTCCTCGGCGACCTTGCCCAGGAAACCCACCTTGGCGCCGAGCCCGGCCGCGACAGCGCAGCTATTGGCGACCGAGCCACCGCTGCTCTCCACCCCCGGCCCCATCGCGGCGTAGATGCGGTCCGCGGCCTCGCCATCGACCAGCGCCATGCCGCCCTTGGTCATGCCATGAGCGGTGAGGAACTGGTCCTCGGTGCGAGCCTGCACGTCGAGGATGGCATTGCCGATCCCGAGGATGTCGAGCGAAAGCGAGTTGGCCATGGTGCCGGGACCCTTGCGGAAGCGAGAACCTTGCACAAACAAGCGCGTTAGGTAGCAAGGCGGGGCCATTGCGCCCCGGGAAGCCACGGGATAGGGCCCCCTCATCGGAAGAGCAACCATGCCGCGCGCCATCCTCCTCGCCTTTGCCCAGCTGGACGACCCTGCCTTCCGCGCACCCATCCTGTGGGGCGTACTTGGCGCCGCGGCCGCGTTGCTCGGCCTAGCGGGGTTCGCGGCAATCGGCCTCGGCTGGGTGCTGGAGGGCTGGCCCGGCTGGATCACCACGATCGTGCAGCTGGCCGGCGGCGCCGCGACGCTGCTGCTCGCCTGGTGGCTGTTCCTGCCGATCGCCGTGGTTATCGCCAGCGGTTGCGCCGGGCCGGTGGTGACCGCGGTGGAGCGCCGCCACTACCCGGCGGTCGCGCAGACCGGAGGCGCGCACCTGCTTCACCAGGCGTGGTGGGGCGTGGTGTTCGGGCTGAAGATGCTGGCCTTGCAGATCCTGCTGCTGCCGCTGATCTTCTTCGTCCCGCTGCTGGGCGCGGTCCTCGCCTTCGTGATCAGTGCCTACGCGCTGGGCGTGGGCTTCTTCGAGGCGAGTGCGCAGGCGCGCATGGGCGTGGGCGCTGCGCGTTCGGCGCGCCTTGCCAGGCGCTGGCAGGTATGGCTGCTCGGCGCCGCACTCGCGGCCATGGCGGCCGTCCCGATCCTGAATTTGTTGCTTCCGGTGATCGGCGTAGCTGCCTCGGCGCATCTGATGCACGAGCGGAGATAACAGCGATTTCCGGCCATCAGCGGTTGTCCCAGGCGAGCCTCGCGTGGTAGCCCGAACGCTTCGATGGGCACCGTCCCTGTAACCAGGGGTGCAGGACAGACCCATCTCACTTGAGGGGGTGCGCAACACAGCGCGCTCCATGGCAATCCGAAGCATTTGGGGGGACGAGCATGTCCATCTTCCGCAGCCGCCGCGACGACACACCCGGTAGCGCCGCCAACGAACCTGCACCCGCGACCGTTCCGACCAACCGGGACCAGGATCTCGCAATGCCGCCCTTCCGGCCGACCGGAGTTCCACCCGTCGCATCGCTGCGCCCGACCCCACCCGTGATGCCGGTTGCGCCGCCGGCGCGTGGTGCCGTCCCCGGCGCACCGGCCGCACCCGCGCAACGCGGCCCGGCTGGCGCCGAAGCCAACGAGCGCCGCACCCTCGTCGTCGGCAAGGGCATCAGCCTGCAGGGCACGGTTGCCGACGCCGAGCGCCTCGTGGTCGACGGCACCGTCGAGAGCCAGATGATCCAGGCTCAGCAGCTCTTCGTCAGTCATTCCGGCGTGTTCAAGGGCGAAGTGCAGGTCGAGGAAGCCGAGATCGCCGGCATCTTCGACGGCACGATCACCGCCAATGGCAGCCTAACCATCCGCGCCACCGGCAAGGTGCTCGGCGTGGCCCGCACCAAGAAGCTTTCGGTCGAGGAAGGTGGGCAGCTCTCCGGCCGGATGGAAATGCTGACCGACGGGCCCCAGCAGCCGCAGCGCCCGAGCTTCCCCGCCCCCGCGCCGGCCCTGGCGACGCGCGACGGCGGCGAGAGCTGAGCGAGGAAAGGGCACGCGCGAACCCCGCGACGGGTTCCGCCGCGTGTCCGCCTGATGATGCCCTTCCGCCGAGTTTGGCCGCTGCTCCTGCTCGCGGGGTGCGCGGCCTCCGGCGATGATGCGGGGGCCGCGATGCAGGCGGCTCTCGAGACCAACCGCGCCAGCCTCGGTGTCCTTCAGCTTGGCTGGGCGCAACCGGTAATCCCACGGAGCACGCCGATTCCCTCGGCCGCGGGGACGGCCGCGGCGCCCGCCGCACCGCAGCAGCAGCTCCTCACGGGCGCCGTACCGGCGACCGCAGCCGCGTTGATCGGTGCCAGTCCCGAATCGCTCCTGCGGGTACTTGGCCCGCCCCGCCTGCGCCGTAGCGAAGGGACCGGCGAGATCTGGCTCTACGCTGGGCCCGATTGCCACCTCGACCTCGTGCTCTACGCCGAAGCGGGTGGCGCCCGTGTGGCGCATGCCCAGGCGCGCGCTGATGGAGCCGTACCGCGCACCGAGACGGAGTGCCTTGCCGGCATCGTCCAGCGTGGCGTCTGAACAGCGGCTCGGATGAACGCCTGGCTCGATGCCTTCGTGCCCTGCTTCGGCCTGCTCGCCTTGGGCGCCCTGCTCAAGCGCCGGCTGCTGCCCGACGACCACGTATGGGCCGGGCTGGAGAAGCTGGTCTTCTGGGTGCTGCTGCCCGGGCTGATCATCTCGGCGCTGGCCGAGGTGGATCTCTCGCGGCTGCCGCTGGGGCCGATGGCCGCCACCATTTGGGTGGCGCTGCTCGCGGGCACCGCCATCAGCGTCGCCCTGGCGCGCCTGCTCGGCCAGGGGCCGGCCGCACTTACCTCCGTTGTGCAGGGGGGCATCCGGTTCAACAACCTCATCGGCTTCGCGATAGGTGGCGCGCTGTTCGGCGCCGAGGGCTTGGTGCTGGCAGCGGTCGCGACCGGGCTGATCGTGCCCTGCGTGCAGCTGATCACGGTGCTGACCTTCGCGCTGGCCATGCCGCCGGCGGGCGCCGCGCGCATCTCGCCGGGGCGGATGGTGCTGCAGGTGCTGCGCAATCCGCTGATGCTGGCCTGCATCATCGGCTTCGGGATCGCGGCAATCGGGGGGCTGCCGCCCGGGGTGAAGCCGATGGTCGCCGCACTTGGCCGCGCGTCGGTGGCGCTGGGCCTGCTGTGCGTTGGTGCGGCGTTGTCGCTGGCGAGCTTTTCGGACCGGCTGCCGGTGCAGGCGGCGACGGGGGTGCTGAAGCTGATCGCCATGCCCCTGATCACTTGGGCCTGCGCGATGGCGTTCGGCCTCGACGGATTGCCTGCGCTGGTCGCCATCCTGTTCATGGCGCTGCCGACCGCGGCCACAAGCTATGTGATGGCGCGCGCGATGGGCGGCGATGCGCCACTCATGGCCGCAATCACCACCACCGAGCATATCGCGGCGCTGGTGACGCTGCCCCTCTGGCTCATGCTTCTCAGCCGATGATCGCGCCGTCCCGATGCGCGATCGGACGCCGCGGTGCACTGGCTTGCATGGCGAGCCTCGGGGCTGGCGCTGTCGTCGCGCAGGGCTTTCCTGACAGGCCGATCCGCTGGCTGGTCGGCTACCCGCCCGGCGGTGCCTCGGACGTGTTCGCGCGGCTGATCGCGGGCGAAATGGGGCCGCGCCTCGGCCAGCCCGTGGTGGTGGAAAACCGCCCCGGCGGCGGCGCGGTGCTGGCGAGCGAACTCGCCTCCCGAGCGGCACCGGACGGGCACACGCTTCTTCATGTCGACAACGGCATCCTGGTGGCGAATCCGGCGCTGTACGCCAGGCTCCCCTATGACCCCGATCGCGATTTTACGGGGGTCGGCTTCATCGGTCGGTTTCCGTTGTTCATCGTGGTGCGGCCGGACAATCCCATCGTGGATTTGCCAGGCTTGCTGGTCGCCGCCCGCGCCCGCCCGCCGAATTATGGCACGCCAGGTATCGCCTCCCCGCACCACCTCGCGATGGAGATGGTCAAGCGACGCAGCGGGCTGGCCGCCGAACACGTTCCCTATCGCGGCGGGCCGGCGGCGATGCTGGACCTGCTTGCCGGTGCGCTCGATTGCGCGGTGATTGATTGCGCGACCGGCCTGCCCTTCATCCGCGACGGGCACGTGCGCGCGCTGGCGGTGCTGAGCGAGGAGCGCTCCGCCCAAACGCCGGGCGTGCCGACGTTGCGGTCGCTCGGTTTCGCGG
The DNA here is from genome assembly GCA_028288785.1 of Rhodospirillales bacterium. Lineage (GTDB taxonomy): Bacteria > Pseudomonadota > Alphaproteobacteria > Acetobacterales > Acetobacteraceae > Plastoroseomonas. The sequence goes on along the minus strand of JAQGHV010000193.1, from coordinate 10,371 downwards.
ATGCCATTGCCTATGGCTGGCAGGGGATGAGCGTGCCGGTGGGCACGCCGGCGGCGGCGATCGCGCGGCTGCATGCGGGGCTGATGGCGGCCGTAGGCAGCGATGTGGTGACGGGTCGGATGGATGATCTCGGCATCGAGCGTGCGGCGCTGTCACCACCCGCATTCCAGGAATTCGTGGCGCGTGAGGCCGCGATCTGGCGGCCGCTGATCCGCGAACTCGGCATCCGCATCGACGCCGCCTGAGATGCCATGGAGCCATGCCGTGACAGGCACCTCACGGGGATCACGGTTCCGGGCCGGTGCTCCGGCCGCGTTGCTTGAGTGCAGCAGGGTGCCCACTCATCTACTGATTGCTGGAACGGAGACCGTCTCATGCTGCGCGCGATCATCATCGCCTGTTTGTTCGCGACCACGCCGGTTATGGCGCAGGTCCGCACCGAGTACCCCGCTCCGGTGCCGCGCGCGGCTTCACCGGAGGCACCATCGGCGGTGGAGCGGACCGCGGCACGCACCGGCGCCGGCATCGACCGGGGCGCGAGGCGCACCGGCAGCGCCTTGGGCCGCGCAGCCAACCGTACCGGCGCGGCGCTTAATCGCGCGGGACGCTGGACCGGCACACGCGTGAACCGGGCGGCGAACCGGACGGCGGCGACCGTGGGACGCGCAACCGACACAAGCCGGTAGGGGCAGATCGCGGGCGTCAGCCTGCTCGTGGGATCAACGGCCGGGTGTTCGCAGCGCCGTCTGGAGCGTGATCGCTTCGCTGCCTTCAGCGGTCCTGATCGGACGCATCAAAGCCGGTGCGCGCGAGGGGCCTCACGGGTGGCGCCCTCGCTTAGGGCTACCCTCACAAATGGACGATTTCCGGCGCGACCGCTTCCGCTACCAGGGTGCGGTGGCAGTGCGCGGGATCGGCTTCCAGGCACAGCAGGCACACGCGTTCCGCCCTCGCCCGCGCCGCCAGACGCGCCAGCGCATCCTGCTGCTCCGCACCGCGCATATGCGCCGCGAAGATCTCCCGCATCACGCTTGGCCTGCCGGCGCGCACCGCCGCGCGGCCCTCCGCCGGCGTGCCCAGCAGCTTCTCATGCACATAGGTGATCCCGGCCCCCGACAGCGACTCGGACAGGGCCCGCTTGGCGAATCCGGGCTTGCGGCTATTGGCCAGGGCACGTACGTCGACCAGCGTCTCCACCCCCGCCGCCCGCAGCTTCGCGATTAGCGCCGCGGGCGTCGTATCCTCATAGCCGATGGTGTGGATCACCGCGCGATCGCGGCATGCGCCGCAAGGCAGGCCACGTCCAGCACCTGGTTCACTCCGGCCTGCATCGGCACGATCTGTGCCGGGCGCGAGAGGCCCAGCAGCAACGGCCCGATGACGGTCGCGCTGGTCAGCTGCGGGATCGCGCGGGTCAGGATATGCGCGGCGTGGAGCCCCGGCATGATCAGGATATTGGCCGGGCCTGTCAGGCGGCAGAACGGGTACAGCGCCTCGCGCAGTGCCGGGTTCAACGCGACATCCGCCGCCATCTCGCCATCATGCTCGAAATCGACGCCGGTCTTGTCGAGCAGCTTCACCGCGTCGCGCACGCTGCCAGGGATCACACCCTTCGGGTCGCCAAAGGTCGAAAAGGACAAGAATGCCACGCGCGGATGCAGGCCCAGCCGGCGCGCGGCCGCCGCCGACTGCCGGGCGATCTCGGCGAGCGTCGCGGCGTCGGGGCGTTCATGGATCGCGGTATCGGCGACCAGCACGGTGCCGGAGCGCCGCGTCACGATCAGCGACAGGCCGAACAGCACGCTGCGCGGCAGCGGGTCGATCGCCATGGTGATGCCTTCAAGCGTCGCGGAATAGCTGCGGGTCGAACCCGTGACCATCGCGTCGGCGTCGCCGGCGGCGACCATGCAGGCGGCGAACACGTTGCGGTCCTGGTTCACCAGGCGCTGGCAATCGCGCATCAGGTAGCCGTCGCGCTGACGCTTGGCATAGAGCGCCTCGGCGTAGCGGAGGTTGGAGTTCGACAGCCGGGCATTGTGGACCTCGATCCCGTCGGGCAGCGGGATGCCGATGGTCGCCGCCACCGCAGTCACCCGATCCTCCCGCCCGATAAGCACCGGCGTGCCATAGCCCGCATTGCGGAAGGCGATGGCGGCGCGGATGGTCTTCTCCTCCTCGCCTTCGGCGAAGACGACGCGCTTCGGATTGGCGCGCACAGCTTCCGCGATGGCCTCCAGCGCGCCCGCCGAAGCGTCCAGCCGTCCCGCGAGATCGCGGGCATACCGCGCAAGGTCGGGGATGAGCTTGCGGGCCACGCCGCTATCCATCGCCGCCTTGGCGACGGCGGGCGAGACGCGCGCGATCAGGCGCGGATCGAAGGCGTTGGGGATGATGTATTCTGGCCCGAAGCGCAGCGAGCGCCCGGCGCCGGCGCCGGCCACTTCCTCCGGCACGTCCTCGCGCGCCAGCATCGCGAGCGCGTTGGCGGCGGCGATCTTCATCGCCTCGTTGATGGTCGAGGCCCGCACGTCGAGCGCGCCGCGGAAGATGAAGGGGAAGCCCAGGACATTGTTCACCTGGTTGGGATAGTCCGAACGGCCCGTCGCGATGATGCAGTCGGGACGCGCGGCCTTGGCCTCATCGGGGGTGATCTCGGGGTCCGGATTGGCCATCGCGAAGATGATCGGCGCCGGCGCCATCGCGCGTACCATGTCCTGCGTCACGGCGCCCTTGGCGGAGAGGCCGAAGAAGCAGTCGGCGCCTTCAAGCGCCTGCGTCAGCGTGCGCGCGTTGGTGTCCACGGCATGCGCGGACTTCCACTGGTTCATGCCCTCGGTACGGCCGCGATAGACCACGCCCTTGGTGTCGCACATGATGACGTTCTCGGGCCGCATGCCCATCGCCTTGAGCAATTCGGCGCAGGCCACGGCGGCCGCACCGGCGCCATTGATGACAAGCTTCGTCTTCTTGAGATCGCGCCCGGTCAGGTGCGCCGCATTGATGAGCCCGGCGGCAGCGACGATCGCGGTGCCATGCTGGTCGTCATGGAATACGGGGATGTCGAGCAGCTCGCGCAGGCGCTGTTCGATGATGAAGCACTCGGGCGCCTTGATGTCCTCGAGGTTGATGCCGCCGAAGGAGGGGCCGAGGTAGCGCACGCAATTGACGAAGGCGTCCACATCCTCGGTGTCGAGGCAGAGGTCGATGCCGTCGACATCGGCGAAGCGCTTGAACAGCGCGACCTTGCCCTCCATCACCGGCTTCGAGGCGAGCGCCCCAAGATTGCCGAGCCCCAGCACCGCGGTGCCATTGGAGATGACGGCGACGAAATTGCCCTTGGACGTGTAGTCGTAGGCGAGTGCGGGGTTGCGCGCGATGTGCAGGCAGGGCTCCGCCACGCCTGGCGAATAGGCCAGCGAGAGGTCGCGCGCGGTAACCAGCGGCTTGGTGAGGCGGATCTCCAGCTTGCCGGGGCGGCCCTCGGCATGCATCGCCAGCGCCTCCTCGCCGGTGACGCGCGCAGTGCGGCTATCAGGTGTGGGCAGGATTTTCGTGTCGTCCATTGTTTGGCGCGCTCCCCGGCGGCGGGTCGTATGAACGCGGATGATGGGCTGCGCGGCGGGCGTGCGCCACTCCCTCGCTTCGCAACTGCGGCATGACGCTGTATCCGTGGGTGATGGAGCCGCCAGCCCCCGATGGTCCGCGCGCTGCGGACGCCGGTAATCCCAGCGCCGAAGGTGCCCCCGTTCGCCGCGCCGGGCGCAAACCCGTCGTGCGGGCGGAGCCCGAGGACGTCCCTGTCGAGGGCGCGCCCGTCCCGCGCGCCGAGGGCGTCCCCGTCCCGCGCGCCGAGGGCGCGACGCCCGCCATGGCGCAATGGTTCGCCATCAAGGCCGAGCACCCGGATGCGCTGCTGTTCTTCCGCATGGGTGACTTCTTCGAGATGTTCTTCGGCGACGCCGAGGCGGCCGCGGCGGCCATCGACATCGCGCTCACCTATCGCGGCGAGCATCGCGGCCAACCCATCCCGATGTGCGGCGTCCCCGCCCATGCCCATGAAAGCTACCTGGCCCGGCTGATCCGGCGCGGCTTCCGTGTCGCCATCTGCGAGCAGATGGAGTCCCTTGAGGAATCCAAGGCCCGCCGCGCGCCCACTATCCGGCGAGAGGTGGTGCGAATCGTCACCCCCGGCACCGTCACGGAAGAAGCGCTGCTGGAGGCGGGGCGCCCGGCCTGGCTGCTGGCACTCGCCGATGATGGCGCGAGCATCGGTGCCGCCTGGCTCGATGTCTCGACCGGCGCCTTCCAGACCGAGGCCCTGGCCCGCGCCGGCCTCGCGGCACTGCTGGCGAGGATCGAGCCGGCCGAGATCGTCGCCCCTGAGGCACTCGCGGACGACGCGGCGCTGGCACCCTTCCGCACCCTGGTCGCGATCACGTTGCCCTCCGCAGACCCAGTCGCGCGCGTGGCGGATGCCTATGCCGTCGTGAGCCTCGACGGGTTCGGGGTGTTCTCCGCACCCGAGATCGCCGCCGCCGCGATGGCGCTCGACTATGTCCGTTTAACCCAGGCCGGCGTGCTGCCGCGCCTGGCGCCGCCGGCACCGCAGGGCGGGCGCGGGCTGCTGCAGATGGATGCCGCGACGCGCCGCAGCCTGGAGATCCTGCGCGGCGAGCGCAGTGCGCGCGACAGCCTGCTCGGCGCCATCGACCGGACCGTCACCGCGGCCGGCGCGCGCGAGCTCGCCACCCGGCTTTCCGCCCCCCTCGCCGAGGCGGGCCCGATCGTCGCGCGGCAGGATTGCGTGGCCTTCCTCCACGCGGCGGGCGAGCTTCGCGCTGGCCTCCGCGCCGCGCTGAAGGGCGCTCCCGACATGGCACGCGCGCTGGGCCGGCTCTCGCTCGACCGCTTCGCGCCGCGCGACCTCGCCGCCATCCGCGACGGGCTCGACCGCGCCGGGCGCATGGCGGAGTCGCTGCGCAATGCCGTCGGCATGCCGCCGCTGCCGCCTTTGCTGCGCGCCGCCGCCGCGTCCCTGGCGGAGCCTGGCCCGCAGCCGGAACTCGCGCGCGCATTGGCCGAGGCGCTGCCTGCCCGCCTGGAGGATGGCGGCCTCGTCGCCCCCGGCTACGATGGCGAATTCGATGCGCTGCGGCGCCTCCGCGACGATGCCCGCGGAGCCATCGCCGCAATGCAGATGGAGCTCGCCCGCGCCTGGGGCATCGCCAGCCTGAAGATCCGGCACCACCAGCAATTCGGCTACTTGGCGGAGGCTCCGCTTGCCGCCGGCGAGGCGCTGCTGCGCCAGGCGCCGGGTGGCGTACATGTCGCCATCCACCGCCAGACCATGGCGAACGCGATGCGCTTCACCTGCGCCGCTCTGGCCGATCTAGACCGCAAGCTGTCCGAGGCCGGGGAGCGCGCGAAGCAGCGCGAGCGTGCCATCGTCCAGCACCTGCGCCGCCTCTGCCTCGACGCTGGTCCCGTGATCGCCGCCGCCGCCGACGCGATGGCCGAATGCGATGTGTACGCCGCCGCCGCCGAGATCGCCGTCGCCGGTGGCTGGTGCCGGCCGGAGCTGACGGCGCGCGCGGAATTCGCGGTGACCGCGGCGCGCCACCCGGTGGTCGAGGCCGCGCTGGCCCGCGCACGAGGGCCCGCCTTCGTGCCCAATGATGGCGACCTGTCATCCGGCCGGCGGCTCTGCCTGCTCACCGGGCCAAACATGGCGGGCAAATCCACCTACCTCCGGCAGAACGCGCTGCTCGTGGTGCTCGCCCAGGCCGGGTTTTTCGTCCCCGCCGCCTCGGCCACGCTCGGCATCGTGGACCGGCTGTTCTCCCGCGTCGGAGCGTCGGACGACCTCGCCGGCGGGCGCTCCACCTTCATGGTCGAGATGTCGGAGACGGCGGCGATCCTGAACCAGGCCACCGAACGCTCCCTCGTCGTGCTCGACGAGGTCGGCCGCGGCACCGCCACCTGGGACGGCCTCGCGATTGCATGGAGTGTCCTGGAGGCGCTGCACGACCGCATCCGCTGCCGTGCCATCTTCGCCACGCACTTCCATGAGCTCACCGCACTCGCCGGCAAGCTTCCGGAGCTGCGCCTGGCCACCATGCAGGTGCGAGAATGGCGCGGCAGCGTGGTGTTCCAGCACAGCGTGGGCCCTGGTGCTGCGGAGAAAAGCTGGGGCCTGCACGTCGCGCGCCTGGCCGGCGTGCCGCGCGGCGTGGTGGCACGCGCCGAGGCGGTGCTACGCGCGCTGGAGCAACGCGCGCGCGGCCTCGACCCGCTTTCAGATGAACTGCCGCTCTTCGCCCGCGCCGCCGCGCCGTTGCCATCAGAGGCCGCGGAACCACCCGCGCTCGCGGCGCTCCGTGCGCTCGACCCGGACACTTTGTCCCCGCGCGAGGCGCAGGAAGCACTCTATCGGCTGAAATCGCTTGCCGAGAGCACCTCAGCCCTTGGCCCCGCCGTCGCTGACACGATAGTGTCGCGGGAATGACCGCCAGCCACACCGCGTCCATGCGGTCGCCGACCGAACCCTTGCCGCGCGCGGGGTCCGGCACCGACCATTCGGATGTCCTTGCCGACCTCATCGCATCCCTGCTGCCCGAAGGGGCGCCGGTAGGGCGCGATGTGGCGATCGGGCTGCTGCGGCGCCATCTTGGCCGCATCCATTCCCAGGTGCAGGAACGCTTCGAGGCCAAGGAGCTGTCCGGCCTCGCCTCCGCGCGCTGGATGGCGGCGTTGACCGATACGCTGATGCGCGCGATCCACAGCTACGCCGAAGCCATGGTGCCGCACCCGAAGGAGCAGGAAGCGCCATTCTGCCTGGTCGCGACCGGCGGCTACGGACGCGGCGTGCTGGCTCCCTTCTCCGATATCGACCTGCTGTTCCTCACGGACGCGGAGATGACGCCGCGCGGCGAACGCACGGTGGAGTTCATGCTCTATCTGCTGTGGGACCTCGGCCTGAAGGTCGGGCACGCCACCCGCAGTGTCGAGAACTGCCTTGAGGATGCGCGCGCCGACGCCACCGTCCTCACCGCCATGCTCGATGCGCGCCGGCTCGCGGGTGAGGCCGGGATCTTCACGCGCTTCAACGAGCGCTTCACCAAAGCGCGCGCAGACTGGGGCTTTGGGCATTTCCTCGCCGCCAAGCGGGCCGAGCGCGCCAGCCGCCATGCGCGCTACGGCGACAGCCCCTTCCTGGTCGAGCCGCATCTGAAGGAAGGCCGCGGCGGGCTGCGCGACCTGCAGACGCTGTACTGGTTGTCGCGCTACGCATTCGGCGTGCAGCGCATGCCGGAACTGGTCGGCCAAGGCGCACCTGGCGGCGGGCTCATCACCGAGGAGGAGGCGAAGGCCATTCGCCGCGCCTGGAACTTCCTCTGGACCGTTCGCTTCCACCTGCATCTGGTCGCCGGCCGCGCCGAGGAGCGCCTTACCTTCGACTTCCAGCCCGTCGTCGGCGCCCGCATGGGTTACACGCGCCACGGCAAGCAGGATGGCGTCGAGCGCTTCATGAAGCACCTGTTCCTGACGGCGCGCGACGTCGCCCGGTTCACGCGCATGCTGGAGCCGGGGATCGAGCGCGCCGCGATTGGCCTGCCCGCGGTGCTGCCCGCCCCTGACAAGGCACTCTCCGATGCCGGCTTCGCGCTGGCCGACGGCAAGCTGATCGCCGCACCTGGCTTTGATTTCCGCGAAAAGCCGGTGCTGATGCTGCGCATGGTGAAGCTCGCGCGCGACCGGTCGCTCGACATCCACCCGCTCGCCTTTCGCGCGCTGATCCGGCAGTCCCGTCATGCCGTGCGGCTGCGCGGCGACCGCGAGGCCGGCGCGATCTTCCTCGACCTGCTGTGTGGGCGCGACGCCGCGGTCTGGCTGCGGCAGTTGAACGAGGCCGGCTTCCTCTCGCGCTATCTGCCGGACTGGGCCCGCATCGTCGGCCTCATGCAATTCGACACCTATCATGTCTTCACCGTCGATGAGCACACGGTCGAGGCGATCGGCGTACTCGGCCAGATCGACCGCAACGAGCTGTCGGAGGTCGCGCCGGTCGCGAGCGAGTTGCTGGCGCAGCTGCAATCGCGCCGTGCGCTCTATGTCGCGACGCTGCTGCACGACATCGCCAAGGGCCGCGGCGGCGACCATTCCGAACTGGGCGCGATGGTCGCGCAGGAGGTCTGCCCGAAGCTGGGATTGACGCCCGAGGAGACCGAGACCGTCTCCTGGCTGGTGCTGCACCATCTGCTAATCAGCCAGACCGCCTTCAAGCGCGACATCGAGGACCCAAAGACCATCCTCGACATTGCCGAGGTGGTGCAATCACCCGAGCGCCTGCGCCTACTGCTGGTACTGACCGTCGCCGACATGCGTGCGGTCGGACCCAAGGTCTGGAATGGCTGGAAGGCCACGCTGCTGCGCGAGCTGTATTGGCGTGTGGCTGAAGTGCTCGCCGGTGGCCTGTCGGTGCCCGAGCGCGACGTGCGCGTGGCGCGCGCCAAGGACGCCGTGGCGGAGCTGCTCAAGGGCCGGCCGAAGGCGGAGGTCGAGCGCTTCCTGGGCCTCGGCTACCCCGGCTACTGGCTCAGCTTCGACCCGCAGACTCACGCGCGCCACGCGACGATGGTGAGCGAGGCATCCAACGGGCACACGCCGCTAACCGTGCGGACCCGCGTCCTGGAAGCGCGCAGCGTCACCGAGGTGACGGTGTTCTGCACCGACCATCCCGGGCTGTTCAGCCGGATCGCGGGTGCGCTCGCGGTGGCCGGCGCTTCGATCGTCGATGCGCGGATCCATACGATGACTGATGGTACCGCGCTCGACACCTTCTGGGTGCAGGACGCCTCGGGTGCCGCCTTCGACCAGCCGCATCGCCTGGCCAGGCTTTCGGTGCTGATCGAGCAATCGCTGTCCGGCCGCCTCAGGCTCGCCGATGAGATCAGGAAAGTGCGTCGCGAGCCGGCGCGGCTGCGTGCGGTGACCGTGCCGCCGCGGGTGGTGATCGACAACCACGCGAGCAACACGCACACGGTGATCGAGGTCAACGGCCGCGACCGGCCGGGGCTGCTGCACGATGTGACGGCGGCGATCAGCGGCCAGGGGATGCAGATCGCCTCGGCCCACATCACCACCTATGGCGTGCGCGCGGTGGACGTCTTCTATGTGAAGGACGTGTTCGGTTTGAAGGTCGAGAACGAACGCAAGCTGGCGCAGCTGCGCGAGGCGTTGTCGGAGAGCTTGTTGCCGCCGGAGGCGGTGGTGCCGATTGCGGCGAAGTAAGTAGGGCGTCTAGCCCAGCAGCCGCCCGATCACTCGCGCCGTATAATCCACCACCGGAATCACCCGCCCGTAATTGATCCGCGTCGGCCCGATCACGCCGATCGCACCCACGATTTTTTCCTGCCCGTTGCGGAAGGGCGCCACCACCATCGACAGCCCGGTGCTGTCGAACAGCCCGCTCTCGGCGCCGATAAAGATCTGCACGCCCTGCCCGCGCTGCGCGAGTTCCAGCAGGCGCAGCATCGTCTCCTGCGACTCGAGACGTTCGAACAGGCGGCGGATTTCCGTCACATGCGCGGCCTGGTCCAGATTCTCCAGCAGCCGCGACTGCCCGCGCAGGATCAGGCTGCCGCCGCCGCCGCCGGACCAGGTGCCCAGCCCGGCCTCGATCACCTGCTGCGTGAGGTCATCGAGCGTGGTGCGATTGTCCGCGATGTCCTGCGCGACCAGCCCGCGCGCTTCCTCCAGCGTACGGCCGGTGAGGCGGGAATTTAGGTAGTTGCTTGCCTGGGTGAGTGCCGAGAGCGGCAAGCCCGCCGGCACCTCGATGACCCGATTTTCGACCTGGCCACCCTCCTGCACCAGCACCACCAGGGCGCGGCCGGCGCCGAGGGCCACGAATTCTATGTGCCGCACCGCGTTTTCGGAATTGGGCGCGACCACCATTCCGGCGGCGCCGGCGAGGCCTGAGAGCATCTGGCCGGCCTCACCAAGCGTCTCATGCAGGGAACGTCCGGAGGCGGCGCAGCGGGCGGAGATGGCGTCCCGCTCGGCTTCCGAGAGGTCACCGAATTCGAGCAGCCCATCAACGAACAGGCGCAGGCCGCGCTCGGTCGGCAGGCGCCCGGCCGAGGTGTGCGGCGCGTACAGCAGCCCGGCGTCTTCCAGATCGGCCATGGCATTGCGGATGGTGGCGGGCGAGAGGTTCAGCGGCAGGCGGCGCGACAGCGTGCGGGAGCCCACGGGTTCCCCGGTCTCGACGTAGGTCTCGACAAGTTCGCGCAGGATGGAGGCACTGCGGCTATCGAGCCCCGGGCGGGCCAGCTGCTCCGCGCCGATGACGCGAGCAAAGCGCGGATC
>JAQGHV010000187.1 GCA_028288785.1 Rhodospirillales bacterium | reverse complement strand
CCGAGGCCGAGCTCGCCGCCGCCAGCGCCGCCCGCGACAAGGCGCGCGCCGACGCAGCACTGTCGCGCCTGGCCGCGCCGATCGCCGGCACCGTGCTGCGCGTCATCGCCCGCACCGGCGAGCGGATCAGCGATGACGGCGTGGTCGAGATGGCTGACCTCTCGCGCCTCGACATCGTGGCCGACGTCTATGAGACCGACCTCGCCCGGCTGCATGTCGGTGCTACGGCCGAGATCATCGTTCCCGGCGAGCCGCGCCGCTTCACCGCCACCTTGCGCGAGATCGGCTGGCAGGTGCGCCGCGCGCCGCAGAGCACGACAGACCCGGTCGCCGCGATCGACAGCCGCACGGTCGCGGTCCGCCTGGCACTCGACGAGGCCGGTGTCGCGGCCCTCGCGCGGCGGTCGAACATGCAGGTCCAGGTGGCGATCCGGCCATGAACGAGACGACGCGCCTGCTGCCCTGGGCGCCCGAACGCACCGGTGAGGCCGCGCCGATGACGCCCGTGCGGATGGACGCTCGGGCAGCACCGAGTGTACCGCCGCCGAAGCCGGCAGGCACGTCACTGCCCTCGATGCTGTACCTGCCGGTGCGCCTGGCCTGGCGGCAGCTGCGGGCCGAGCGCGCACGGCTGTTCTCGGCAATGGCCGGCGTGATGTTCGCCTGCGTGCTGGTCTTCATGCAGCTCGGGTTTCGCGCCGCACTGTTCGAGAGCGCCACGGCGCTACTCGGCGGCATGCGGGCCGACATCTTCCTCATGCACCCGCTGACCACCGCTAGCTTCCGCCCCGAGGGCTTTCCCCGCAGCCGTGCCTACCAGGCGCTGGCCGACGCGGATGTGGTGGAGGCGGTGCCGATCTACCTCGCGCAGACCACCTGGCGGAACCCGGCCGATGGCTCCCGCCGCACCATCCAGCTGGTGGGCTTCGATTCGAACGCCGGCGCGCTGCGCTTCGATGGGATCGAGGCCGTCTCGGAGGCCGTGAAACGCCCCGACACCATCGCCTTTGACCGCCGCTCCCGCCCCGAATTCGGCCCGGCCGCGGCAATGTTCGAGGCGCATGGGCCATTCGACGTCCAGCTTGGCGGCCGCATGATGGAGCTGGCCGGCCTCGTCAGCATCGGCGCGAGCTTTGGCGCCGACGGCAACGCCGTACTGTCAGAGACGAACTTCCGCCGCATCATGCGCGGCCGCTCGGCGTCGGTCATCGACCTCGCCGCGCTGAAGGTGCGCGACGGCGCTGACATTGCGACGGTGGTGGCACGGCTCCGTGCGACGCTGCCGCCCGATGTGATGGTGTTCTCGCGCCCTGAACTCGTGGCGCATGAGCGCGCCTACTGGGAGAACGCGACGCCGATCGGCTTCATCTTCGCCTTCGGCAGCCTGATGGGCCTGATTGTTGGCATGGTGATCGTCTACCAGATTCTGTTCTCGGACATCGCCAACCATATCCGCGAATACGCGACGCTGAAGGCCATCGGCTATTCCAACGGGTTCTTGTCGCGCGTGGTGATGGGCGCGGCGCTGATCCTGGCCATCATCGGCTTCATCCCCGGCATCATCGTCTCCACCTGGCTCTATGGCGTCGTCGGCGGTGCGACCTTCCTGCCGCTGCGGATGGAGATGGAGCGTGGCCTCACCGTGTTCGGGCTGATCTTCGGCATGTGCGTGATCGCGGGGCTGCTCGCCATGCGCAAGCTGCGCGACGCCGATCCCGCGGACATGTTCTGATGGCCGAGACCGCGCCTGTCGGGACGAGCACGGCCGCATTCGCCGCGGTGCGTGCGCCGGTCTCCGTCTCGCTCGACGCGACCGCACCGGTCGCGCTCCGCGGCATCACCTTTTCCTATGGCGAGGGCGAGCTGCGCCGCCCGGTGCTGCGCGACGTGCAGCTCGATGTGGCGCCGGGCGAGATCGTGCTGCTCACCGGCCCCTCCGGCAGCGGCAAGACGACTCTGCTGACCCTGATCGGGGCGCTGCGCGCCATGCAGGAGGGCTCCGCCCGCGTGCTGGGCCAGGAACTAGCGGGGGCAGGCGAGGGCGCGCGCGTCGCACTGCGCCGCCGCATCGGCTTCATCTTCCAGAACCACAACCTGCTGGGGTTCCTCACCTCGCGGCAGAACGTGGCCATGGCGCTGGAGATGCAGGGCGGGCTGAGCGAGGCCGAGCGTCTCGCCCGCGCCGGCGAATTGCTGGCCTCCGTCGGCCTGTCCGATCACACCGAAAAGCTGCCCGCGAAGCTTTCCGGTGGGCAGCGGCAGCGCGTGGCGGTGGCCCGTGCGCTCGCCGCCGATCCCGGCCTGGTGCTCGCCGACGAGCCGACCGCCGCGCTCGACAAGCAATCGGGCTCCGAGGTGGTGCACCTGCTGCGCGACCTCGCCAAAAAGCGCGGTGCACCGATCCTGATGGTGACGCACGACCCGCGCATCCTCGACATCGCCGACCGCGTGGTGACGATGGAAGATGGCCGGATTGTCAGCGCGGCCGCTTAGCTATTCGGCTACCACCGCGCCACCTTAAGGACCGAACGGCCTGGGAATGCCGTTGCCCGGTACGTCTGGTGGGAAAGCAGCGCGCGTTTACTCAGAAGACTTTTCCAGCGACTTGCCAGGCTGGGGGTTGCCGATGCTGCGGGAGATCAATCAAGGACAGCACCCTTTAATTGTTGGATGCGAGCAAGGCTGACCATCCAGAGGAAATCAAATGTACAGCAGATGAAGGCTTCTTCGCCCGCCGGCCCATGAAGCTTCTTATCCGGTGTTGATCGACCCGCACAGCCATCACCGATCCTCGCGAATAAGCATGGGCCACTTCCACCTCTTTCCTCCCGCAGCATTTTAAACGAGGCCTAGGCGGCGTCCTTCGTCGCGCCGAAGGAGACAAGCCGAACGTTGTTAGTCTTGCCCCACTTCCTCGAGCGCCCAGCGAATCCGCATGTTGCGGGCCTGACCCTCGCCACCATGGGGTGAGGCCTTGAAAGCCGTGATGGTGGGGATCATCGGAAGCCTCCCTTCAGATGGATCCTTTGCGTCCGAATCTGAGGAAGATGGTGGTCGATGAACACGGTCCCGCACTTGCGGGCGTGCGCAAAACCAGCGTTCCATCCTTGCTGGCCTCAGAGAGATCACAATGGACAAGTTGAAGGTGTGGATGGCGACCAACCCGGTTGGGGGTGTGGTCGTGGTGGCGTTCGTGACGGCGCTCCTCACCAGCGCTGTATTGGGTGGAATGCGCGGACCGGGGCCGGCTGGCCCAGCCGGCGCGATTGGGCCGGTTGGCCAGGCTGGAGCAGCAGGACCGGCAGGTGCCGTGGGACCTGCCGGGCAAGCTGGTTCGCCGGGAACCGCCGGCGAGGTTGGGCGCGCTGGGCTGGCAGGCCCACCAGGTGCCGCAGGGCCCGCTGGCGCGGTTGGCCCTCCGGGTCCGTCTGGTGCGATCGGACTGCTGGGTCCCGCGGGTCCGCCCGGCGCACAGGGTGAACGCGGCCCGGCCGGCTAACGCGCCTCCCCGTCGCTTGACAGGGAAACGCCGCGCAGCGATCGCGCGGCGTTTCCGACTCAGCCCTTCACGTCCATTGCTTGGCGCAGACCGTCACTCACCATGTTGAAGCAGACCGAGGTGACGAAAATGCAGCCCCCGGCAGCACCACCACCCAGGGCTGCACATAGATCGCGGTGCGCAGCGTGTTCAGCATCAAACCCCGTTCCGGCTCCGGCGGCTTGGTGCGAGGCCGAGGAAGGACAGGCCCGAGGACAGGATCATGCAGACCGAGATCAACGAGGTCGCTTAGACGAAGATCGGGCCCAGCACGTTGCCCAGCACATGCACCCGCACGATGGTGAATGCCGAAGCGCCCGCCGCCCGCACGGCGTCGACGAAATCGAGGTTCCGCACGGAGGTGGTGACGTCCGTCACCCGCATGATCGCCATGTTGGTCTTGTCGCCGGCAAAGCCCGCGAGCACGCCGAGCGTGGTGCCGATCACGAAGGCGAAGATCACCGGCACGATGCCCATGAACCAGGACAGCGGCCCGCCATAGATGAGGCGCATGAGCATGTCGCGCCCGAGTTCATCGCTGCCGAGCGGATAATTCGGCGTCCCCAGGCCGCGCAGGCGCCGGATCATGGAGCCCTGGTAGGGATCGGCCGGTGCCACGAACGGCCCAAAGACGATCGCGATCAGCATGATGAGCAGGATCGCGAGGCAGTACAGCGTCACGGGATCACGGCGGAGGCGCTTGAGCGCGCCGGCCCAGTAGCCATCGGAACGTGCGGTCGCCTGCCGCGATTGGACCGCGAGTCCGCTTCGCCGGCGGTGGGGGTCGTGCTGCTCATGAGCGTTGCATCCGTCCCGCCGAAAGCGATGCCGAGGTGAGGCGTGGATCAAACGTGTTCATCCGCGCTTGATCCGGGGGTCGAGGGTGGTCTGCATCAGGTCCACCGCCAGGTTCAGGGCGAAAGAATATCGCGAGTACCAGGATCGTGCCCTGCAGCACCGGCAGGTCGCGAGCATGAAGCAGAAGAACCCGACCGCCAAGGCGATCGGCACGGCGTAGAGGATGCGGCGGATGAGATAGAGGATCATGGCAGCCTCGCGAATGGCGACCGCCGGGATCGGCGCCGGGCGCGCCTTCACCGGTCCCCGAACCGGGTTGGTTCGCAAGGGTCGTGCTACGGCGCCGATGCGGGCCGCATCGGTGGCCATGGTCGATATTCACTGTTGCTCTCCCTCAGGCGCCCGGCGCGTGATTGCGTTGGCTAGTGACCGGCAATCGGCATTCGGGCGCCCCGAACGTCACACGCTTGCCAGTGGTGGCCCGGCGCCGCCCCCAAGCTCCCTCAGCCTGCCCAGCGGAAAGGCATGTTGCACTGCAATGAAGCTGCTGCCCATCAACGGGAATACGGACCCTGGGATCACCGCGCTGATCCTGGATCGCGCGCAGGCCGCCCTGCCCCGGCTCGGCCTCGGGCATCTGCGGCTTGAAGCGGCGACCGCGGCGTTCGGCGCGCGCTACATCGCGACCCGTGCCGCGGTCGCGGTCGCGGTCGCGGTCGCGGTCGCCGGGCACGCCGTGCTCGATGCCTTGGCAAGGCATCTCCGCGCAGACCACGCCGGCGCCATCATCGCCTGCTTCAACGAGCCTGGCCTCGATGCCGCGCGGGAAATCCTGGCCATCCCCGTCCAGGGCATGGCCGAGGCGAGCCTCGCCATCGGCCACCGCATCGCCCCACGCATCGCTTTCCTCACCGGCGGCGCGGCCTGGGTGCCGATGCTGGAGGAGTTCTGCCTCATGCGCGGCCTCGGCCCCGACCGGGTGCTGGTCCGCGCCGTCGCGCCTACCGGCGACATGATCGCGGCCGACAAGGAGGCGGCGCTGGCGTTGCTGGCCGAGGCCGCCCGCGCTGCGG
>JAQGHV010000157.1 GCA_028288785.1 Rhodospirillales bacterium | reverse complement strand
GCGCGCCGTCCGGAGGCCCCCGGCAGCGCCGCCGACCGCCTGACGCTGAAGCCCCGCGCGCCGACCGCCGAGGAAGAGGATGAGGGCCGCCGTCGCGCCGTCGTCCGCCGCCCCGGCAGCCTGCCCGCGCTGCCCGCCAAGAAGGGCCCTGCCCTCGCGACGGTGAAGAAGAGCCTGGCCGGCGGCGATCGCCGTTCGACCGGCCGCATCGACGTCCAGGCCGCCATCGAAGGCGATGACGACCGCAGCCGCTCGATCGCCTCCATGCGCCGCGCCCGTGATCGCGAGCGCCGCCAGCAGGAACTCGCGCGCCTCCGTTCGGGCGCCGAGAAGGTCGTCCGCGACGTCATCATCCCCGAGGCCATCACGGTCCAGGAACTCGCGAACCGCATGGCCGCGCGTGGCGGCGAAGTGGTGAAGGCCCTGTTCCGCATGGGCGTCATGGCGACGCTCACGCAGACCATCGATGCCGACACCGCCGAGCTGGTCGTGCAGGAATTCGGCCACCGCTCCAAGCGGATCGCCGAAAGCGACGTCGAGATCGGCTTGGGCGGTGTCACCGACATCGACAACGACCTGATCACCCGCGCACCCGTCGTCACGATCATGGGCCACGTCGACCACGGCAAGACATCGCTGCTCGACGCGCTGCGCCAGACCGATGTGGCGGGTCGTGAGGCCGGCGGCATCACCCAGCACATTGGTGCCTACCAGGTCACCACGGCGACCGGCGACCGCGTCACCTTCATCGACACGCCTGGCCACGCCGCCTTCACCGCGATGCGTGCGCGCGGTGCGAGTGTCACCGACATCATCATCCTCGTCGTTGCCGCCGATGACGGCGTGATGCCGCAGACCATCGAGGCGATCAGCCACGCCAAGGCGGCGGGCGTGCCGCTCATCGTGGCCGTCAACAAGATCGACAAGCCGGGCGTCAAGCCGGAGAACGTGAAGCAGGAACTGCTGCAGCACGAGATCGTGGTGGAAAGCCTGGGCGGCGACACGCAGGAGATCGAGGTCTCCGCGACCAAGAAGATCAACCTCGACAAGCTTCTGGAGGCGATCTCGCTGCAGGCCGAGGTGCTCGACCTCAAGGCCAACCCGGCCCGCGCCGCCGAAGGCACCGTGATCGAAAGCAAGCTCGATCGCGGCCGTGGTCCCGTGGCCACCGTGCTGGTCCAGAAGGGCACGCTGCGCCAGGGCGACATCGTCGTGGCCGGCGCCGAGTGGGGCCGCGTGCGCGCGGTCATCGACGACAAGGGCGCGCAGGTCAAGGAAGCCGGGCCGTCCAGCCCGGTCGAGATCCTGGGCCTCTCCGGCGTCCCCGCCGCCGGCGAGAGGTTTGTCGCCGTCGAGGATGAGGGCCGCGCCCGCGAGATCAGCGAGTTCCGTACCCGCTCGATCCGCGAGAAGTCGGCGAATGCCGTCAATGCCAGCCGTGGCTCGCTCGCCGACATGCTCGCCCGCATCCAGGCCGGTGCGCAGAAGGAAGTGGCCGTCGTCTCCAAGGCCGACGTGCAGGGCAGTGCGGAGGCGATCTCGGTCGTCCTCAGCAAGCTCGGCAATGAGGAGGTCCGCGTGCGGATGCTGCTCAACGGCGTCGGGCAGATCACCGAGAGCGACATCCAGCTCGCCAAGGCGTCGCAGGCCGTCATCATCGCCTTCAACGTCCGCGCCACGGCGCAGGCGCGCGAGCTGGCGAAGTCCGAGGGGATCGAGATCCGCTACTACTCGATCATCTACGAGGTCGCCGACGACATCGAGAAGCTCGTCCTGGGCAAACTGGCGCCGGTCCAGCGCGAAAAATTCCTGGGCTACGCGCAGATCCTGCAGGTCTTCGAGGTCAAGCGGCTGGGCAGCATCGCCGGCTGCCGCGTCACCGAGGGCGTCGTTCGCCGCGGTGCCGGCGTGCGGTTGCTGCGCGAAGGCGTCGTCATCCACCAGGGCGAGCTCAGCACGCTCCGCCGCTTCAAGGATGACGTGAAGGAAGTGGCCAACGGGTACGAGTGCGGCATGTCCTTCACGAACTACAATGACATCCGCGTCGACGATCAGATCGAGTGCTACGAGGTCGAGACGGTGGCGGGGACGCTTTAGGCAAGCAGGCCGGGGGAAGGAATTCCCCCAGGCCCCTTTATTTTATTTTTGCCACTTGGCTGCCGTCCTCCGAGGAGGAGCTTTCCATGCCGAAAACCCAAGCCGCTGAAGGGCCGACGCAACGTCAGTTGCGCGTTGCGGAGGAGGTGCGGCACGCGCTCTCCGCCATCTTTGCGCGCGGTGAGTTCCGCGATCCCGACCTACTCGGGGTGCGGATCACCGTGACCGAGGTACGCGCCTCGCCCGACCTCAAGCACATGACGGCGTTCAT
This sequence comes from Rhodospirillales bacterium, assembly GCA_028288785.1. Taxonomy (GTDB): domain Bacteria; phylum Pseudomonadota; class Alphaproteobacteria; order Acetobacterales; family Acetobacteraceae; genus Plastoroseomonas. Next base: position 16,210 of record JAQGHV010000157.1, on the reverse strand, counting down.
CTCCGGGTTGGGGAAGGACCTGCCGGCGAAGCAGTTCACCGCGCTCAAGAAATCCGGGCCGTGGCTGCGCGGGCAGATCTCCAAATCCGTGCGGCTTCGGCACACGCCGGAGATCCACTTCCAGACCGACACGGCGCTCGACTACGCCTTCACCATCGCCAAGGCGCTCAATCAGCCGGTCGTCGCGCGTGACCTGGCGAAGGAAGACGTGGCGAAGGTTGAGGAAAAGCCGTGACGCCGCCTGAGGCCGCACCGCTCATCCGCGTCATCGCCATGCCGGCGGACACGAACCCCACTGGTGATATCTTCGGCGGCTGGCTGATGGCGCATATGGACCAGGCGGGTGCCACCGTCGCGCTCCGCCGTGCCCGTGGCCGCGTCGCCACCATCGCGGTCGAGGGGATGAAGTTCCATCGCCCGGTCAAGGTCGGCGATGAGGTGAGCCTGTACGGCACGCTGCTCGGCGTCGGCCGCACCTCCATCCGCGTGCAGGTCGAGGCCTGGCGCCGCGACCGTTCCGCGGAGGATGCGAGCCAGGTGACGGAGGCGGTCTTCATCTTCGTGGCGCTGGATGCCGCTGGGCAGCCGCGTCCGGTCGATGAAATCGGGCGCCCGGCCGCGGGCGACGAGGGCGTCTCCGCGCCTCAAAAAGCGCAGTAGGACAGGATCTCCAGGATCCCGCCCAGGACGCCCAGGACCGGCGGCACGAATAGCGCGAGCAAGGCCACGGTTCCGCCCACCACACCGCCCACGACCAGCCCGCTGCCCAGGAACAGCACCGCCGTCCCGACCCGCCCCCAGAGCGGGTATTCCGTCCATTCGTCTTCCGTGCCATTCGCCAGGCCGCCAGCGTGCCATTCACGCCGCGGCCCCGCAAACCCAGAGTATCCATGACCCGTCAGCGCCAGAGAAAACCCCGCGGCCAAGCCCTCGATGGCTGGCTCATCATCGACAAGCCGAGCGGGATCGGCAGCACCGATGTCGTAACCAGGGTGAAGCGCGCCTTCGACGCGCAGAAAGTCGGCCATGGCGGCACGCTTGATCCGCTGGCGACGGGCGTGCTGCCGGTGGCATTCGGTGCTGCCACCAAGACCGTGCCCTATGTCATGGACAGCACGAAGGTCTATTCCTTCACGCTGCGTTTTGGTGATGGGCGCGATTCCGACGACAGCGACGGCGCCACCATCGGAACCTCCGACGCGCGCCCGACCGATGCCGCTATCGAAGCTGCGCTGCCTGCCTTCCGCGGCTCGATCATGCAGGTCCCGCCGATCTATTCCGCCATCAAGATCGGTGGTGAGCGCGCCTATGACCTTGCCCGTGCCGGTGAAATTCCGGAGCTCTCGGCACGGCCGGCCCGGGTCGACGAGTTCAGCCTGATCGAGCGGCCGGATGCGGATACCGCGATCTTCCGCGTGGTCTCGGGCAAGGGCGTGTACATGCGCTCCCTGGCGCGCGACCTCGCGCGCGCAGTCGGCACGCTGGGCCATATCGCTGCGCTGCGCCGGCATCGGGTCGGCCCATTTCACGAAGCCGACGCAATTCCCCTGGACAGCATCTCCGGTTCGGCCGATACCCCGCCTCCTTCCCCGGAGCTTCTGCGCCCCGTGGTGACCGCGCTGGACGACATCCCGGCACTGGCCATTCACGAGAGCGAGGCCCACCGGCTGCATCAGGGCCAGGCGATTTCGCTGGTGGACCTGATGGGTCGGGTTCCATCCGATGCCAACCCCGATGGTGGTCTGGTACGCGCGATGACGGGGGGGCGCCTGGTCGGCCTCTGCCGCCTCGAAGCTGGCCTCTGCCAGCCGGAGCGGTGGATTGGGGACGGCCGGGGCTGAAACCCTTTTCGAACGGAGACCCACGATGTCGATGACCGCCGAGCGTCGCAAGACGCTGATCAGCGAATACGCCCCCAAGCCGGGCGACACCGGTAGCCCCGAGGTTCAGGTCGCGCTCATCACCGAGCGCATTACGACCCTCACTGAGCACCTCAAGGCCCACCAGAAGGATTTCCACAGCCGCCGTGGACTCCTGATGCTGGTGAGCCAGCGCCGTGGCCTGCTGGACTTCCTGAAGCGCAAGGAAATGGCCCGCTACACGAGCCTGATCGCGCGCCTGGGCATCCGGCGCTAAATTTAATGGCCAACTTTGTTGGCCATTAAATTTAGCTGCTTTTTTTGCCCTCAAACGCCGGGCGCCGCCTCCGGCGGCTTGGCTCGCCGGGCTACCGGCGTTCTCCCATTCGGGCTCGCGGCCCGCTGCGCGGTCCGAAAGATGCGACGATCTTTCCCGCGCATCCATAGGCAAAAACAAAAGAATGGGGCCCGGGGAAATTCCTTTCCCCGGCCTTCCTACCCATTCGCCTTCCGCATCTCATCCCGTTCAAACCGGAACCCGACATTGCAGAACTCGCAGGTCATCGTGATGGTCCCCTGCTCCGCCATGTCATCGAGGTCTTGCGCCGCGAAGCCTTCCAGCACGCCGGATAGTTTTGCCCGCGAGCAGCGGCAACCGTAGGAGAGTGCGCGGGCCTGATCGACGATCAGGCCTTCGGCGTGGAACAGGCGGTGCAGCAGGCGTTCCGGCGTCAGCGCGTCGTCCAGCAGTTCCGCGTTGCTCAGCGTGCCGGCCAACGCGAGTGCGGTGCGCCAGGCTTCCTCGGCGTCTTCGGGGGCCGCGATGCCGCCATCGGCCGCGACGTGTTCCATGATGAAGGCGGCCGCTCGCCAGCCGGCCGGGGTTTCCGCGGCGGCGAGATGGACGTGGGTGCGCAGCTGTTCGGAGGTGCGGAAGTAGGTGTCGCTCATCTGCGCCAGCGTGTCGCCCTCGATCGGCACGATGCCCTGGTAGCGGTCGGTGTCCGGCCCCTGGTCGCAGGTGAAGGCGAGGTAGCCCTTTCCCAGCAGGTTGCTGGCCTGCGCGTGCTTGGGATTGATCGGCCGCTCGGCATCGGCGCGGACGTAGCCACGCAGCGCGCCGGTGTCTGTGCAGTCCGCGAGCAGCATCGTGATGGGCCCGTCCCCCTTCGCCTGCATGCTGAAGGAGCCGCGGAACTTCAACGCGGCCGCGAGGCCGGCGGTGAGCGCCAGGGCCTGGCCAAGCAGCGCCGTCACCTCGGGCGTATTCTCGTGCCTGGTGAGTAGCGCGTGCGCAAGCGGCCCAAGGCGCACGAGCCGGCCACGCACCGGGCGGCCTACCAGGCGGAACGGCACCAGCCCGCGGGCGACGACGATGTCAGGAACCGGGGCGCGGTCATGGTTGAGGAAATCCGGCGTACCGGACGGCAAGGTTGGATCGGGAAAGTCAGCGTGGGCCTTCGTTGGGGTCGAGGAGTTTACGCCGAAGGAGGCCGTACGCCAACGCCAGCGGCCTTAATCTAGCTCAGGCCGAGTGCCCAGAGCAGCACACCCTTTTGCGCGTGCAGGCGGTTCTCGGCCTCATCGAACACCACGCTCTGCGGACCCTCGATCACTTCGTCGGTGATCTCCTCGCCGCGATGCGCGGGCAGGCAGTGCATCACGATCGCGTCTGAAGCTGCGCCCTTCAGCAGCGCCGCGTTGAGCTGGTAGGGGGCGAGCAGGTTGTGCCGATTGCGCGTCTGGCCCTCGGTCTCGTCGGACATCGACACCCAGGTGTCGGTCACCACGCACCGCGCGCCCTCGACGGCCGTATGCGGGTCCGAGGTGAGCTCGATCCGCGCACCCTCGCTCCGCGCCCAGTCGATGAGCTGCGCAGGCGGTGCGAGTTCCGGGGGCGTCGCGATGCGCAACGTGAAGTCGAAACGTGCCGCCGCCTGGATGAAGCTCTGCGCGACATTGTTGCCGTCGCCGGTCCAGGCGATCACCTGGCCCGCGATCGGGCCGCGCTGCTCCTCGAAGGTCATGATGTCGGCCATCAGCTGGCAGGGGTGCGACACGTCGGTGAGGCCGTTGATGACCGGGATGGTCGCGTGTTCCGCCAGCTCGCGCAGCTTCGCCACGCTGTCCGTGCGGAGCATGATCGCATCGACATAGCGCGACAGCACGCGGGCGGTGTCGGCCGCGCTCTCGCCACGGCCGAGCTGCATCTCGCGGCCGGACAGGATGATGGCGTCGCCGCCCATCTGCCGGATGCCGACCTCGAAGGAGACGCGCGTCCGGGTGGAGGGCTTCTCGAAGATCAGCGCCACGGATTTCCCGGCAAGCGGCTTGCCCTCGATCCCGCCGCGCTTCGCGAGCTTGCCGAGATCGACCATGCGGCGCAGCGTCGAGGCGTCGTGGTCCATCAATTCCAGGAAGTGCCTGGGCGGGCTGGGCATGAGCGGCCTTTGTAAAACCGTTAGAGGGAATTGCTCGCAGGGCAACAACGCGCGGTCAAGCCGCGCTTGTGATTGTCATCGGCGCCAGGGCACCCTGCGGCACCACAACCAGGGAGTTTTCGCAATGGACACGAAAGAGGTCGCGCAAGCGGTGGCAGCGCTGTGCAAGGACGGCAAGCACGAAGAGGCCGGCAAGCAGTTCTGGGCCGACAACGTGGTCAGCCTCGAAGCGATGGACGGCCCGATGTCGCGCGCCGAAGGCCGCGCGGCTTTGGGCGCCAAGTCGGCCTGGTGGCACGAGAATCATGAGATCCATTCGGCAACCACCAAGGGCCCCTACTTGCATGACGATCAGTTCGCGCTGGCGTTTGCGATGGACGTCACGATGAAGAGCAACGGCCACCGCATGCAGATGACGGAGGTCGGCCTCTACACGGTGGCGGGCGGCAAGATCGTGGAGGAGCGCTTCTTCTATTGAGTATCTGGGGCAGCAAGCACGAGGCGCACACTCTGTGTGCCTCGTGCGCCGGCCTCTCGGCAGCGCCCGGCCGGGCGCTCGACATGCTACGCGTGCCGCCGCCGGATCGGTAAATGGCGGCGCAACCTGCATGCGTCGAAGCCTCGTTTGAGGCGCCTGTGGAATGCCTCTATCCTGGCCGTTCCACAGGAGACGTCCTTTCATGCAGCCAACGCGCCGCTCCCTTCTCGCCACATCGCTGGCGCTCCCTGCCCTGGCACCCGGGCTCGCCCGCGCCCAGGGCAGCTATCCGGAACGCCCCGTGCGCGTGGTCGTGCCGTGGCCGCCCGGTGGCTCCACCGACGTGCTGTGCCGCCTTCTGTGCGAGCGGATGAGCCAGAAGCTTGGACAGCCCTTCGTCGTCGAAAACCGCCCCGGTGCGGGCGGCAACATCGGCCATGACGCGATCGCCAAAAGCACACCCGATGGCTACACGATCGGCCCGATCACCGTCGGTGGCTGGTCGATCAACCAGTACCTCTACGCCCGCCTGCCCTACGATCCCGAGCGCGACATCCAGCCGATCTCGATGCATTGGGAGCTGCCCAACGTCTTCGCTGTGCCGACGCAGCACACCCCGGCCCGCACCATGGCGGAGTTCATCGCCTGGGCGCGCACGCGACCCAATGGCGTGACCTATGGCTCGCCCGGCGTGGGCACCACCCCGCACCTCTCGGGTTCCATGTTCACCAACCGGCTGCGGATCGAGGGCACGCACGTGCCGTTCCGCGGTGCCGCGCAGACCATCCCCGCCATGCTGTCGGGTGACGTGAACTTCGCCCTCGACAATCTCGCGAGCTACATCCCGACCATCGAAGGCGGGCAGATGCGGGCGCTGGCCGTGACCAGTGCCGAGCGCTGGCCGACGCTGCCCGACGTGCCGACGATGGCCGAGGCCGGCGTGCCCGATTTCGTCGTCACCAGCTGGTGCGCGATGGGTGCCGCGGCGGGAGTCCCCGCGCCGATCATCCAGCGCCTGAACGCGGCGATGAAGGAGGTCTTCGAGGATGCCGCCGTGCAGGACCGTTTCCTGCGCACCGGCGCGCGCTGCCTGTGGACCACGCCCGCGGTGGCGGCCGAGCGCGCCGCGCGCGAGAGGCCGATGTGGCGCGACGTGGTGCGCCTTTCCGGCGCGCGGCTCGAATAGCCGCGCCGGGCGCTCCGCCCGTGTCGATGGCGCCAGTCTTTCGCGCCCGTGCGCTGCGGGATTTCGGCGACGGCGCGGCCGCCGTGCTGTTGCCGGCGCACCTCACAGCGCTGGGCTTCGGCCCGGCGGAGATCGGGTTGCTGGCGACACTGGCGCTGCTTGGCTCCGCGGCCGTCACGCTCAGCATCGGCGTCTATGGCGGGCGCTTCCACGTGCGGCCCATGCTGCTCGCCAGCGCTGCGCTGATGGCGGCGACCGGCATCGGCTACGCGACGGCGGAAAGTTTCTCGTTGATCGCGCTGGTTGCGCTGCTCGGCACCATCAACCCCACGGCGGGGAGTGCTAGCCTGTTCATGCCGCTGGAGCACGCGGTGCTGGCGGAGACACCGCCGGCGCGGCGGACCCACGTCTTCGCGCTGTACTCGCTGCTGGGCTCACTGGCAGCGGCGCTGGGCTCGCTTGCCTCCGGCGTACCGGGATGGCTGGGGATCGGGCTGGGGAGTGCGTTCCTGGCCTATGCGGCGCTCGGCGCCGGAGTGGCGGTCGCCTATACCGGGCTGCCGCGCGCGGCGACGGGGGAGGTGCCCGATGGCAGGCTGGGCCCCTCGCGCGGTGTGGTGCTGCGGCTTGCGGCAGTGTTCAGCCTCGACAGTTTTGCGGGCGGGTTCGCGGTGCAGGCGCTGTTGGCGCTTTTCCTGTTCCGGAAGTTCGACTTGTCGGTGGCGGAGGCGGGGGCGTTCTTCTTCATCTCTGGCCTACTCGCCGCCGTCTCGATGCCGATCGCGGCCTGGCTCGGCCAGCGGATCGGTTTGGTGAACACGATGGTTTGGACGCATGCTCCCGCGAGCGTCTGCCTAGCCATCGCGGTGTACTGTGATGATCTGTGGCTGGCGCTAGGCTTCCTGCTGGTGCGCGCGCTGCTCTCCTCGATGGATGTCCCGGCACGCTCCTCCTACGTCATGGCGGTGGTGACCCCGGCGGAGCGCGTCGCAGCCGCAAGCTTCACCGCCGTGCCACGCAGCCTGGCCGCCGCAGCGGGTCCTGCGATCGCGGGCTGGATGATGGCCGAGGGGTGGGAAGCTGCACCGTTCGTCGTCTGCGCGGTGCTCAAGATCATCTATGACGGGCTGCTGCTCACGATGTTCGCGAAGGTGCGCGAGGCGGGGTGATGCCTGCGGCCGCAGAAACAGCCGGGTTAGCCACACCGACGCCCGGCACCCTTCGACCCACTACGCGGGTCGCAAGGCCGAATGGCCGCCGCCGGAAGTCCGGCGAGCCAAGCGCACGGAGTGCGCGCCCGACGCTTGAGGGCACCATATAGAACTGAATTGGAGGGTCGCCTTCGACACTCCAATTCAGTGCAGATCGGCCCAGATGCGGCGCTTCACGCCATAAACCAGCACGCCGAGCACGCCGAGGAAGAGCACGATCTTAATGCCCATCTGGCGACGCTGCTCAAGCTCCGGCTCGGCGGTCCAGTGGAGGAACAGCGCCACGTCCCGCGCCATCTGGTCCACCGTGGCCGGGGTATGGTCGGCGAACTCGACCTGGTCCGGGTTCAGCGGCGGCGCCATGGCAATCTGATGACCGGGGAAGTAGCGGTTGTAGTGCATGCCCTCGCCCAGCACGAAGCCGGCAGGCGGATCGGCGTAACCGGTCAGTAGCGCGTGAAGGTACCGGGGACCACCCTCGCGCGCCTTCGCAATCACCGAGAGATCAGGCGGCAGCGCGCCATTGTTGGCGGCACGTGCGGCGGCAGCATTGGCGAATGGACGGCGGAAACGGTCGGAGGGACGGCCGGGGCGCTCGAACATCTGGCCCTCGTCATTGGGGCCATCGGGCACCTGCACGTCGGCCGCGACAGCACGCACCTGTTCCTCGGTCAGCCCGATATCACGCAGGTTGCGGTAGGAGAGCAGGTTCATCGAGTGGCAGCTCGCGCAGACCTCGCGATAGACCTGGAAGCCGCGCTGCACGGACGCGCGGTCGAAGGTGCCGAAAATGCCATCGGAACTGAAGCCGGTGGCCGGCAAGTGGATCTCATCGCCTGCCGCGCGGGCAGCAGGTGCTGCCAGCGCGACGGCACCAAGCAGCGCCATGGCGGTGAGCATGGGGGCCTTGAGCATGCGCATCACGCCTTCTCCATCGGCTTGGCGGTGGCCGCCATCCGGATCGGTCCACCGCCGCGCGGGAGTACGGCGCGGGCAATGCTTTCCGGCAGCGGCAGGGGCCGCTCAATCCGGCCCAATAGCGGCAGGATCACCAGGAAGTAGGCGAAGTAGTAGGCCGTCGAGAAGCGGCTGATCGTCACGAAGGGCTCCTCCGCCGGCTTGCCGCCGACATAGAGCAAAACAAAGAAGTTCACCGTGAACAGCAGGAATGCGATGCGTGACAACGGGCGGAAGCGCATCGAGCGCACCGGCGAGCCATCAAGCCAGGGCAGCACGAACAGAAGCGCGATCGAGCCGAACATCAGCAGCACGCCGCCGAGCTTGTCCGGAACCGCGCGCAGGATCGCGTAGTAGGGCAGGAAGTACCACTCGGGGACGATGTGGGTGGGCGTCACCATCGGATTCGCCGGGATGTAGTTGTCCGCGTGGCCGAGCATGTTCGGCACGAAAAAAACCAGGACCGCGAACACGATGAAGTACACCATCAGGCCCACGCTGTCCTTGGACGTGTAGTAAGGGTGGAACGGGATCGTGTCCTGCGGCCCCTTCGGGTCGATGCCAAGCGGATTGTTCGAGCCGGTGACATGCAGCGCCGCGATGTGCAGGAACACGACGCCGGCAATCACGAAGGGCAGCAGGTAGTGCAGCGAGAAGAACCGGTTGAGCGTGGGATTGTCCACGCTGAAGCCACCCCACAGCCAAGTGACGATGTGTCCGCCCACCAGTGGGAAGGCCGAGAACAGGTTGGTGATGACGGTGGCGCCCCAGAAGGACATCTGCCCCCAGGGCAACACGTAGCCCATGAAGGCCGTCGCCATCATCAGCAGGAAGATCACTACGCCGAGCATCCACAGCAGCTCGCGCGGCGCCTTGTAGGAGCCGTAGTACATGCCGCGCCAGATATGGATGTAGACCACGATGAAGAACATCGAGGCGCCGTTGGCATGCACGTAGCGGAGCAGCCAGCCATAGTTCACGTCGCGCATGATGCGCTCGACGCTGTCGAAGGCGTAGCCGGTGTGCGCGGTGTAGTTCATCGACAGGAAGACGCCCGTCAGGATCATGATCATCAACGAGACGATCGCGAGGGCGCCGAAGTTCCAGAAATAGTTGAAATTGCGCGGAGTGGGGAAGGTCCCGTACTCCTTCTGCATCATCGTGAAGAGGGGCAGACGGCTGTCCACCCACCGGATCACGGGGTTCTTGAACTCGCTATTGTGCAGACCGATGGACATTGTCGTGCGCCTCTCAGCCGATGCGGATCTTGGTGTCGGTCATAAAGGTGTAGCTCGGTACCGCGAGGTTCAGCGGTGCCGGCCCTTTCCGAACACGGCCGGAGGGGTCGTAGTGGCTGCCGTGGCAGGGGCAGAACCAGCCATCATACTCGCCGCGCTGATCGGTAGGCTTCTGTCCGAGCGGCACGCAACCGAGATGCGTGCAGACGCCGATCACGACCAGCCACTCATCCTTCTGCACCCGCGACTCGTCGGTAGCGGGGTCTATCAGCTGAGAAAGTGGGGTGGCGCGCGCGGCGGCGACGTTCTCCGGCGTGCGATGGCGGATGAAGACGGGCTTGCCGCGCCACATCACGGTGATCGCCTGGCCAAGCGGCACGGGTGCGAGGTCGACCTCGGTGCTGGCGAGTGCCAGGACGTCAGCCGAGGGGTTCATGGAAGCGATGAACGGCCACACGACGGCACCGACGCCGACCGCGGCGAAGGCGGTGGTGGCGAGGGTCAGGAAATCGCGCCGGCCGCCCGTATCGGGTGCCGTTCCCGCGGGGGGCGCCGAACCAGGGGGTGTCGCCAAATCGGCCATGGGCTTCGTCCTTCCATCCGGCAGCGCGGGCGTCGTCACGCAGGGTCACGCTACCAAGCTTGCGCCGGCGCCTTATAAGGGTGCGAAACGCAAGGTGGCAATGTGCCGCAGTGCGGTGCAAACCAGTCATTAGCCTCAACCGTGTGAAGGATTGGCCATGCCTGCCTCTCCGGCAAGTGCCGGCGCGCCCTTGGATCATCCGGATACTGGCCCGAACCGTGCCTGGTTCGAGCATCTGCGCGACGTGATCTGCACCGAATTCGAGTCCATTGAGGATGCGCTGGACAGCGGCCCGCATGCCGCGATGCCGCCCGGCCGCTTCACCCGCACGCCCTGGGACCGCGAGGGCGGCGGTGGCGGCGTGATGGGCGTGATGAAAGGCCGCGTCTTCGAGAAGGTGGGCGTGAACTGCTCGACCGTGTTCGGGGAGTTCTCACCGGAGTTCCGCAAGCAGATCCCTGGCGCGGAGGAGGATCCGCGCTTCCTCGCCACCGGCATCTCCCTGGTGGCGCACATGCGCAGCCCAAGGGTGCCGGCGGCGCACATGAACACGCGCTTCATCGTCACCAGCAAGTCGTGGTTCGGCGGCGGCGGCGACCTGACGCCGATGGATATGAAGGCACCGGAGTCGCTGGAGGATGCGGCAAGCTTCCATGCCGGCTTCCAGGCCGCCTGCGACAAGCACGACCCGACCTACTATCCGCGCTACAAGAAGTGGTGCGACGAGTACTTCTACCTGCCCCATCGGGGTGAGACGCGCGGCCTCGGCGGCATCTTCTATGACTATCTCGACAGCGGCGATCGTGCCGCGGATTTCGCCTTCACCCAGGATGTCGGCCGCGCCTTCCTGGCAAGCTATGGCGCCATCATCCGCCGGCGTATGCACGAGCCGTGGACGCAGGCCGAGCGTGAGCACCAACTGGTGCGGCGCGGACGGTACGTGGAGTTCAACTTGCTGCAGGACCGCGGCACGATCTTTGGTCTGAAGACCGGCGGCAATGTCGAGGCGATTTTGATGTCCCTGCCGCCCGAGGCGAAGTGGCCCTGACAGTCGCGCTGCCGGAGACTTCGGCGACGAACGCCAAGCCACTGGCGCGGCGCACGGAAAGGTGCGCTGGATGCCACTCGCAACGTCTCGCGCTGCGCATAAAATCCTTCTTCCACGGAGGAGAACACTATGAACACGTTCGACCAAGCCGTCCGTTCAGATCGTACCGCAGAGGAGCGGAGCGAGAGTGAAGGAATGCCCGAACACCGCACAAAGGCCCGCGATGCTGCCCAGTGGGCCAGGACGCGGCCACAGCGGGTGGCACGGACGTTGCGCAGGCGCTCCCCCGACATGCTCGGGATGGTACTTGCGGCGCAGCTTGCCGTGCTGGCCTTCGTGACGCTGCTAGGACCGCGGCGGATTTAAACAACCGCAATTATCAGGAGACGTGCATTGGCCAAGGGTCAGAAGAAGAGCAACCGCGAAGCCAAGAAGCCGAAGAAGGAAGTTCCGAAGCCAACGGCTGGCGCCACGCCGTTCGCCCGCCCGACGCCGGCACCCAAGAAGGGCTAAGCCTCCAGTTCTCGGGCAGCGCCGCGCCGCTACCCGAGACCATCGTGGCCTCGACAAGTCGCGCTCCCGCACCCATTGAAGAGGGCGACATGGAGAGCTCGGATGATGGAATTTGGTCGGCGTCCTGCGCTTGGTCTAGCGTTTCTGGCGACGGCCTGCGCCACGCGTGAAAGTGTGGCGCCGGTCCAATCCGGCCCATTGAGCTACAGACACCTCACGCCGATACGCCTCGATGTCGCATCAATCGAGGTCGTGCCGGCGACAGGTGGGCTGCAGATTTCGGCGGCGCCACCCACTCCCATCATTCCTGCACAGGCCATGCTCACGATGGCGGAAGACCGGCTATCCGCCAGTGGGCGCGATGGTGTCGGTCGCTTCATGGTGCAGACCGCACTCCTCACCCGTAGCGGGTCATCCGCCGGTGGGATTTTCAGCGGTGGAACCGAGCGGCTCGACTGCGTGCTTCGCTGCCGCCTGGAACTGCGTACCGCCGAGGGCGAGTTGCGCGGCTTCGCCGAAGCCGAGGTCCGCCGTACCGCAAACCAACCCGCCGGAGATGAGAGCGCGCGCTTGCGCAATGCCGACGCCATAATTCGCCAGTCGATGGAAGATCTAAACGTCGAGTTCGAATTCCAGGTCCGGCGCAATCTGCGCGCCGCCCTGATGGATACCGATCGCGCAGCCCCCGCGGCGGCGCCGGTGGAGCAGGAGACCCTGCCCCGCAGCTGATCAGCCCTCGGCGGTGCCGCGATGGCCTTGGATCAGCGCCAGGAACTCGCGCCGGGTGGAGGCATTGTCCCGAAAGGCGCCGAGCATGTGGCTGGTCACCATCGTGACACCAGGCGTGTGGACGCCACGCGTCGTCATGCACTGGTGTGAGGCCTCGATCACCACGGCCACGCCCTTGGGCTTCAGCACCTCGCTGATGGTATTTGCGACCTGAGCGGTGAGCTTTTCCTGAATCTGCAGGCGCTTGGAGTAGACTTCCAGCACGCGCGCGAGCTTCGAGATTCCCACGACGCGTCCGGCAGGCAGGTAGGCGATATGAGCGCGCCCGATGATCGGCACCATGTGGTGCTCGCAATGGCTCTCGAGCCGGATGTCGCGCAGCACGACCATCTCGTCGTAGCCATCGGTCTCCTCGAAGGAACGGGCCAGCAGCTCGACCGGGTCGGTCGCGTAGCCGTTGAAGAATTCCTCATAGGACCGGACGACGCGGGCAGGCGTGTCGCGCAGGCCCTCGCGGGTGGGATTGTCCCCGCTCCAGCGTAGCAGCGTCCGCACGGCCGCCTCGGCCTCCGCGCGGCTTGGCCGTGGCTCGGTGCTGGCAGTGTCGGCTTCGATTGGGCCATTCGGAGTGTGGATATTCACAGCCTTGGCTTCCTGTAACTCTGCGGCGGCCGGGAATATCCTCGCCGCGTGGTTGCGCCCAGTTTAGAGGTGACGTGGTGGCGCCCCGCCGTCGCACAAGCTTGCGTCATAACACCGGCGCGAGTGTTCGGGGTATGCCGAGCGTCGCCGGCCGTCCGGTGAAGCGAAGCCGCCGCAGGTCCGCGCCGCCTGATACCAACGCCCACGCCAAGTGACCATTGGCGCGCGTCACGCGCCGCAGGCGCGACGGACGCTGCCGATATTTCGGCGAGGCAAGCCGCCGCAGGTGGCACCCGCCTGTGGCCACAAAAAAACACCAAGGGGCCTTCTTCATGACCGATGTTCTCAGTGGACCCGCCCGCTCGTGGCATGCGGGCTGTCCAGGCTGAACGCCGGGATCATCGCGTTGAAGCTCTCGCCGCTGGACGTCACCATCATGTGGTAGTGCCCGTGCATGAAGCCCGAGGGCGTCGCGAGTGGCGTGCCGGAGGTGTATTCGAAGCTCTCGCCTGGCTCCAGCACCGGCTGCTCCCCGACCACGCCGGTGCCGTGCACGCGCTGGGTTCGGCCGAGGCCATCGGTGATCATCCAGGTGCGATGCACGAGCTGCACCGTCTCGACACCCTCATTGGCGATGGTGACACGGTACGCCCACACGTAGCGGCGGATCTCGGGCTCCGATTGATCCGCCAGGTAGAAGGCGCGCACCGTGACGCGAACACCGCGCGTCAAGGCCTCGAAGGCGTCCTGCCGTGACATGGGCTGCTCCTCCGGCGCGATCAAAGGGCCGGAGAGGGGTGCGTGTAAAGACTCATACCAGCGGCCCTGAAGGATGACCGCTGGTATGAGAGTCCTGCGCCCTCAGGCACGGAACGTGGCCGCCGGCCACTGGCTCGCCGGACTGCAGGCGGCGACCGTCCGGTGCTCGGCGGGCCTTGCGAACCGGGCCTGGATCGGAGGCGCGGTATCCGCGCGATGCGCGCAGCTCGCGCGCCTCATGCCTGACCCAGCGCGATGGCGAGGTCCTCGATGAGATCGCCGACATCCTCGAGGCCCACGGACAGGCGCACCGTGCCGTCGTTGATCCCGAGGCGGGCGCGTTCCTCCGCCCCCACGCGCATATGCGTGGTGGTCGCGGGATGGGTCACCAGCGACTTGGAATCACCGAGGTTGTTGGACACCCGGATGAGGCGCAGCGCGTTCAGCACGCGGAACGCCGCCGCCTTGCCGCCCTTCACCTCGAAGGTGACCAGGGTGCCGCCCGCGCTCATCTGCTTCATCGCGAGTGCCTGCTGCGGATGGTCGGCGCGGAAGGGATACAGAGCGCGGACGATCGCCGGATGCTCGGCGAGCATGTCGGCGACGACGGCCGCACTCCGGCACATCGCCGGCACGCGAAGGTGCAGCGTCTCCAGCCCCTTCAGGATGGTCCAGGCGTTGAACGGGCTGATCGAGGGGCCGGTGTTGCGGATGAAGGGCTGCAGCACGTCGTTGACCCACGCCTTGCCGGCGAGGATCGCGCCGCCGAGCACCCGGCCCTGGCCATCGAAATGCTTGGTCGCGGAATAGACGACGACGTCGGCGCCGAACTCCATCGGCCGCTGCAGCAGCGGCGTTGCGAAGACATTGTCCACCACGACGATCGCGCCGGCCTTGTGCGCCAGGTCGCAGACCGCCTTGAGGTCCACCATCTCCAGCATCGGGTTGGACGGGGTCTCCAGTAGGACCATGCTGGCGGGGCGCGACAGGGCACGCTCCCACTGCTCCAGGTCGCCGCCATCCACGAACTCGGCCTCGATGCCGTAGCGCGGCAGCAAGGTCGAGACGATCCAGTGGCAGGAGCCGAACAGCGCGCGGGACGCCACGAGGCGGTCACCGGCCTTGAGGTGGGAGAGCATCGTCGCGTGCACCGCGGCCATGCCCGTCGCGGTGGCGCGACACGCCTCGGCGCCCTCAAGGGCAGCCAGGCGGGCTTCGAGCATGGAGACGGTCGGGTTGCCGAAGCGGGAATACTGGTAGTGATGGACGGTGCCGGCGAAGGTCGCCTCGGCTTGCTCCGCGCTCTCATAGACGAAGCCGGAGGTGAGGTAGAGCGCCTCGGCGGTCTCCTCGAACTGGCTGCGCATGGTGCCGCCATGGACCAGGAGCGTGGCGGGGCGGTAGGCGGGGCGATCGGGTTCGGACATCGGGACACCTGCAATAGAATACGGGCGTCCGGCCCCTCCGAGAGGGCGGGGGCATTGCTGCCCCACGGCCGTTTAGCGCGCTTATTTCACTTCGCCGCAAGCAGGCCGGACAAATCGCGAGGGCCCCGGGTCACCCCCGTGCCCCTCGGTCTTAGCGCGCGCCTTGCCGCTAAGGCAAGCCTGGGGTAGTTAGGTCGGCTCCGGCGCGGGCGTAGTTCAGAGGTAGAACGTCAGCTTCCCAAGCGGTTTGAGGCAGATATTCAGGACGCCTCATAGCTCCTCATGCCGCCCGCAAGTTTCTGAAAACGCTGACCTTCAGCCCCTCCCTACCTCATCATCTCGACCATACCGCCTCGCCACAGCACACGCGATTTCCGTGCTAAATCCGTGCGAAGACATTCTTCCTAGAGGTGCAGCTATGCGTGAAGAGGATATCAAGGACTTATCGGCATTCCTCAAAGAGTTTCAGGGGGAGACGGATCGCGGTGCTGCGCTCGTCGGTGCAGCTGTCATTGACGAGCGCCTGGGCGAGACGCTCCGCGCGTTCATGGTGTCGGACAAGGCAGCTAGTCCACTGCTGGATGGAGGCTCAGCTCCTCTCGGCAACTTTTCTGCTCGGATTGAAGCGACGTTCGCGCTTGGGCTTATCAGCGAACACGAGCACCGCGAGTGCCACCTAATACGGCGCGTTCGGAACGAGTTTGCCCACCGAACGCACGGGGTGACGTTTAGCGATAAGAAAATTAGCCAGCTATGTAGCAACCTACAATCTGACTTGCCGGGTGGCAGGGATGCCTTTGTTGGAAAGCCGCGCAGTGTGTTCATCAACTCAGTAGTGCTTGTTAGTACGGCACTAACCTACCGCGCTGAGTGGGTAGCACGGGAGCGGAGGATTACACGCACGTGGTCGTGACAGAATTTATGAATGTGTTAATATAAAAAGCAATATGAATCCAAATAACTTACTATCAGGCGATACCATTGAAGTTCAACAAGCTTGGGAAGACGTAATGGGTAACTACCACGACGAGTTTCCAACCATTACAGCCATCGAGCCAGACGGAAGGCTCATCCTGGATTGGGGTCGCCCAGAGCTAAACGAATTCCTTGAAGGAGCTGACTACTTCGCTGCGGATCAC
>JAQGHV010000132.1 GCA_028288785.1 Rhodospirillales bacterium | reverse complement strand
ACACCCATCGGCAGCGACACCGCCGGGTGGCCTACCAAGGTCACGTAGTAGGCGAGCGACAGCCAGTGGAAGTAGGTGCGCGTCGGCTGGCCGTCGATCTCCGCCGGATACAGCTCCCGCCACGGGCGCGGACTGATCGTGATGGACGGCGTGATCAGCACGTCGTGCTTTGCAAAGAAGCCCTGCCACGCCCGGTACATGCGCGTCTGGATCGTCGCGGCCCGGGCGTAGTCCTCGAGGCTGTAGCCCATCCCCTCCTCGACATTGGCGATGATGTTGGGGCCGCAATCCTGCGGCCGCTCGCGCACCTTCTGGCCGTGTGCCGCCAGGAAGCTGGTGGCACGCAGGATCTCGAAGGCCTCGTCGCCGCCAGTGCAGTCGGGGCTCGCTTCCGTGGCGCCGGCGAATAGCGGCGCGATGGCGGCGACCCGCTCGGCAAAGACGTCCCGCACGTGCTTCTCGGTGGGCGCCAGGTCGAAATCCGGCGTAAAAGCGAGCCGAAGCCCCGCGAGATCGATGTTGCGCGGCGGCGAGAACAGCGCCGCCTTCCCGCGCACTGCGCGGTCATGCAGCGTGTAGGCGAGCGGATCGCGCGCGTCGTCCGATGCCATCGCCGAAAGCACCAGGCAGGTATCCGCCACGTTCCGCGCCATTGGCCCCAGCACCGGCAGGTTCGACCAGCCATGGCCACGCTTTTCGGACGGCACCAGGCCGGGGGAGGGGCGGTAGCCCACGATGCCGCAGAACGCCGCCGGATTGCGCAGGCTACCGCCGGTGTCTGAGCCCGAGCACAGCGGCGCCATGCCCGCCGCGAGTGCAACCGCCGAACCACCGGACGAACCAGCCGCGCTCTTCGACGGGTCGAACGGATTGCCGGTCGCGCCATGAACCGTGTTGCGGGTATTTGCGCCCGCGCCGAACTCCGGCGTGTTCGTCTTGCCCAGGATCACCGCGCCGGCGCGGCGCAGGTTCGCGACCATGCCGCAATCGGCCTCAGGGACGAAGTCACGGAAGATCGGGCTGCCATAGGTGGTGCGCAGGCCCTTCACCTCTTCGAGGTCCTTGATGCCCACCGGCAGCCCATGCAGCACGCCGAGCGTGTCGCCCTGCATCACCGCCTGCTCCGCGTCCACGGCGGCCGCCAGGGAAGCCTCGCGATCTTCGGCGACGATGGCGTTGACCGCCGGGTTCACAGCATCGATCCGGCTGAAGCAGCTATGCAGCAGCTCCACCGGCGAGAGTGCCTTCCGCCCGATCAGACCGCGCGCTTCGGTCGCGGTGAGGTCGCAGGGTTCGGTCGCGCTCATTGCCCTAATATCCCATCGCGCAACCATCCTTGCGCGGGTCGGAGCCACCGATGAGGACGCCGCGCGCGTGGTCGATCAGAATTGCTTGGCCGCCGCCATGCGGCTTGTCGATAACCTCGCAATTGTGTCCAAGGCGGTTCAGGCGATCGATGACGCTGGTGGGAATCCCGCGCTCCAGCTGCACCTTGCCGCCGGTCGGGAACAGACGCGGCAGGTCAAGGGCGGCCTGCACGTCGAGGCCGAACTCGAAGTGGTTGGACAGGAACAGCGTCTGCCCCATCGGCTGGAAATGCCCGCCCATGACGCCGTAGGGCATGATCGCCTTGCCGCCGGAATAGACCATGCCGGGGATGATCGTGTGCATCGGGCGCTTGTCGCCCTCGATGCAGTTCGGGTGGCCGTCCTGGAAGCGGAAGCCGTAGCCGCGATTCTGCAGCATTACGCCGGCGCCCTCGGCAAGGATGCCCGAGCCAAATCCCTCGAACAGGGAGTTTATGAAGCTGCACGCATTGCCGTCGCGATCGACAACCGTGAGGTAGACCGTGTCCTTGTGGCGCGCGAGATCGCTGGTGCCGGCGGGCGGCAGTTGCGGCATGGCGCGGTCATCGCGGATGAGAGACCGCAGTGCCTCGCCATAGGCGGGGTCGATCAGGTGCTCGGTCGGTACATCGGCACGCGCCGGATCGGCCAGGAAGGCGTCGCGGTCGCGATAGGCGAGGCGCCCGGCCTCGATATGACGGTGCAGCCGCTCGGTCGAGAGCGGACCCTCGCTGGGGGTGTCGAAGCCGTTCAGGATGTTGAGCATCTCCAGCACGATCGGGCCGGACCCATTGGGCGGGCACTGGTACACGTCGACCCCGCCCCAGCGCGTGGTAATCGGCTCCACGAACTCGGCTACGGTGGCGCCGCGGGCGAAGTCTTCCTCGGTGTGGGTACCGCCGGCGGCGCGGAGCGTGGCGACCATGTCGGCCGCGACTTCGCCCTCATAGAAGGCGCTCGCACCCTTGGCGGCGATGGCGCGCAGCGTGGCCGCGAGCTCCGGCTGCACGAAGCGCTCGCCGAGGCCATAGGGCTGGCCAGCGCGCAGAAAGCGCCGCGCCGTGGCCGGGTGATGGGAGAGCTTGCCGACCGCACCCTTCCAATCCCATGCCACGCGCGGGGTGAGGTGGAAGCCTTCCTCGGCATAGCGGATCGCCGGCTGCAGCAACTCGCCAAGGTCTTTACGCCCATGCGTGCGGTTGAGCAGCGCCCAGGCGGAGATCGCGCCGGGGATCGTGACCGAATGCGGCGAAGTCGGCGTGATCGCCTCCACGCCGACCGCCTTCAGTGCCGCGTAATCCGCACCGCGCGGCGCCCGGCCCGAGCCGTTTATCGCGATGGGCTTGCTCGAGCCCGCCGGCGCGTAGAGGCAGAAGCAATCGCCGCCGATGCCGGTCGATTGCGGCTCCACCACGCACAAGACCGCGACCGCGGCGATGGCGGCGTCGAGCGCATTGCCGCCGGTGCGCAGCACATCCAGTGCGGCGAGCGTCGCGGCGGGAACGGAGGTTGCGGCCATGCCGTTGGCGGCATAGGCCGCGCTGCGGCCGTGTGTGTGGAAATCGCGGGTCATGGCGTTGCGGGTCCAGCTTGCTCGGGGGCGTTCGGGCCGCCTCGGTGGTTGACAGGGAGCAGGGGGCATTGGAGCCCTTTCCGCATCGGGCTGCAACACGCCCCTACCGTGCGGCGCCGCCCTCCGCTAGCCTGGGGCATGGCAGAGATCATCGCCTTCGCCGATTTCGAGCGGCTCGACATCCGGGTCGGCACCATCATCGAGGCGGAACCCTTCCCCGAGGCCCGAACGCCGGCCATCAAGGTCACGGTCGATTTCGGGGCGGAGATCGGCGTCAAGCGATCCTCGGCGCAGATCACCGCCCATTATTCCCTGGACCGGCTGATCGGGCGCCAGGTGCTGGCTGTGGTGAACTTCACGCCCCGCCGGATCGGCGGCTTTGAGAGCCAGGTGCTGGTGCTGGGGCTGCCGGACGAGAATGGCGCCGTGGTGCTCGTGAAGCCGGATTTCCGCGTACCCGATGGTGGCAAGCTGTTCTGATGGCAGTGAAGTACTTCACCGTCACGTGGGACCAGCTGCACCGTGATTCCCGCGCGCTCGCCTGGCGGCTGCTGGAGTTGGGACCGTGGACCGGCATCGTCGCGATCACCCGCGGTGGCCTGATCCCGGCGGCCGTGATCGCCCGCGAACTGGAGTGCCGCGTCGTGGAGACGATCTCGATCGTCACCTATGACGAGGAGGAGCGGGGCGAGGCGCGGGTGGTGAAGTCTCCGGTCGCGGCGGGGGATGGCACCGGCTGGCTGGTGATCGATGACCTCGTGGATACCGGCACCACGCTGCGGGTGGTACGCGCCCTGCTGCCGGGCGCGCATGTCGCGACGGTCTATGCGAAACCAGCGGGCAAGCCGCTGGTCGATACCTTCATCACCGAGGTGAGCCAGGAGACCTGGATCCTGTTCCCCTGGGACACCGAGCCGCAATTCGTCGCACCCATCGCGCGCCTGACGTAGCCGGGCCTCGGGTCAGCGGTAGTTGCGGCCCTGGTTGTACGCATAGCCACGCCGCCCGTCGTTCCGTGCGTAGCCGCGATCGCGACTGCGGCCGCCGCCATCACCCGACGCCGCGACGGCGATCAGCGCCGCACCCAGCCCGATGCCGGCGCCGAGTGCCAAGGTATCGCCCCAGTTCGTGCTGCCATCCTTGTTGACGCAGCCCGCGAGCATCACGCTGGCGCAGAGCACGGTGGCGGTAAGGATGCGACGCATGGCGGAACCCTCCTGGAGATGAGAAGGTGGCGCCGCGTCAAGGCGGCGACGCGGCTTTGCCAAGGCTGCATGAGGGTTGTTTCGTGGCCGCCTCGCCATAATCGGTGGAGTGCCGCAATTCTCACGGTGCGACAATGGAGCTGCTCAATTGCTGAGCAGTAACGGCGAGGCACGGCCTGAATTGGGCGGATCGGCACGGCACGCGCGCGATGATCGCGGTGGCACTCGCGTGCCGGCCGAAGCTGCTGCTGGCCGATGAGCCGACCACCGCTCTCGATGCGACGGAGCAGATCCAGATCCTGCCGCTGCTGCTGCAATTGCAGCAGGAACTCGGCATGGGCGTGGTGTTCGTGACGCACGACCTCGGCGTCGCCGGTGAAATCGCCGACCGGGGTGGCGGTGATGTATGCCGGCCGCGCGGTGGAGGAGGG
>JAQGHV010000119.1 GCA_028288785.1 Rhodospirillales bacterium | reverse complement strand
ATCCACCGCACGCGGCGACCGCGGCGTGAGGTGCGCGATGCGCGCGGCCCGGGCAAGGCATCGCGCGGTCACCACCGCGGGCGCGCGAACGGCGGCGATCGGGGCGGGCCGCGCCGGCAAGCCCAGGCGATGGGCGCGGCTGAAGATGGCACACCGGCTCCGCTCCATGGCCAGGCCAATCTGCCGCGCCGAGAGGCCGCGGGCCAAAGCTGGCGCAGGCGTTCATCTTCCACCGCGGTCCATGCAACGCTGCTCATCCCCTGCCCCCTTCGTTGTGATCAGTGGCGCGAGCCGAGGCGCGCGCCGAGCGACTGCCGCGCCGCATGCAGCGCCGCGCCCCAGGACGCGAACAGCCCGCCCGGCGGCAGCGCGATGCGCAGCCAGCGCGTGTTCACCAGCATCTTGCCGGGCAGCACGGACTCACCCGGAGGGCGGCCCCATTTGATCATGATGCTTCGCACCGGCACTCCTCTACGAGACCCAGGACTTCGGCGGCGACGTCGTCGTTCGCAGCCATGAGCCGGATGAGCTCGGCCGCGCGCGGCGCGTTGAGGCCCGCCAGCCAGTTCTCGGCAGTGCGCGGCGTGACAGCAGAGACGGCCGGCTTGCTGATGCAGGCGCATGGCTTGGTGGTTGGAATGGACAGCATCATCGGTCTGATCCGCGAAGAGATCGCCAAAGGTTAAAAAGCCGGATTTGCTCGGCTGCGCTGCGGAAGCAGTCCAAATTCACGGCGGTTCACAGGCACCGCAGCCAGGACAGGCGTAGGGCGCCAAGGGCAGCCCCAGCACGGCGAAGAGAGACCGCCGGCGCATCACCGCCGCACCGCGCTCGCGACACATCGTTGCGCACCCAGCGTGGTACAGCTACATTGAGGCGAGCCGTTCCGAAGAAGGGGACCGATGTGTCGCTTGTAAATACGCTTGGGCAACTGCGAGTTGCGAACGAAGCGGGGGCGGATCCGCTCGACGTCGCAGCCCTGTCGGCGATCGAACACCTTCGCCAGTTCGGGATCACCACGCCCATCGATGTCGGGCGAGTGCTTGGCCGCGCCGCGGAGCTGATGATCCTCGGCGGCTCCAGGCCGCTGCCCCGGCCTGCGGCGAAGCCGGGAGAAGGCGGCCCGATCTCCGCCGGCGACTGCCCGCGGTGCGGCGCGGGCGTCCTGACCTGCAGGGAGGATCGGCGCAAGCCAAGCGCCGGCGGCCCAGAGGTTCACCGCATCTTCCTGGCCTGCACGATGCCAGAGTGCGGCTACGTGGAGAGCTGAAGGTTTTACGAGGCGGCGCCGGCCTCGGCCCAGGCGCCGGCTGTAGCCGAGGCCGAGCTGGTGCAATCCGCGCCGGTCGCCGGCGCCGCGGCGTTTTCTGAACTGACCTGCTACGGGTGCCCCTCCCCTCCCAGAACCGACCTGCGGTATGGTTGCGCAACAGAAATGGAGGGGCGGATGGTCTACTTCGTCGCAGGCATCTTCGTGTTGTTCAACGTGGCCAGTTTGGTCGCCGGCATCGGGGTCGGGTCGGACACCTACAGCAGGCCTCCAGACGTCGTCGCGATCAATGCGATGCGTTCCGACAACCTGATGCTCTGGTCTGTTTTCTGTTCTTCATGGCGCTGGTGACCGCCGGTCTCGGAGACATAATCCGCCACCTGCGGCGAGCGTTCCCCATCGCTGGCAAGGAGCCCAAGCCCGAGCCGTGGTCCGCGCCAAAGGCCGGGCCGACCTATGCCCGCGTGCGCGCCCGCGCGAATTCGGAGATGACGACGCAAGTGGAGGCCATGCGGCTGATGGATCGGTACGGGAAGAAGGTCGGCTACGCGGCATGGCAGCAGAAGGTCGCGGCCGAGCACCGGGGCGAGCTCCTGGCCGACGATGCCGCAGTGGAGCGCGCCGCGTTCATGGTGACTCCGCCCCCAAACCGGTAGCTTCGTTCCGGACATCGCCAGCCCGCGGCCGAGCTGGAGGTGCTGATCCGGTTTGCCCTGGTCGCGATCCTGGTGATCTGTGCTGCGGGCTTCGCCTATGCGGCGTGGTGGCTGCTGAAGCCGCGGCCCAAGGCGGACGAGGAAAGCTCGGCGGGGGCTGCACGCCTCCGTGCGATCCCCGCCAAGCTGGCGATCGCACGCGCCCAGACGCCGGAGCCGTTGCGGGGGCCGACGATCGCGGCCGACATCGTGCCGCAGATCGCGCCGGAAGTCGCGCTGCTGGAGGGCGCCACCCCCGCCTACGACGATCAAGGGCAGATCATAGGATGGCGAAGAATCATCCCGCTCAACGAGAATGGCGCGATGCCGGACATCGCCGAGAACGCGGAGATCCGCGCGCTGCTCAAGGGTTTGCGAGATCAGGTCCACCCAGAACCTACGCCCGCCCCTCGGCCAGATCCGGACTGGGTGAACCCGGTCACGGAGCACCTGCTTACGCTAACACGAAGCGTGAAGGCGGCTGGGCAGAGTGCTCAACCTTTTTCCCCTTGCTGAGGATGTGGTGTTCCCACCCCCCGGGGCTCACTGGTGGAGGCTGGGGGGTGGGGCCGCCGACGCGCCGGTGCTGCGCCGATGCACGTCACGCTTGATGCATCGACCCACAATGTATAAACCGCATCCATGAAAGCCATTAGGCCCCTGCTCGTCCCCCGTGTCGACTACGCCTCCCGCGACTATTGGGCGGGCACGATCAAAATGGGCCTGTCGAAATTCTTCATCCTGCGGGTCCTGCATGACGGGCCGATGCACGGCTACGAGGTTGCCCGTGCCGTCGCACACACCACCGGCGGCTGCTGCTCGCCTACCGAGGGTACGATTTACCCGGTGCTAAGGGAGTTCGAGACCGGCGGCTTCGTCACCGCGACCGAGGAGGTTGTCCAGGGCCGCCAGCGGCGCGTCTATGAGCTCACCGATGCCGGCCGCAGTGCCTTTCGCGTGGCGCTCGACGCCTGGATGGATGCGACCACCGCCCTGCAGGATACCGGCCGCGCCTTCGCCGCGGCCGACCGGGCCCGCGCCTGCAAGCCAGGGTGCTAACCGTGCACCGCCTCTCCTGCTTTCACGCGCGCATACATCAATCTTCGATGCATCAGGGAGGACAGTAATGACACAGACCACGCTCCCCGTTGCCATCATCGGTGCCGGCCCTGTCGGCCTCGCGGCCGCGGCGCAACTGCTCGCGCGCGGGCTCGAACCCCTGGTCCTCGAGGCCGGAGTGGCGATCGGCCACGCCGTCCGCTCCTGGCGACATGTTCGCATGTTCTCCCCCTGGGCCTTCAACACGGATGCGGCTGCGCGCGCCTTGCTCGAAGCCGAGGGCTGGGCGGCGCCGGACCCTGATGCCTATCCAACCGGCGGTGATCTCGTGGACCGCTACCTGGCGCCGCTCGCCGCCACCGCCGCCCTGCGCGGGCGCATCCGCACCGGCGCGCGGGTAATAGGCGTCGCGCGCCGCGACATCGGCCGCCTGCACGACGGTCAAGGACGTGACGCCGCCCCCTTGGTCCTGCATGTCGAGACCTGCTGCGGCATGCAGGCGATCGAGGCGCGCGCCGTGATCGACTGTTCGGGCAGTTGGTACGCGCCGAACCCGGCCGGCAGCCATGGCATGCCCGCGCCCGGCGAGATCGCTCGGGCCGACCGCATCGCCTATGGCATCCCCGATGTGCTCGGCGCCCAGCGTATCATCTATGCCGGCCGCACCACGCTCGTCGTCGGTGCGGGCCATTCGGCGATGAATGCAGTGCTCGATCTTGGGTATCTCGCAAAGAGCGAACCTGGCACGCGCATCCTGTGGGCCTTTCGCCGTCCCCTAGGTGCGGTGAACTTCGGAGGCGGTGCGCGCGACGGGCTCGCCCAGCGCGGCGCGCTCGGCGCCCGGGCGCAGGCGCTGGTCGACAGCGGGGCGGTGACCGCGCTCGCTCCGTTCCTGATCGACCGCATCGGGACGATGGACGGCAGGCTCACCGTCACCGGCCGGCAGGACGGAACCTCGACGACCGTGCAGGCCGACCGCATGATCGTCGCGACAGGCTTCCGGCCCGACCTGTCCTTCCTGCGTGAGGTGCGGCTTGGCCTTGACCCGGCGGTGGAGGCGACACCGGCGCTGGCGCCGCTGATCGACCCTAACCTGCATTCCTGCGGGTCGGTCCGGCCGCATGGCGAGGCCCAACTCCGGCACCCCGAGGCAGGCTTCTACATCGCCGGCATGAAGAGTTACGGCCGCGCGCCGACCTTCCTGCTGGCGACCGGGCATGAGCAGGTTCGCTCGATCGCCGCCTTCCTGGCGGGTGATGTCGCAGCGTCCCGGCGCGTCGAGCTGGTGTTGCCGGAGACCGGCGTATGCTCGACCGACCGAGCCCCGGCCGCCTCCTCGAGTTGCTGCACACCCGCGACCCCGCAAGGTGTCTGCTGCGCGCCCAAGCCAGAACTCAAGGCCGAGGCCACATCTTGCTGCGCGCCGAAAAAGCCGCAGAGTGCCTGCATGGACACGAAACAAACGTCGAGCGCCGCTGCGCTACAGCCTTCCTTCCAGATCCGGCCCTCAAGCGATGACGACATCGTCGCCATCGCGGCGATCTACGGTCATCACGTTCAACACGGGAAGGGATCCTTCGAGACGGAAGCGCCTAGCGTCGAGGACATGCGCCAGCGGCGAGTTGCAATCGTCGAGCGCGGGCTGCCGTACCTTGTTGCGGTGGATGTGGGCGGTGCTGTCCTCGGCTATGCCTATGCAGGCGCATACCGCCCGCGCATCGCCTATGTGAACACGGTCGAGAACTCCGTCTATGTCCGGCACGACTGCATCGGGCGGGGCATTGGCCGCACCCTGTTGCACGCGCTGATCGAGCGTTGCGAGGCGCTCGGATATCGCCAGATGATCGCGGTCGTCGGAGACAGCGCGAACTTGGCTTCAGTAAGGCTGCATGAAGCCTTCGGATTTCGCCTGATCGGGGCACTGCGCTCGGTCGGCCATAAGCACGGCGTGTGGCTTGATACCGTCCTGTTGCAACGATCGCTCGGAGAGGGCGACCAGACGGATCCCCAGCCATCATGAGCGATGAGACTTCCGGCGTATCTCACGTCTCTGCGGAGACCTTCGTGTGAGCCTTGTGGAGGGCCGCGGTGCTGACGATGCGGCCATGTCGCGGCCCCGTTGGATCGTCGTCTCCGCGATCGGCATCGCGCAGATCCTGGCCTGGGGGTCGTCCTACTACCTCCTGTCGCTCCTCGCCGGCCCGATCGCGGCCGATACTGGCTGGTCGCTCTTCTGGGTCTTCGGGGCGCTGTCGGTCGGCCTGCTGGTCTCTGGCCTGGTCTCACCCCGCATCGGGCACATCATCGAGCGCCGCGGCGGCCGCCCGGTGCTGGCGTCGAGCGCCGTGCTGCTGAGCGTTGGCCTGCTAGGGCTGGGCCTCGCGCCGAACCTGCCGTGCTTCATCGCCAGCTGGGTCGTGATCGGCGCCGGGATGGGGGCCGGTCTCTACGACCCTGCCTTCTCGACGCTCGGGCGCATCTATGGGGACGAGGCGCGCCCGGCGATTACCCAGGTCACGCTGTTCGGCGGCTTCGCCAGCACCGTCTGCTGGCCGATCACCGCACTGCTCGCCGAGACGCTTGGCTGGCGCGGCACCTGCATGGCCTACGCCGCCGTCCATGCCGCCGTCGTATTACCGCTGTACCTGTTGGGCCTGCCGCGCGAGGCGCCGCGCACGCCTGTTTCGAAGACCGCTGGCGCACATGCCCCTGGAAGCCTGCGCACCGATCAACGTTTGCCCTTCCTGCTCCTCGCGGCCGGCTTCACCCTCGCCTCGACGACGATGACGGTTATCGCCGTGCAGCTTCCAACCCTGCTGCAGGCACAGGGACTAACGCTCGGTGCTGCCGTAGGCCTTGGTGCGC
The DNA here is from genome assembly GCA_028288785.1 of Rhodospirillales bacterium. Taxonomy (GTDB): domain Bacteria; phylum Pseudomonadota; class Alphaproteobacteria; order Acetobacterales; family Acetobacteraceae; genus Plastoroseomonas. Next base: position 2,471 of record JAQGHV010000119.1, on the reverse strand, counting down.
TCATCGGCCCCAGCCAGGTCGCCGGGCGCATCCTGGAGATGATGTTCGGCCGTAAGACGCATGCGATCTGGAGCCTCCTGGCGTCCACCGTTCTGGTGGTGACCGGCATCCTCGTGCTGGCCGGCTTCAGCGAGGTCGCAGCTGCCGGCATCATCATCTACGGCATGGGCAGTGGCATCCGCTCCATCGCTCGGGGCACCGTGCCCTTGGCCATGTTTGGGCGCGATGGATATGCGATCCTGATGGGTCGTCTCGCGCTGCCTGTGCTGTTGGCTACGGCGGTGGCGCCGCTACTGGGCACCTGGCTGCTGGAGTGGTTGGGCCCGTCCGGCACGCTCCTTGTCCTGCTCGGCGCCGCGGCGGTGAACGCCGCGCTGGTGCTGCCGCTCATCCCGATCGCATTGCGCCGCTGAGCGGCGTTACCGGGTGCGGCCGAGGCGACGCACCACCCAGAGTCCGACAAGCGTCACTGGCGCGAGGTGACCGAACGCCAGCGCCCACTGCGTCCAATCGTCCGGGCCGGCGAGGTCGAGTGCGAAGCCGACGATGACCGGACCGAGAAAGCCTCCCGCATAGCCGCACATGCTGTGCAGCCCCATGGTCGCGCCGCGCCGATCCTTGTCTGCCGCCTGCACCGTGCCGGCCGTCAATGCGGAACTGTCGAGATAGATCGCCGCATTCCAGGTGAGCACGCAGAGTGCCGCCATGGGTGCCGAGACCAAGGCCGAACTGCCGGTCAGCAGGGCGAAGACCGCACCGGCCCCCATCGCCACGGTCACGACGCGCAAGCGTCCGAAACGCTGCGCCACCTCGTTGCCGGTGAGCGAGACGGAGATGCCGAGCAGCCCTGCCGCGGTGAAGATCGCGCTCGGGCCCGGCAACCAGGTTGGTGCACCGTGCCCGGCGATGCCGGCGGCGAGGAAGGTCACGCCCCAGGCGCGCAGGGCCGCGAGTTCCCAGGTGTGGACGGTGTAGCCGGCGATCCAGGCCATGGCGGCCCGGTTGCGCAGCACGGGGCGGAAATCGAGCAGCGCCGGGGAGCTTCGTCCTGCCTCCCGATGCGGCGCATCATGCGGCATGGTGGCCGCGCCGATCACCAGTGCCACAAGGGCGGCCGCGCCCCCGAACAGGAAGGCAGCGCCCGGACCGGCGAGTGAATCAAGCGCGCCGGCAACGGCGAAGGACGAGGCACCCGCGACGCCGACGCCGGCGGCATGCATCCCGACCGCGCGCGACTGTTCGGCGCCCTCCAGCCGGTCTGCCAGCACCTTGAGGCCCGGCATATAGCAGCCAGCCCAGCCGGCGCCTGCGACGAGGCGGAGCACGAGCGCGCTCCAGAACCCGTCAGCGAACAAGGCGAAGCCAAGATGCGACAGCGCCGTCAGCCCGGTCCCCAGCATGTAGATGCGCCGCGCCGGGATGCGGTCGGTTAGCGCAACCAGCACTGGCACGGCCGCGACATAGGCCGCGAAGAAGGCGCCGATGAGCCAGCCCGCTTCGGCACCTGAAAGCGACCATCGCGCGATGTAGCCTGGCAGCAGCGCCGGCAGCGTGAACGTGCCGATCTGCGCCAGCACCTGCGCGGCGACGATGGCGGCGACGAAGCGGGAGGCAGTCACGGACCGGTCGCGTCGGGCATGGCCTGACGATAGCCTCAGCGGGACCGGTTAAGGCAGCCACTGCTTGTTCGCATCGACAATTCGCCTACTCCCGAATTATGGATGAAAACACCGCTGTTGGGAGCTTTGCCGCGCTTGCCCAAGACACCCGCCTCCAGGTGTTCCGCTTACTGCTGCAGCAAGGTCCTGACGGGCTGCCCGCCAGTGAGGTCGCGCGCGGGAATCGGCACGCTTCCCAACACCAGGTCGACCCACCTGGCGATCCTCACCTGAGCGGGGCTGATCTAACGCCAGGCGGGAAAGCCGCGAAGTGTTCTATGGCGCCGACCTGGCGGGCATCCGCGCCCTGGTTGCCTTTCTGGTTGAGGATTGCTGTGGCGGCCGCTCCGGCGCCTGCGCATCGCTGCTTGATGTCGCCTTGCCACTCGCGGGCTCCGCAGGCCCAGCCTCCACGGGAGACCGCCTATGACCGAGGCCGCGCTGCGCCGCCTGTCCTTGCTAGACCCGGGCCTGACACTCTGGATCTTTGCCGCAATGGCACTCGGCATCGCGGTCGGCAACCTGATCCCCGGTTTGCCGGCGGCGCTCGAGGCGCTGTCTGTCAACGGCACCAACCTGCCGATCGCCATTGGGCTGATCCTGATGATGTATCCGCCATTGGCGCGCGTCCGCTACGAGGCGTGCCAGAGGTTTTCAAGGACTGCCGGGTCCTGCTGCTTTCGCTCGTGCAGAACTGCATCATCGGGCCGGTGCTGATGTTCGTCCTATCGGTCGTGTTCCTTTCAGACCTGCCCGAATACATGATCGGCTTGGTCCGCTGCATCGCCATGGTGCTGGTCTGGAAGCAGCTTG
>JAQGHV010000110.1 GCA_028288785.1 Rhodospirillales bacterium | reverse complement strand
CCATTAGGCGCCAAAGCGTAGCTGCCGGCCCCTGAACGGAAGCGTGAGGCCGTTGCTGACCAATATCGTTGCATGCAGGGCGCCGGAAGAGCAGCATTTCTTACGCAGTTCGGGGCAGGGAGACGCACGATGCACATCGTCATCAGCCGCTACGCGGGCGCAGCCGATAAGGTCGAGGAGGCCCTACCGAAGGTCCACGAAGAGTTCGTCCCCTTTCTGAAGGGCTGCCACGGATTCCTCGGATACGTGGCCTTGCCCACTGAACAGGGTGATGTCGTCGCCTTCCATATCTGGGAGACCGCCGACGCAGTCGCGAACAGCCGGGACAAGATCCGCAGTTGGGTGCAAGCAACCCTTAAAGGCTTCGAGGAGCCGACCGAGCGCTTCCCCGGCGAGGTCTTGTTGCACTCTGTCGTCGCACCGCAGAGCGGCGGCCCGGATCAGTCCCTCTACTGCCTCGTGAGACAAGCAGAGGGAATCGTCACCGGCGGCTCGCAGCGCCAAAATTTGGAGGAAATGCTGACCGCAGCCAAGAGTGTCCCGGGGTTCCGCGGGATGTACTGCGCGCCGTTTGATGACGATCCAACCCGTGGCGTTGTCATCTTACTTTGCGACACGCGCGAGCAAGCCTTTGCCGTGCACGAGGCGACGATAGCCATCTCTCGAAGGAACCAGCCGAACATGACTTTCCGGGTGGCGGCCTCTGGACAGACGGCCATTCTGGCGATGGGCTGAACTAGAAGATCATGTGTGGGTTGCAGGCCGAATGTCCTCCGGTCCACGCGGCAAGGCAATTCACCGACCAGCCGCGGCCGATCCGCCGGGCCGGTAAGCGCGTTCTTCAGAGAGTTCTCTATTCCGGCCTGATGTTCGCTGCTCTCACGACCTCGGTGTAGGTTGCGAGATCACGACGCAGACGGGCCTCGAACTCGGCCGGGCCAGTGGCCAGCACGTCAAGGCCGCGGCGGTCGAGGTCGGCACCGATCTCGGGGCGGTTCAGCGCCGTCAGCCACGCCGCGCTGTGGCGGGCCGCGGCTCCGGCTGGCAGTCCAGCGGGCGCCACCACGGCGAACCAACTGTCGGAGGTGATGGGGAAGCCAAGTTCTGTCAGTGTCGGTACCTCGGGCATGCGCGCGGACCGGTCTGCGCCGGAGATGGCCAGCGCTCTGATCTGCCCCGTTCCAGCGTGCTGCAGGACACCTGGGAGGTTGGCGAGCATGAAGTCGATGCGCCCCGCAATCAGGTCGAGCTCGGCCTGCCCGCCGCGGTAGGGGATATGCGTCGCATTCAGTCGCGCCAGCAGCTTCAACTGTTCGGCGCCAATGTGGTTCGAGGTGCCCATCCCATAAGAGCCAAAGCTCTTTCCCGGTCCCGGCCGCCTGGCGGCCTCAAGGAAAACGCTGAAGTCGTTTGCGACCCGCGGGTGGACCACCAGCACGTGCGGGACCACCGTGGGCAGCGCAATGGGTACGAAGTCGCGCAGCGGGTCATAGGAGAGGTTCGGCTGCAGGGCCGCGTTGATGATGAAGCTGTTGACGGCGATCAATACAGTGTGGCCATCCGGCGCAGCCCGCGCCACGGCCTCGGTGCCCACCAGCGTCCCGGCGGCTGTTCGGTTCTCCACGACCACTGGCCGACCAAGATCTTCCTGCACAACTTGGGCAAGCGGGCGCGCAACGAGGTCTATGGGGGAGCCGGCGGGTTGCGGCACAACGACCCGGACCGGGCGGGTCGCGTCCCAGCCGACACCCTGAGCGTGAGAAGCGATAGGAAGCGCCGTTATCAGGGCGATGGCGGCGCGACGGGCGAGGGTCATGTCTAAGCCTCCGCAGCGGATACCAATTCATTGGCGCGCAGGAGGTTATTTCATTGGCGCGCGGGAGGTTATTCCATTCAGCCTCGGGGACGGCAGCGAGAAGCACTACCGGCATAAGCCTTCTGCCTCTACACGGATGGCCCACGCCACTTCAGGATGGCAACGCCCATGCCGCCGTCCGTGATACTCGGCTTCGGGTCGGTCCAGACGACAGCCGTCCCAATGCTGGTTCCGAACCGGGGCGACGGCGTGCCTTGAGCAGTATCCGTTCTTCGCCGGAGCGGCCTTAAGCGGCAGCCTCGGCCGTCGTCGGATCGATCATTCGCTCCACCTTGCTAACGCTGTTCGCCGGGAAACCACCGCGCTGGGCGTGCTCGCGAACCATCTCTTCGTTGGGGGCCAGATAGACGCAGTAGATCTTGTCGCCCGTGACGTAGCTCTCAACCCATTGGATCTCCGGCCCCATCTCGCGGAGGACGCCGCAGGACGTCTGCGCCGCGGCCTGCAAGGCGCTCGCCGGGGCTTGTCCGACGCCGGGCATTTCACGCTCGATGATGAATTTGGGCATGTTGTCTTCCTCCGCTTGCGTTGGCGAAAACGGGCGCTGCACGCCCGCTGCAAAGATCCCGCGGAACACTAGGCCTCGGGCGCTTCCACCCGCAATTTTTATTCCGTGACGCGGCGTATCCTCCGGCCGCCACGCGCGCTTTACGTCTCGACGCGGACGAGGCGCTTTCGGAAGTCTGCCGTGAACATGACTTCTTGCCTCCAGTAGCGAGCCACCACCGTGCCGTTCGGCCGCAGCCAGTACGCCAGTTGATCAAGGTCGCGCCCCAACAGGGGCTCTCCGTCCACGAGACGCAGGTCTTGATTCACGGCGATTGTGGGCCACTCCCCGTCCGCAAGGCTCTGGGCGCGCGTGACCACAAGCTGAACCACGGGCTCAGCGGGCGCGCACCAGCAGCAGATCCAGAACGGAACCCCAGTGCCGTCGGGACGAAGCGCGACCAGCCATCAAGTTGGAGGATGGCCTTCGACGAAAGCCACCTGTGACCTCGTGGTCTCCACCCTCAGTTGAAGCAGCGGCGCATACTCGGGGCTTTCGTAGAAGCGCTTCGCGGCCTCCAGCGAGGGAAATTCGATAACGACGAAGCGGTCAAAACCCAACTTGCCTTCCAACGGCTGAACCGTCCCCGCACGAACGAGGTAGCGCCCTCCATATTGCGCGATGATGGCGGGCACCTGAGCGCGATAGGGTGAGTAACGCTCTGGATCAGTGACTGTGATGTTGGCAATCAGGTAGGCCGTCATCCCAGATCCTCCTCAGGCTGAGAGCCGATCCGCAAAGAAGTTGAATCTCCTGAATCGGTTGTGATTCTCTGTCCCTGTGATCGATTTGCGGGGGCGGCAGGATGACGTGGACGGCGGAGCATCGGCGAGCGGCGGACCGGCGTGGTCTGCGCTACCCGTCCGATTTGACGCAGGGTGAGTGGGCGGTGGTGGCGCC
>JAQGHV010000064.1 GCA_028288785.1 Rhodospirillales bacterium | reverse complement strand
GTTTCGTCGATGAAGACCAGCCGCGTCGGGTCAAGGCGTCCTTGGCGTTGGCGCCATCGGTTGCGCCGCGGGCCACATCGGGGCGGGCCTGCTCGGCGCCGCGGAGGCTTTTTTTGAAGCTGATCCCCTCGGCACGGAAGCCCGCGGCACGCCATGCGAGCGCGGGAGTGTGGCGACAGGCAGCGCATCTGGGTGGCTGTCAGCAGGAAAGGCGGTGCGGACATGGCGGAACCTCCGCCGCACGCAGAATCATGAGCCGCCGCGTCGGCACAAACGATGAATGGCTCCTGAGCCTAACTGCCCGCAAAACGCCTAACCTTACTCACAGCGTCATGGCCGACCTTGAACCGCCCGCGACCGTGCGGTAGCATTCGCACGCCCCCGCCTCAATCGCACCGCGATCACCCAGCAGGATGTGTCCGCGCGCATAGCGGATAAGCCCCATTGCCTGCAGTCGCCGCGCCGCGCCGCGAGCGTTACGCCCTCGCGGCGCACGCCGAGCAAATGCGCGATCATGTCCTGCGTCATGCAGATTTCGTCCGTAGCCAAGCGGTCGCTCATCAACAGCAGCCAGCGGCATAGCCGCTTCTCCATCGAATGCAGCGCGTTAAAAGCCGCGGTCTACGCCATGAGTGCCTGGGTATGGAGCAGCAGCACCCGTTGGAAGGCGCCGCCGCGGCGGAAGGCCTCGCGCGCCTGCTCCACCGGGATGCGATGCGCCTGGCCCGTGATTTGGGCCAGCGCGCGGTGCGAGGCCGATTCGGAGCCAAGCAGTGCGCCGATCCCCGCGACGCCCTCGCAGCCCACCATCCCGGCTTCGGCCGTGGCGCCGTTCTCCATCGTGCAGATCAGGAAGATGACCGCGCCGGCCGGGAGGTGCAGATGCGCGATGCGCTGTCCCGGCTCATAGAGCACATCGCTGAGCGCGAGGCGTACGGTCTCGATCAAGGAAGCTAGCTGCATCCGCTCTGCGGCTGGCAGGGCCACAAGCAGGTGGTTCGAATGCGGCGCGAAGTGGCCGTCCATAAGCATTGCTGACCTCCCGCATTTTGACGCGTGGGACAGAATCTAGATGGTCGACCCACCAGGCCGTGTAGCACGCCTGCACGATTTGTTTCCTCGGAGATACGTCACTTCCGTGCGCGGTCACCGGTTGTGTGCGCCAGCGCACTGACGCGGTTGAGCCGGTCACGGCACATGGTTGGCGCCGGAACGCGGCAACAATGATCGTGGGATTGTCGGACCCGCACTCGCACACGAGATCACGTCTTCTGGGCACAATGGGCGGACAGCCCCCCGTGCCGGCGGGTCCCACTCGCGTCTGATCGCCCGCAGCTCATCAGCAACGGAGGGTTAAAGATGAGCTTCACAGTCAATCTTGCGACGATTCAAGACGAGAGCAGCGGCATACCGACCGGCGGATCTGCGACAACGTTGCCCGGCGGGCTCGAGAACAACGTTGGCAACGACGTTGACCTCGCCGCCGTCACAAAACCGCAGATCCTGGTTGACGCCGTCACGGCCTACAACTCGCCGGGATTAGATCGGTTGATGCAACCTTTCCCTTTCAAGGCCGCACTCGCGGCGGTAATCCTGATGAGTGTGCCAGGCGCGGCCCTTTCGCAGCCGGCGCCCGCCGCGGCGCCCGAATTCACTATCGAGCGGCGCAACATGCTTCGTCGCGTCTGGCAAAGCGACGCAGCAATACGCGATTACGTGGAGCCGGGAGATTCGGAGCGCCTCGACACGTATTCTGACTACTATTCTGAGGACTACACTGCCCGGCAATCGTCGGCGCCAGAGCTCCCCGTCGTTGCAGCCTGGGCCGCCGCTCCGGACTTGGTCCTTGCCATCGCGTCGGATGCACCGCCATGAGCGCGATAGCTTCGACCCGGCCTCCGTTGGCGACCGCATGGGTCCGATGATGTGGCACATGGTCGGCACCGCCGCCGCGTGGTTCGGCCTGGCCGGACTGCTCGTGCTGCTCACCGGGCCTGTCGGGCACCAGGAGCATGCGGCATTGGCGCCGAACTCGACCGAGCGGCACGGGCCAGATATGGGGCTCTGATGGCGCTGGTGGTCGCGGCGATGCAGCCGCGGCACATGGTGCTGCCGATCGTGGCCGGGCTCACCTGCATGAGCTTCGGTCTGGGCGACGAGGCCTTGCCGGGCAGCGGCCTGGTCGCCGTTGCGGTGTTTACTGCCGTGGGGTCGCCTCCGTCGGGGGCTTCGCGATGGCCGCCTTCTGCGCGCCGGCACTCGCCTTCCTGGCGGTGGAGCCGGTCGCGGCGCTGCGCATCATCCTGATCTGCAGCATCGTGATGCAGGTGCTCAGCGTTTGGGAATTTCGCCGCCACATAACGCCGCTCGCCGTGGCCATTGGTGCTGGCCGGCCTTGCAATGGTGCCGATTGGCGTGCACCTGCTGCTGGTGCTGCCTAAGGTGGCGAGCGTAACCGCCATGAGCAGCGTCATCTGTGTCAGTGCGTTGTGGTGGATACTTCGCCCCGCTCAAGCCCGGCCACAGGCGCCTAACCGCTGGCTTGATTTGCTGGCTGCGGGGCTCGGCGGCATCACCGGAGGCATCACCGGAGGCATCGTCGCCTTCCCCCTCCGCGGCACGCACTGTCTCCATCGGGCTAAAGGGCTGGCCGAAGGAGCGCCAGCGCGGTGTAATGCAGCCCATGTGGACAGCTTCAATGGCAAGCTACGCGACGAGCTGCTCAACGCCGAGGTGTTCCACACCCTGGCCGAGGCCCGGGTTCTGACTGACCAGTGCGCCGCCACTACAACACGCTCCGGCCGAACTCCTCGTTGGGCTACCGCGCGCCGGCGCCTGAGGTGCTCCTGCCGATGATGCCTCGGGCCCCAAATCGCTCAGGGCCCACCGGCTCCAGCCAAGCAGGCATGACCATGCCCACTAACATTTCGCCTGGACCACTCAATGGGGGCTGGTCATCATCACCTGGGCATTTTTCATCAATCGGCGGGGTTGCGCCCATCGCATGATGAAGGCGGACAGCACCTCCTCCCAGCACCCAAGGCCATCTTTGAGCATCCGTAGCCGGCGGAGCTTTGGCACGCCCTTCAACGGGCGCCAGGCGAAGCTTGCGAGCCACCGAGTTTGCTCGCCGTCATCCACGATCCTCACCGCCTCGGCAGACGCATGCGAATGGTGGCAACGCGCGACACTGTCACGTCCAGGCCGGCGACCCGCAGCACCGGACCTCGCGTCTCAAGCCAGCTGCTCACACGCCCCTACTCTCGGTCCCACTGCCCCATCCGCGGAGGATGGTTCTTCATTCATCGCCACAGCTTGGCAGAGCCAAACCGATAAAATCAGCGCCTCGGAGATCACCCCACGCTTGGGTGGCAAGTGCGCTGCTCTCCGGACCAAAACAAGAACACACTTTCATCAGCAGTGACACTTTATGCATTGGACGTTGATCGGAGGCCGGCCATAGCTGCGCTGGAAGGAGCGCGAAACGCGACGGCGGCGGAAGGGGGTAAAGGCCAAGGGTATGGCGCCCCCGGGCAAGCGCAGACTGCACGAGGCCCGGGCAATGACAGGCGTTCGGCGGCGGCAGCCGGGCATCGGGCCGCCCCCCGGCATCCGATCGACGCCCGCCGGGGGGTTTGGAGATGGAATCCGCCGTAAAATTCCCGACTCTGTGCCTGTGAGCCCCGCTGCCAGCGGGAATGGTCTGGCTGCAGACCCCATTCCGCTCTGCCACCCGAGTGGCGTGGGCCATTCCCCTTTGCCTTGTCGCGACCCTTGTCAGCTTTGGCGTCAGACCCTTATCGCTCTGACTGTGCATAGCCGCAGTGTCTGAAGTACGCGGCGCATTCAGCCGGCGTGAAGCGGTCGAGCAGGCTGGCGATGGTGTTCCACAGCCCATCGACGGTCCTTGCGGCCGCTGATCGCAGCGCTCGCTTGAGCTTGCTGAAGGCAAGTTCGATCGGGTTCAGGTCGGGGCTGTAGGGCGGCAGATAAAGCAGTTCCGCCCCGCGTGCCTCGATGGCCTCGCGCA
>JAQGHV010000052.1 GCA_028288785.1 Rhodospirillales bacterium | reverse complement strand
CATCATCGCGAGTTGCTTGCGCAGGTTGTGGGTGGCCTGGCTCGCGCTCCAGACGGTCAGGCGGCCGTCATCGTCGAACTTCGCCACCGCGCAGGACGGGCCCATCGAGGCGTGGGTGTGGATCGCGAAGTCGTAGGTGGCGGCGAGCTTCTTCGGAGAGGCGGCAATTGCGGCAGCGGCATCGCCGCGCTCGGAGGTGACCTGCACCTGGTTCACCGGCGTGGCGCGCACATGCTCCCAGATGCGGGCCTGGTCGGGCAGGCCGGCCCAGGCTGACCAGCGCACCTTCAGCGCGCGCGCGGCGCGGATGGCGGACCACTCGGTCTCGGCCACCACACCCACGAAGCCGGCCTGGTGCGCGACGCGGATGATGCCGGGAATGTCGCGGATGGAGGCTTCGTCCACCGCCTCTGCCACCGCACCCATCGCGGGTGGCCGGACCGCGCGGGCGTGCAGCATCCCCGGCATGGTGAAGTCGTGCACGTAGTCGAAGCGGCCGAACACCTTGGCCGGGATCTCCACGCGCGGGACGGACTGGCCGACGATGCGGCGTGCCTCTGGCGGCTTGATCGGCGCGTTGGGATCCATCTTCAGGGCGATGGGGCGGCCACCGACCAACTCGCCGTAGGAGACGCGCGCGTTGGGGCCGATGATCACGCCTTCTTCGATGCGCAAGGCGCTCACCGGCGCGCGGAGCCGCTCGCTGCCAAGGCGGAGGAATTCGCGCCGTGCCGTAGCCGCCGCTCCGCGCAGCGCGAGGCCGCCGACCTGGATCGAGAGCGAGCCGTAGGTCGGGCCCTGGTCCGGCGTGGTGGCGGTGTCGCCCTCCACCACCGAAATGCGGGACATCGGCACGTCCAGCTCTTCGGCGGCGATCTGCATGAAGCCGGTGCGCACCCCGGTGCCCATGTCGACCTTGCCGACGAAGACGGTGACGCGGCCCTGCGCGTCGATCGCGAGGTAGGCGTCGCATTCGTCGAGCGCGACCGGCTTCGTGGTCCAGGCGGTGGCGGCTTGGGGCCGCAGCGCGAAGGCGACGGTCAGCGCGGCGGCACCCTGGAACAGGGCGCGGCGAGAGGCGGTGATGGCGTTCATGATGCTCTCCCTCAACCGCGCGCGGCGCGCAGCACGGCCGCGACCACGCGAGGGTGGGTGCCGCAGCGACAGATGTTGTTGACCAGCTCCTCCTTTACCTGCGCCTCGGTGGGGCGCGGGTTCTTCGTGAGGAAGGCGGCGGATTGCATGATCATGCCGTTGAGGCAGTAGCCGCATTGCACCGCCTGCTCGGCGATGAAGGCGGCCTGCAGCGGGTGCGGCGCCTCCGGCGTACCGAGCCCGGCGAGGGTCGTGATGCGCTTGCCCTCGGCGGCGGCGGTCGGGAGCTGGCAGCTTCGCACCGCCTCGCCATCGAGGTGGATCGTGCAGGCGCCGCATTGGCCAAGCCCGCAGCCATAATGCAGGGAGTGGTCACCGACATCGTTGCGGAGGGCATAGAGCAGCGGCATGTCGCCATCATCGACGGTGACGCTGCGCGCGGTCCCGTTCACGGTGAAGCCGATGGTCTGGGCCATGCTGCTGTTCCTTCCCGATGACATCCGCTTCTGCCGGGTCGGGCGGCGGCTGCTCGCGGTCACTAGACGATGGCGCGAGCCTCGGCGGCAAGGCGTTTTGTTCGGCCACCCGGGGCGCCCCTCAAACGGACGATGGCGCAGTGCGGTGAGGTGGGTTGAGGCGGTGGAGCACGCTTCGCCCCGGCGCCCCCGACGTGTCGCCGAAGTGGGCCTCCCGCCACTGCCCAGAATGAGGTAAATCCCTCGCGGACCGGCGATGCCGGCCGTGTCGCTCCACCCCAAAAAATCACCGGGAGAGTACCGCCATGCTTCGACGTTCCCTCGGCCAGGCCGCGGTCGCCGCCGCCCTCGCCAGCCCCGCGCTCGCCCAGGGCGGCCCGATCGACATCCAGTTCTGGCATGGCTTGGCGCAGCCGCTCGGCGGCATTCTGGAAGGCTTCGCGGATGAGTATAACCGCAGCCAGACCCGCTACCGCATCGTCAGCAGCTTCCGCGGCTCCTACCCGGAGACGATGGTGGCCGCGATCGCCGCCTTCCGCGCCAGTACCGCGCCTCATATCGTCCAAATGTTCGAGGTCGGCACCGGCACGATGATGGCCGCCGGACGCGCCATCAAGCCGCTGCACGAACTACTCGCCGAGACCCAGGTCAGCATTGACTTCGACGACTACCTTCCGGCGGTGCGTGGCTACTATTCGCTGTCTGACGGCCGGATGATGGCGATGCCGTTCAACTCCTCCACCGCCATCATGTTCTACAACAAGGACGCCTTCCGCCGCGCCGGGCTCAACCCGGACGAAGGCCCCGCGACCTGGCCGGCGCTGCGCGAAGCCGCGACGAAGCTGAAGGCGGCGGGGGTCGAGCTTCCCTTCAGCACGGCATGGCCGACCTGGTGCCAGGTCGAGCAGGTCAGTGCGATCCACAACACGCCGGTGGCCTCGCTCGAGAACGGTTTTGATGGCCACGGCACCGAGTTGCAGGTCAACAATCCCCTGCAGCTGCGCCACATCGAGACGCTGATCGCGATGGGCCGCGAGGGCACTTTCCGGTGGGGCGGGCGCGATGCCGCCGGCGATGCGCTGTTCGCCAATGGCAGCGCAGCCATCATCCACGCCAGCTCTGGCGCGCGGGCGCGCTTCGTCCGCGAAGTTCCCGGCGGGATCGCGAATATCGGCGCGGCGATGCTGCCGTATTATCCGGATGTGAACGGCGCGCCGATCAACTCGATCATCGGCGGAGCGGCATTCTGGGCGCTGAACCGCGGCCCGAACGCGGTGCGTTCCGTCGAGGAGAATCGTGGCATCGCGGAGTTTTTCGCGCACCTCGCGCAGACCTCGGTGGCGGCGCGCTGGCATACGGAAACCGGCTTCCTGCCGGTGACGCAGGCGGCCTACGCCCAGGTGCGTGACAGCGGCTTCTACGCAGCCAATCCCGGTGCCGACATCCCCATCAAGCAGTTGCTGCGCGGCGAGCGGATGACGGGGAACAGCCGTGGTATCCGGCTGGGCGGTTTCGTCGAGATCCGCACGATCATGCAGGAGGAAATCGAACGCGCGCTGCAGGGCCAGCAAGGCGCACGCGCCGCACTGGATGCCAGCGTGACGCGTGGAAATGTGGTTCTGCGGAATTTCGAGCGGACGAACCGCGGCTGATAGCCAGAGAAGGCAGGGCCGCGCCTGATGGCGCGGCCCTGAGGGCTACTCGGAGCGACGCGGGGTTACGTCGACGGGACCGCGGCGACCGGTCTCGGGGTCGTCATTGTTCATCGGGTAGGCGCCGGAGATGTTGGTGCCGACGTTTCGATCGACGGCACGCGAGGCCGCCGTCCCGGGCGGGTTGTCACGCGGTTCGTCCGGCCGCAGGCCATCCGTGTCGGAGCGCCAATCCTCGGCACCAGAACGCTCGCTCCGCGCGGTCTGGTCGACCGATGCGTGGCGCGAGAGGATCATCTCCGCCTGCGACGCGCGAGCTTCATCGGTACGAACAGTGATGAGGGATGACCCCCGCTCCACCCCTTCCGCATAGACGGCCGCGTCGCTTTCGTTGACGCCGGTCTGGATCAGTGCGCCGACCAGCCCACCTGCCAGTGCCAACGCGCCCGCGCCGGTCAGGGTGGAGACGAGCCAGCCCGCCGCCACAATGGGACCGACGCCGGGGATGGCGATGGTGCCAAGTGCGGCGAGCAGGCCTGCCGCACCGCCGGCAACCGCACCGATGGAGGCGCCGGTGCCGGCGGCGTCCGGCGCGTCGGAGTTGTCGGCCGTCGTGTCCGAGCCCGTGCCAGTCGTGTTGTTGCCGCGAATGATGCTGACCTCGCTCTGGTCGAAGCGTGCTGCTTCCAGGTCGCGAATTGCGGCTTCAGCCGCGGCAACCGTGTCGAACATTCTTGCGATGGTTCGTGTGGCCATGATCGTTTTCCTTTCGCTGGATTTGTGCGTTACGGGCGCGCCGCGGGGCGTGCAGCTTCCGAGCGTGAACCGGCCGCCGGGGCGCGTGCCGCCGCGCCGGTGAAGATCTCACCGCGGAAATCCATGGCGACGTCTTCGGCAGTCCCGTTCCGCATCGCCCGGCCGCGCCAGACGCCATCCTCGCCCAGGGCGATGGAGGCGATCTCACCGAAGCCGGCATCGGTGATCCTCGAGCGTGCCTGGCGCTCGGTGAAGCTGTTGGCGCCGGACACCGGCGCGTCGCCGCGCTGCGTCGCTGCGGCCTGAGGTGTCGCCTCCGCCGGAGGTGTGGCCGCACGGGGTGCGGTCGGCGCGGCACCTGGCTGTGGGGGAATTGCCGGGGCGGGCGTGGTCTGGGCCCCGGCGGTGCCGCCGAGCATCAGGATGCCAAGCGCGGCAGCAGTGATGACCCTCATTCTTTCGTTCCTCCTTGGTTTCAGGCAGTGCCTGTGCAGTCGAAACGAAGCGAACGCCCGATCGTTTCAATGCGCCGGGACGATACTGCGTGAGAGGCGGCGTTTCGCTCGAGAGCCGGCACAATCTACTTCTTGCCTCGGGGTGCAGTGCTCATCGCGCGTTCCATGGCGGGGCGGAGCGGGGCTGCGGCGGCCGCGAACCCCGCCCAGGCGTCCTTTCCCGCAGGCTTGTCGAGCAGCGCATCCAGCCGCCAACCCGCGGGATCGAGCGTCGGCTTCACCTCGGCCCAGGTGATCGGTCGGGCGATGGGCGCACCGGCGCGAGCGCGGGGGGACCAGGAGGCGATCGCCGTGGAAAGCCGGTCGTTGCGGAGGTAGTCGAGGAAGATGCGGCCGGTTCGCGCCTTCTTCGCCATTGTCGTCGTGTAGCGGCCAGGCGCATCGCGTTCCATGAACCCGCACACCAGGCGGCAGAACTGCTTCGTGGCCGTCCAGTCCGGCACCTCGCCGCTGGTGTCGAGCGGCACCACGACGTGGATGCCCTTGCCGCCGGTGACCCGGGGGAAGGAGGCCAGGCCGAGCCCCTTCAAGCGATCCCGTAGTTCCAAGGCGCCGGAGACAACGGCGTCGAAACCCAGCCCCTCGGCAGGGTCGAGGTCGAAGACCAGCCGCTCGGGTACCTCGGGCTTGTCCGCCAAGGCGCCCCAGGGGTGGAGTTCGACGGCGGAGACCTGGGCGAGGGCCATGAGGCCGGCGATATCGTCGATCCGCATGTAGGGGCGCGACTGGCCAGCAATCTCGACCGCGCCGATCAACGGCGACTGCCCGCGCATGGCGTGGCGCTGGAAGAACAACTCACCGCCGAGACCTTCAGGAGCCCGCAGGATGGACAGGGGGCGGCCCGCGACATGCTCCAGGATGCGCTCGGAATGGCGCTCGAAATAGGCGGCGAGGTCGCCCTTGGTCAGCGCGCGAACCGTCTCCGTCGCCGGCCAGATGACGCGTTCGGGGTGCGTGAGCCGTGCGCCGCCGGGCTTCTTGACGATGGTCTTGGGCTTGGGCGCGGGTTCGGCGGCCGGTTCGACTGCCACGGTGTTTTCAGGCGAAGGAGCGCTCTCGGCAACGACCTCCTCGGCGGGCTTGTCCTCGCGCAGGCCGACGAAACTCGCGTGGCGCAGGATGCCCGCGTCGGTCCAGCCGCCAAAGGCGACTTCGACCACCAGCTCCGGCTCGACCCAGGTGACGTCGCTGGTGCGCGCCGGCTGGGTGCCTTTGAACGGGGAGCCCTTCCGCTTGAGGTCCTTCATGCGGCCCAGCAGCATCTCCGCGCTGCGCCCCGAATAGCCGGTGCCGACGCGGCCGAGGTAGGCAAGTCCGTCCGCGCGCCGGGCGCCCACGAGCAGGGCGCCCAAGCCCCGCAATCCCTTGTCGCGCGACCACCCGCCGATGACGAACTCCTCCCGCCCGCGGCATTTAGACTTCGTCCAGCTTTCGTTCCGGCCGGGGGTATAGGGTTGGTCGCGGCGCTTCGACACGATTCCTTCCATGGACAGCCGGCAGGCCGAAGCCAGCACTGCCTCGCCCGGGGCGGTGAAGTGATCGAGGTAGCGCATCGATTTGGGCGCGCGCTGCATGAGCTCGGCGAGACGCGACTTGCGTGCGAGCAGGGGTTCGTCGCGCCAGTCGCGCGTGCCCTCGTATAGCAGATCGAACACGTAGAAGAGGAAGTCCGCGGAGATTTCGCCCGACAATACCGCCTGCAGAAGGGAGAAGTTTGGCTGCCCTTCGGCGTCGAGGACCCCGACTTCACCGTCGATGAGGCAGTCCGGCAATACCGATGCCGCCTTGGCGAGGGCGGGGAAGCGCTCCGTCCAATCGAGCCCGGTGCGTGTCCGCAGCGCCGCCCGCTTCCCGGATACGCG
>JAQGHV010000002.1 GCA_028288785.1 Rhodospirillales bacterium | reverse complement strand
GGCGTGTTCTGCGTCGCGTAGATGGCGTGCCAGTTGTAGGTCTCGTATCCGGGCAACCCCGCCTCCGTCGCGGTGGGCACGTCGGGCAGCGCCGGGCTGCGTTCGCGCGTCGTCAGTGCCAGCGCCCGGATCTGGCCGCCCTGCACCAGGCCGAGCACGCCGGCCATCGTGTCCACCATGATATCGGCATTGCCAGCCGCCAAATCCTGCAACGCCGGCCCGGAGCCGCGATAGGGCACGTGCAGCGCCCGCGCGCCGATCAGGTTGAGCAGCAAATGCGACGACAGATGCGTGATGGTGCCGTTGCCCGACGACGCATAGGCGTACTTGTCGGGATTGGCACGCAGCAGCGCCACCAGCTCGGCCAGGTTGCGCGCCGGTAGCCCACCGCGCACCAGTACCACGTTCGGCACAACCCCGATCAACGACACCGGGATGAAGGCGCGGCGCACGTCGAAGGACAGGTTGCGATACAGCCCCGAATTCAGCACTGCCGACGACAGGGTGTGGAACACGAAGGTGTAGCCATCGGCGGGCGCGACCAGCGCCACTTCCGATCCGATGACCCCGCCCGAGCCACCGCGATTCTCAACCGTCACCGGCTGCCCCAGCTGGTCGCCCATGCCGCGCGCCGTCAGCCGCGCGACGACATCCGCCGCACCGCCGGCCGCGAACGGCACCACCATGCGCAGAGGTCGCGAGGGGAAGGCGGGGGCCTGCGCCCAGGCAGGCAAGGCGAGCATCGCCGCACCCAAACCCATCATCACGGCTCGTCGCATTCCGCGCCCTCCATCTTTGCAGCGGAGCTTAACCGTGCACACCATGGTGCGTAAGGGCGGAGGAAATAGATGCAAAAAGTCGTCGACGCAGCATTGCGCGCGCAAATCGCCAGGGAGCTGCCAGAAGCCGCCGAGATCACCGACGCCGCCCTGCGCGACTGCGTCATCGAGGCCTGGGCCCTGGCCTTGATGCACTCCTCCTACCGCTCGATCCGCGACATCCCGCCCTCCGGCAACCCGGGCTCCATGACGCTGATCGAGGGCGACCAGACCGACCATATCCGCGGCGTCACCCGCCTCGCGATGCGCATGGCCGACGAGATGGCTGCGACCAATCCCGGCATCGCGCTGTCCCGCGACATCGTTGTCGCCGGCGGCCTTTGCCACGATGTCGGCAAGCCCTGGGAGTTCGATCCGGAGAACCGCAAGCGTTGGGAATCTGCACCGCGCGCGGCCGGCCTGCCCTCCATCCGCCACCCCGCCTATGGCGTGCATCTCTGCCTCACCGCGGGCCTTCCGGAGGAGGTCGCTCATATCGCCGGCGCGCATAGCGGGGAGGGCGAACTGCTCATCCGCAGCCTCGAATGCACGATCGTCCACCTGGCCGACATCGGCTACTGGACCATGGCCCTCGCCGGCGGGTTGATCCGCCCCGAAACCGTCGGCGCGAAGTATCGCCGCCCCCTCACTCTCTGACAGGAAAACCCACCATGGCAGCCCCTCCCTCGGCGCGGCGCGACCGCATCAATCCGCACTTCCCAAAGCTGGTCGAGATGACCCACCAGTACGTCTATGGCGACCTGTGGGAGCGCCCGGAACTGTCCAAGCGCGACCGCAGCCTGGTCACCATCGCGGCCCTCGTCGCATTGGGCTGGCAGGACCAGCTCAACAGCCATATCGGGCGCGGCCTGACCAACGGCCTCTCGCGCGAGGAGATCGCCGAGATCATCACGCATCTGTCGATGTATGCGGGCTGGCCGGCGGCGATGACGGCGTCCCACGTCGCGGTCGATGTGTTCGAAGCCGCCGACAAGGCGAAGGGCTGACACGATGAAGATCGGTTTCATCGGCCTCGGCACCATGGGCGCCTTCATGGCGGCCAACCTGCAGAAGTCGCAGCACAAGCTCATCGTCACGGACATCAACCGCGCTGCCGCCGCCGCGCATATCGAACGCGGCGCGGAATGGGCCGCGACGCCGCGTGAGATCGCCGCCGGTTGCGACGTGGTCTTCACCTCCCTGCCCGGGCCCAACGAGGTCGAGGCGGTGGTGTTCGGCCCCGACGGCCTGCTTGCCGGCGCCCATGCGGGGATGGCGTATTTCGACCTGTCCACCAACAGCCAGACCATGATGCGCCGCGTCCACGCCGCCCTCGCAGAGAAGGGTGCGCATGGTTTTGATGCGCCAGTCTCCGGTGGCCCGGTGGGTGCCGAAAGCGGCAAGCTCGCGATCTGGGTCGGCGGCGACAAGGCCGTCTATGACCAGCACAAGAAGATCCTCGACGCGATCGGCGACCAGGCCGCCTATATCGGCCCGATCGGCACCGCGACCATCGCCAAGCTGGTCCACAACATGGCCGGCTACGCCGTGCAGACTGTCATGGCGGAGGTCTTCACCATGGGCGTGAAGGCGGGCATGGATCCGCTCGACCTGTGGAAGGCGGTGCGCCAGGGCGCGCTTGGCCGCAGGCGCATGTTCGACCGCATCGCGGACCAGTACCTGATAGACAAGTTCGACCCGCCCTCCTTCTCGCTGAAGCTCGCGCACAAGGACGTCACGCTCGCCACTTCGCTCGGCCGCGAGCTGGGTGTGCCGATGCGCTTCTGCCAGCTGACGCTTGAGGAGATGAACGAGGCGCTGAACCGCGGCTGGGGTCACCGCGATTCCCGCGTGACGATGACGCTGCAGAGCGAGCGCGCCGGCGTGACGATGGGATGCGACCCCGCGGCGATCAAGGCGATCCTCGCCGCAGATAGGGGCTGAATGACGATGGCCGATGGCGTTGCGTTTCCGCTCCTCGCGGCACCCGGCGCCATCGGCCCGCACCGCCTGAAGAACCGCCTCATCATGGCGCCGATGGGGACGAATTTCGGCACCAGCGACGGCCTCTCGACGGAGCGTGACCGCGCCTATTACGCACTCCGTGCCGAGGGCGGTGTCGCCGCCATCGTCACGGAAGCGATGGCGGTGTCCGAAGGTGGCCGCGCGCACAACAACAGCCTGTGGATCTACCATGACCGGTTCATTCCCGGCCTCGCGCGGCTGGTGGATTCCATCCGCCGCCATGACTGCCTAAGCATCGGCCAGCTCAACCATCGCGGTGCCCTGCTGCGCCGCATGGTGCTCAATACGGAGCCGGTCGGTCCCTCGCCCTGGCACAACCCGAATACCGGCGACGCGGTGCGTGCGCTGGAGCGGCACGAGATCACCGCGATCCAGAACGACTTCGTCACCGCGGCGCGGCGCCTTCACCAGGCCGGCTACGATGCGGTGGAGCTGCATGCTGCCAATGGCTACTTGTTCCAGCAATTCCTCACGCCCCGAATCAACCGCCGCACCGACGAGTACGGCGGCACCATCGAGAACCGTGCGCGCCTGCTGCTGGAAACCGTTGATCGCATCAAGGATGCGATGCCCGACTTCGCGCTGTGGGTGCGCATTTCCTGTACCGAATACTGCGACGATGGCTACCCGATCGAGGACATGATCGCGGTGGCGCGCATGCTGGAGAAGGCGGGCGTCGTCGCGCTCGACCTCTCCGGTGGCACCAATGAAAGCCCGGAGCTCTCGCGCTTCTGCATCCAGCCGCCCTCGATGCCGCGCCGTACACTGGAGCAGCACGCGCGCCCGATCACCGCGGCGGTCAACATCCCCACCATCCTCGCCGGCCGCATCATCGCGCCGGAGGATGGCGAGGCGGTGCTCGCCAATGGCAGCGCCGATTTCATCTCGTTGGGACGTGCGCTGACCGCCGATGCGTTCTGGCCGCGCAAGGCGTTTGGCGATGTCGCAACGCCGATCCGCGCCTGCATCTCCTGCAATATCTGCTTCGAGCGGCTGACGGTGGAACGCGATGTCTGCTGCGTCACCAACGCCATGCTCGGCACCGAATTCGAGGAGCTGCATCGTGCCGAACCGCAACTGGCACCCGAGCGTGCGACGCCGCGCCGCATCCTCGTCCTCGGTGCTGGCATGGCGGGGATGGAGGCGGCGCGCATGGCCGCCGCGCGCGGCCATTTCGTTGAAGTCTGGGAGAAGGCCGACCGCCCCGGCGGGCAGGTACACCTCGCCGTCGCGGCACCGGACAAGGAGGAGGTGCGGCCCGCCTGGACCTGGCGCCACGACCAGGCGCTCACGCTCGGCGCCACGCTGCGGTGCGAGGTCGACGCCACCGCCGCGATGATCCGCGATCACCGGCCCGACCACATCCTCGTCGCGACCGGAGCACGCCCGCGTCCACTGGCGCTGGACGGTGCCACGCCGTTGCAGGCCTGGGACGTGATCGCGCGGCCGGAGCTGGTCGCGCCGGGCGCCCGCGCGGCGGTCATCGGCGGCGGCATCGTCGGGTTGGAGGTCGCCGAAATCCTCACCCTGCGCGGCTGCCGCATCACGATCCTGGAGGCGCAGAAAACCCTCGCCCCGCAGATGGCGCGCAACAACCGCACCGACCTGATGCTGCGCCTCCGCGCCGCCGGCGTGGCCTTCCACACCAGCGCCACGGTCTCGCGGCTCAATGGCACCGCCCTGCATTTTACGGTGGTCGGCACGTCCCACACCATCGAGGCCGACATGGTCGTAGCCGCCATTGGCGCCGTGCCGAACCGGGACGTGCTCGCCGAGGTCGAGGCGACCGGCCTCCCCTTCACCCTGATCGGCGACGCCAACCAGCCCGGCGACTTCCTCTCCGTGCTGCGCGACGCCTCCATGACCGCTCTCGCACTCGACGAAAGGCTGCCCGCATGACGCCCGAATACAAGGTCTACGCGCTCCGCTACGCCATGCGCGACGCGATGCGCCACGAGCATTTCATCGGTGGCGACCCGCATGACGGACCGATGCCGATGGACTACTTCGTCTGGGCGGCCGTCGCCGATGGCCGCGCCTGGATCGTCGATACCGGCTTCACCGCGGAGGTCGCGGAGCGGCGCAAGCGCACCTACCTGCGCTGCCCGATCGAGAGCCTGCGCCTGCTCGGCATCGAGCCCGACACGGTGGAGGACGTCATCATCTCCCACCTGCATTACGACCACGTCGGCAGCTTCCATAAATTCGCCGTCGCGCGCTTCCATCTGCAGGAGCCGGAGATGCACTACGCGACCGGGCGCTACATGAAGCACGCAAAACTGCGCCACTCCTTCGAAATCGAGGATGTCCTGGGCATGGTGCGCATGAATTTCGCGGAGCGCGTCGCCTTCCACAATGGCGATGCGGAGCTGGCACCCGGCCTCAAGCTGCATGCGGTCGGCGGGCACTCGGCGGGGCTGCAATGCGTCACGGTGAACACCGCGCGCGGCACCGTCGTGCTCGCCTCCGACGTCACGCATTTCTACGAGAACATGGAGAGCGGGCGGCCCTTCACCACCGCCTTCCATGTCGGCGACATGCTGGAGGGCTTTGATCGCCTGCGCGAACTCGCGCCGACCCCGAAGCACATCGTCCCGGGGCATGACCCGGAGGTGATGCGCCGCTACTCCGCCGTGCCCGGCCTCGAGGGCATCGCGGTGCAGTTACACCTGGAACCCAACGCATGAAGCGCCGCGCCCTCATTGCCGCAACGCTGATCACGCCGGCGCTGGCGATGCCTGCGCTGGCGCAAAGCCGCGCCATCCGCATCCTGGTGCCGTTCCCGCCAGGTGGTGCGGCGGACATCACCGCGCGCCTGCTGGCCGAGCAGATGGCGGCGCTCCTGGGCCAGCCGGTGGTGATCGAGAACCGCCCCGGCGCCGGCGGCAACATCGCGGCCGAGGCGACCGCGCGCGCGACACCCGATGGCCTCACGCTGTTCCTCGGCGGCGCCACCATCTTCTGCGCCAATCGCTATCTGTATCGCGGCGCCATGCCCTTCGACACCATGCGGGACTTCGCGCACATCTCGCGCGTCTCGGTCGGCACCACCCTGCTGGTGACGCGCGCCGATCGTCCCTGGCAGAATTTCGCACAGATGGCGCAGGCGGCGCGCGAGGCACCGCGGACGCTGAGCGCCGGCAACTCCGGCTGGGGCACCATCAGCAACCTCTCGATCGCCAAGATGGGCCGCGCCGCCGGGTTCGAGGTGAACCAGATCCCCTATCGCGGGCTCGCACCCTCGCTAAGCGACCTGATCGCCGGCACGCTCGACCTGATCTTCGACGGCATTCCCGCCATCATCCCGCAGGTACGCGAAGGCCGGCTGCGGGCACTCGGCGTCGGCAGCGCGCAGCGTGTGACCTACGTGCCGGGGCTGGAAAGTGTTCCCGGCATGGCCGAGCTGATCCCGGGCACCGACATGGACATGGAGTTCTGGTACTGCCTCTCCGCCCCCGCCGCGACGCCGGCCGATACGATTGCGCGCCTGCATCAGGCGGTCGTCGCCGGCGCGCAAAGTCCGGCCTATGCGGAGCGGCTGCGCCCGCTCGGCTTCAACGCGGTCACCGATGCGAGCCCCGCCGCGCTGACCGAGTTCATCCGCGAGCAGGATGCGGTCTGGAAGGGCCTTGTGGAGGTGTCGGGCGTGCGGCTGGACTGATGGCGGCGGTCATGAAGAATGACCGCCGCCATCAGTGATTTTCATTGCCCTCAAGCGCCGGGCGCCATCTCCGGCGGCTTGCCTCGCCGGACGACCGGCGTCGTGCGTCTGCACGCCTCCAGCGCGACGCCCATTCGGACGCTTGGCCCGCTACGCGGGCCGCAGCTTATTCAGCTGGGTCGTTGGACTGACGCCGGGCGGCCGCTGCCGGAGCGTGAGACCCGGCAGGATCGCCAACAGGCAGATCAGCCCGATGACCAGGAAGGCGTCCCGGAAACCCAGCAGATGCGCCTGCGCCTCGACCATGCGCGAGAGGAATTCATAGGCCGCGTCGCGCCTCACCACCTCCGGCAGGCCGCCCTGCGCATAGAGCGACTCAAGCAGGCGCCTTGCTTCCAGCGTCGCGCTGCGGCCATCGATCTGCGCGTTCAGCGCCTCGGCATGCAGTTCGGTGCGCCGTTCCAGCAGGATGGCGAGGAGGTTCGTGCCGAAGGCGCCACCGAGCATCCGGCAGAAATTGATGGTCCCCGCCCCCTGCCCCAGCATCTGCGGCGGCAGTGCCCGCAGCGCACCAACATTCATGTTGGGCATGGTGAGCCCGAGGCCCACCCGGCCAATCAGGATCCATATCGCCAGTTCCCAGAACGACGTGTCGGTGCCGACGCCGCCGATGAGCCAGCTTGAGACGGCGAAGAACGCCAGCCCGACACAAACCGGCAGCCAGGGCGGCGTGACATCGGCCATTCGCCCGGCGACGAGAAAGGTGATCGCGACGGCCATGCCCGCCGGCATCATCACCAGCCCGGCGCGCGTAGGGGTGTAGCCCTGCACGATCTGCACCAGCAGCGGGATCAGGTAGGTCGATCCGAATATGGCCGCGCCATAGATGAACGCGACCATGCAGGCCGCCGCGAAGCCACCAAAGGCAAAGACACGCGGGTTCATCAGCGGTGCCTCGCACACGCATTCCCAGCCGATGAATGCGATCGTGGCCGAGGCCGCGACGGTAAGTTGGACCAGCACGGCGTGCGATCCCCAGCCGCTGCGCTGGCCATCGGTGAGCCCGGCGAGCAGCGTCCCGATCGCCAGCGCGAGCAGCGCCGCACCTACCCAGTCGAACCGCTTGGCGGCGCCCTCCGCGATGCGCCCGGGCATGAAGAGCAGGCCCAGGAACATGCCCAGCATCGCGGTCGGCAGGCTGAGGAAGAACACGGCGTGCCAGGAATACTCGTCGACCAGGACGCCGCCGAGCGTCGGCCCGATCGCCGGTGCCATGACGACGCCGAAGCTGAACATTCCCATCGCGGTACCGCGCCGCTCGGGCGGAAAGACGAGGAAAATGATCTGCATCGACAGCGGCTGCAGCAGGCCGGCGGCAGCACCCTGCGCCACCCGGCACACGATGATCACCGCTGTCTCGGTCGCGAACCCCGCGAGCAGCGACGCCGCCACGAAAACGCCGGTCGCGAAGACATAGGTGAGCCGGAACCCGAACCGCTCCACCGCCCAGGAGTTCACCAGCATGAACCCCGTATTGGCGGCGAGGAAACCGGTCGAGAGCAGTTGCGCCTCCTCTTGCCCCATGCCGAGCGCACCGGTGATGTCGGGCAGCGCCACGACGACGATGGTGGAGGACAGGATGCCGGAGATCGTGCCGGCCAGCGCCGTCAGCGTCACCAGCCAGCGGTAGGCCGGCCCGTAGCGCAGGAACATCGCCGCGATGGATGGGCCACCGCGTTCAAGGCCGCCACGCCCTTCCTCAGTCACGCGCTTCGGCTTCCACGCGCACCAGCATGCCTGGCCTGAGAATGCCGGGTTCCGGCCGCGGCGTGAGCTGGACCCGCAGCGGCATGCGCTGCGTGATGCGGGTGAAGTTGCCGCTGGGGTTGGCGCTCGGCAGCAGCGCGAACTCGCTCGTCGCCGCTTCCACGACGCGATCCACCACGCCCTCGAACACGCGGCCGGGCCAGGCATCGACGCTCACGCGCACGCTGGTGCCGGGGCGGAAGTACCGCAGGTCGGTCTCGCGGACATTCGCCTCGACACGGACCTGCGCCGGGTCATGCACCAGGATGATGCGCTGGCCCGCCAGCACGTATTCGCCGGGATCGAGGAAGATGCGGTCCACCACGCCGTCGAACGGCATGCGGATGGAGCGATCCGCGAGGTCGAGCGCGGCCCGGCCCCGTCGCGCCGCCAACTCCCGCGCCTGGGGGCCGAGCGAATCGATCTGCCGCGCGAGCACCTGCATCTCCTCGCGGCTCGCCTGCGCTACGGCTATCATGGCTTCCGCATTACGGATTTCGGCGGCGCGCGATGTGACGCGCTGCTCCGCCTGGCTGGACAGCGCATGAAGCTGCTCGAGGCGCTGCCGTGTGCCCGCGCCGGCCGCGATCAACCCCTCGGCACGCCCAAGTTCCGAGATAGCAAAGACGCGGTCCGACTGGGCGGCTAGCAATGCGGCGCGCGCGGCATCGAGCGTCGCGCGGGCGGCGTCGTGCTGGCTGCCACTCACCCGGTCGATCATCGTGAGCCGGGCTTCCAGTTCGGAACGACGCGCGGCGATGCCCTCGATCTGCGCGTCCAGCTCGGCCACGGCCAGTGCCTGTTCGCGCGGGTCGATCTGGACCAGGAGCGCGCCGGCGGCGAGCCGGTCGCCCGCGGTCACCGGCAGGGCTTCGACCCAGCCGGGCACGCGGCTCGCGAGCAACACCATGTCCGAGGCGACCCGTGCATCATCCAGGACCACATGGGTGAGCTGCCAATGCAGCCAGCGCGTCGTCAGGCCGATCCCGAGGAGCAAGGCGACGGCGAGAACCGCAAGGCGCAACCGGCGGAAGCGTGGCCGTTTCCCAATGGGGACGGGGGTGAGCAGTGCTTCGCGCTGTGGCGCTCCGATATCCATCCGACGCGTCCTGCCCACCGGCCTCCCTTTGCGTTGAGAGAGCCTAGGACCATTCCGTGCGGTGAGACAAATGCGCGCAGGCGTGGCGATACCTTGCCGTCTCAAACCAGTGACCCTGCTTATCGACCTTCGGGCCGCAAGCGCGAATGCGCGCCGCTGGTCGTCCGGCGAGCCAAGCCGCCGGAGGCGCGCGTCACACCGAAGGCGTGCCTCCGGCACGACGCGCCTGAGGGCACAAAAATCTGATATCAGCGGCCATCCTTCATGGCGCTGATGTCAGTTCCCGTTCCGCCTTCAGCATCCGCAGCGCGCGCCGCCAGCTATCCGTCGCCCAGGCGATCTCCTCCGGCCCATGCACGGCGGACACGATCGCCCCGCGCGCGCCCTTCGGGTCGATGCCGGCCACCACCAGCGCGAGGTAGAGCTTGCTCAGCAGCGTCTTGCGCGGGTCGCCGGTGAACACCGAGACCGGCTGCGCATTGGCGTCCCAGCTCAGCGGATTGACCGCCAGCCCGTTCGGATTCGTGAAGAAATGCAGCACCGAGTGATCGCCATAAACAGCCCAGGGAACATCCTCCTCCGCGAGCACGCGGTTGAAGGCATCACGCAGCGCCGCCGCAGCCGTGGTCGCACGCGCACAGACATCCGTGTCGCGGATCAGTGTGAGTGCCGCGATCCCTGCGCTCGCGGAGACCGGGTTGGCATTGTAGGTGCCCTGGTGGCGAACCTTCTCGCGCTTGCGGTCGGCCGCGACGTCGAAATCCAGCCAGTCGATGATGTCCTTCCGCCCTGCGACGGCGCCGCCCGGCAGCCCGCCGGCGACGATCTTCGCGAAGGTGCAGAGGTCCGGCGTCACGCCCGTCAACTGCTGCGCACCACCTGGTGCCACGCGGAAGCCGGTAACGACCTCGTCGAAGATCAGCACCGCGCCGTAGTTCTGCGTCACCGCGCGCAGGCCACGTAGGAACTCCGCGCTCAGCGGCACCATGCCGGTGGAGGCGCCGGTCGGCTCCAGGATCACGGCGGCGATGCCGTCATCCTGAGCGAAGGCGCGCTCGACCGCCGCCAGGTCGCCCGCCTGCAGCAGCACGATCTCGGCCGCAACTTCCAGTAGCACGCCGGGTGTCGGCGAGCCGTCGAAGTGGTTGTCGACGCCGAAGGCCATGTGGTCGTGCCAGCCATGGAAATGCCGCTGGAACCGCATGATCTTCGGCCGCCCCGTGAAAGCACGCGCCAAGCGCACCGCCATGTGGGTGGCCTCGGTGCCGGAGGAGGTGAAGCGCACCCGCTCGGCGCAGGGCACCATCTGCTGGATGAGCTGCGCCCAGGCGATTTCCAGCGCGTGGCAGGTGCCGAAATGCGTCCCAAGCGCGAGCTGCGCCTGCGCCGCCTCCGTCACCGTCGGGTTGCAATGGCCGAGGATCAGCGCGCCGTGGCCACCGTAGAAATCGACCAGCTCGCGCCCGTCCACATCCCACTTCCGCGCGCCGAGCGCCCGCTGCGAATAGATCGGGTAGGGGTCGGTGTGGCGGCTGTCATGGACGATGCCGCTGGGCAGTACGGCCGACGCCTCGCGGTGCAGCGCGGCGGAGCCCGGCGTCGTATCCACATAGGCGGCCACGATCGCTGAATTGGTCGGTGTCAGGTTGGACAAGGCGCACGCTCCTGCTGATGGCGCACAGCTTCCGGCGTGATCGCGCTTGCGGTCAACCAGGCATGTCCGCCGCGCGCAACGCCGCGTCCGAACCGGCGCTGAATTAGGCGTTCACAGTCCCAGAACAGGCTGCGGATCCAACCAGACCTGGAACCACGACAGCGAAAAATGCAGGTGCGGCCCGGTCACCCGCCCCGTCGCCCCGGTCGCGCCGATCCGCTGGCCACGCGTAACCACCTCGCCCTCCGTCACATCGCGCCGCGACAGATGCGCGTACAGCGTGTTGATCCCGTGCCCGTGATCGATCACCAGCAGGTTCCCGAAGAAAAAGAAGCTCTCCGACAGCACCACCCGCCCCGACGCCACGGCGAGCAACGGAGACCCCGTCGGAGCCGCGATGTCAAAGCCGAAATGCGGCTGGCGCGGCTGCCCGTTCAGCACCCGTTGACTGCCGAACACACCGCTGATCCGCCCCTCCGCCGGGCGCATGAAACTCTCGGTAAACCCCGTCAGAACACTGTCTGCGGCGCGTGCGCGGCCAAGCTGGTCGCGCTCTGCATTGATGCGCGCCAAAGCCGCCGCATCCGGCGTCACCTGCGCCGGCGGCAAGCCACTGATCGCCTGCACGCTCCACTGCCGCCGCGCAATGCTCAGGCGCTCCTCGCGGCCATTGGTGGTGAGCGTCGCACTCTCGCCATGGTCGCGACTGAACCCGAACGCATAATCGCCGCCCGGCGACACCCGCAGCGCCCGGCCATCAAGGGCGAGTCGCGTGCCGGGGGCGGTGCGGCCGACCACCAGGCCGCCTTGCGAGAGGAAGGATTGGGTTGCGCCCGCGTGGGTGGCCCACAGAAGGAGGGGGGCGGAGAAGAGGGTGCGACGGTTCATTGCGACAGACCGGGAGAAATGAATTTCCCCCAGACCCCCATTCTTTTATTTTTATCGATTGGCGCCCGAATGGCGCGAACGGTCATAGTAGCGCTCCCTGGTCCACATCGGGCTTGGAGCGGCGTGGGCGGGCGCCTTCCGTAACCGCCCCGACTTCGCCATCGCCGAAGATCAGGCTCACACGCTGCGCCGGCTTCACCGCGGCTGCCCGCGTCAGCGGCGCACCATCCGCATCGCGTACAAGCACAAAACCGCGGGCGAGCACCGCCTGGTAGGACGCACTCTCCAGCCGCGCCGAAAACCCCTCCAGCGCCGTGCGGCGCTCCCGCAGCTTGGCGAGCAGTGGTGCCGCCCCAAACCGCGCCAAGGCCCGGGCATCGCGTTTGGTGGCCAAGGTCTGCGCCATCCCGCCATTGCCCTGCGCCGTGAGCGAGAGCAGCCGAGACCGCCGCGCGATGATCGCCTCCCGCGGATGCGGCACCCGCAGCGCAACCAGCCGCTCCCGCCGCCGCGCGATCAGCGCCCCCGCACCCCGCGGCAGGCGCTCCCCATAATCATCCAGCCGCAAGCGCGCCTGCTCGATCCGGCCCGGCACATCCGGGAGCCGCCGCTCGACGCGCAACAGCACCATCCGCGCATCGTTGAGCACGCGCCGCGCCGTCGCCTGCAACCGTGCCCCGGTCTGCGCGAGATCGGCCAGCAGGTCGGCCCGCGCCGGCACCGCCAGCTCGGCGGCGGCAGTGGGTGTAGGTGCGCGCCGGTCGGAGGCGAAGTCGATCAAGGTCGTGTCGGTCTCATGCCCCACCGCCGAGATCAGCGGGATGGTCGAGGCGGCGGCGGCGCGCACCACCACCTCCTCATTGAAGGCCATCAGGTCTTCGAGGCTGCCACCGCCGCGCGCGACGATCACCACGTCCGGGCGCGGCACCGGTCCGCCGGCGGAGATCGCGGAGAACCCGGCGATGGCGCGCGCGATCTGCTCAGCGCTGCCAGCCCCCTGCACCGTCACCGGCCAGATCAGGATATGGCGCGGAAACCGTCGCAGGATCGTGGTGCGGATGTCCTGGATCACCGCGCCCGAGACCGAGGTCACCACCCCCACCACCAGCGGCAGGCGTGGGAGCGCGCGCTTGCGCCCGGCGTCGAACAGGCCCTCGCCGATCAGCCGCTGGCGCAGCGCCTCGATGCGCGCGAGCAGCGCCCCGGCGCCGGCATATTCCAGCTTGTCGATGATCAACTGGTACTTCGACCGGTCCGCATAGGTGGTGAGCCGGCCGGTCGCGACGACCTCCGCGCCGTTCTCCGGCTGGGTCGCGAGGCCGCGCACCGTGCCCTTCCAGATCACCGCCTCAATCTTCGCCGTTTCATCCTTCAGTGCCAGATAGACGTGGCCGGAAGTATGGCGCTTCAGCTCAGTGATCTCGCCCTTGACGCGCACACGGCCGAAGGCGCCCTCGATCGTCCGCTTGATCGCCTGGTTGAGGTCGGAGACGGCGTATTCGGGAATGTTCGTGGTAGCCGGGATGTCCATGCCGCCATGCTATGCTAGGAGCGCGGCAGGCGGAACGGGGTGACGGCGCAATGCGGGTTTTGCTGGTCGGCGGCGGTGGGCGTGAACACGCGCTCGCGAGCGGAATTGCCGGCTCCCCGCTACTCGACAAACTGTTCTGCGCGCCCGGCAATGCCGGCATCGCGACCCTCGCCGAGTGCGTGCCGATCGCGGCAGAGGATGTCATTGCGCTGGTGGGCTTCGCGAGCACCAACGCGATCGACCTGGTGGTGGTCGGGCCGGAAGCGCCCCTGACCCTCGGCCTCGCCGATGCCTGCGCCGAGGCCAACATCGCCTGCTTCGGGCCGAGCGCGGCGGCGGCCCAGCTCGAAGGCAGCAAGACCTTCACCAAGCAGGTGGCCGACGCCGCCGGCGTGCCAACTGCCGCCTGGGCGCGGTTCGAGGATGCGGGAGCCGCGCGCGACTATGTGCGGGCGCAAGGCGCCCCGATCGTGGTGAAGGCGGATGGCCTCGCGGCCGGCAAGGGCGTGGTTGTCGCGACCACGATCGCCGAGGCCGAGGTAGCCATCGCTGATATCATGGAAGACCGCATCCACGGCGCGGCAGGCGCGGCCGTGGTGATCGAGGAATGCCTGATGGGCGAGGAGGTCTCCTTTTTCGCGCTCTGCGACGGCACCCACGCGGCTCCCTTCGGCGCGGCGCAGGACCACAAGCGCGCTTTCGATGGCGACCGAGGCCCCAACACCGGCGGCATGGGTGCTTATTCCCCGGCGCCGGCCTTCACCGACGCGCTGCGCGACGAGGTGATGGCCCGCTTCATCGAGCCGACGCTGGCCGAGATGACCAAGCGGGGCGCACCCTTCCGCGGCGTGCTGTTCGCGGGGCTGATGCTCACCGCCACCGGCCCCAGGCTGATCGAATACAACGTCCGCTTCGGCGACCCCGAATGCGAGGCGCTGATCCCGCGCCTGGCCTCAGACCTGCTGGAGGCGCTGCACGCGGCGGCGACTGGACGCCTCGCGACAACGCAGCTCGCCTGGCGCGAGGACCATAGCCTGGTGGTGGTGATGGCGAGCCGCGGCTATCCCGGCGCCTATGGCAAGGGCACGGTGATCCACGGCCTGCCCTTTGCGGCAAGGCAGCCCGGCGTGCGCATCTTCCATGCCGGCACCGTGGCGCGCGGTGGCGAGACCCTCGCCAATGGCGGCCGCGTTCTTGCTGTGCAGGGGAGCGGCGCCACGCTGCACGACGCCCGCGACGCCGCCTATGCCGCGATCGACGCCATCGACTGGCCCGAGGGCTTCTGCCGCCGCGACATCGGCTGGCGTGCCCTGCACGACAAGAAGGAGTGACCGCCGTGTCCGTTCGTATCCTGGAAGTCCGCGAGGTGACGAAGCCGATCTCGTCGCCCATCGCCAACGCCTATATCGACTTCTCCAAGATGACGCTGAGCCTGGTCGCCGTCGTCACCGATGCGGTGCGCGATGGGCGCCGCGTGGTGGGCTACGGCTTCAACTCGAACGGCCGCTACGGGCAAGGCCCGCTGATGCGCGAGCGCTTCCTGCCGCGCATCGCGGAAGCCGCGCCCGAGACGCTGATCGACACCGCCGGCACAAACCTCGACCCCGAGAAGATCTGGGCCACGATGTTCCGCAACGAGAAACCGGGCGGGCATGGCGAGCGTAGCGTGGCGATGGGCACCATCGACATGGCGGTCTGGGATGCGGTCGCGAAGATCGAGGGCAAGCCGCTGTTCCGCATGCTCGCCGACCGCTACGGCGGGACGGCGAATCCCCGCGTCTTCGTCTATGCGGCGGGTGGCTACTACTACCCCGGCAAGGGCCTCGAGGGCCTCACCGACGAGATGCAGAGCTATCTCGACCGCGGCTACACCGTGGTGAAGATGAAGATCGGCGGCGCGACGCTGGCCGAGGATTGCAAGCGCATCGAGGCGGTGCTGCGCATCCTGCCGCCGGGCTGCCGCCTTGCGGTGGATGCGAATGGCCGCTTCGACCTCGCGACCGCCATCGACTACGCCAAGGCGCTGATGCCCTACGATCTGTTCTGGTATGAGGAGGCCGGCGATCCCCTGGACTACGCGCTGCAGGCCGAACTCGCCGAGCATTATTCCAACCCGATGGCGACGGGCGAGAACCTGTTTTCCATGCAGGATGCGCGCAACCTCATCCGCCACGGCGGCATGCGCGCGGACCGCGACTGGCTGCAATTCGACTGCGCGCTGTCCTACGGCCTGGTCGAATACCTGCGCACGCTGTCGATGCTGCGTGAGGCCGGCTGGTCGCCCTCGCGCTGCGTTCCGCATGGCGGGCACCAGATGTCGCTGAACATCGCGGCCGGCCTCGGACTCGGCGGCAATGAGAGCTACCCGGATCTGTTCCAGCCCTATGGCGGCTTCCCGGACGGCGTGCGGGTGGAAGCCGGGCACATCACGATGCCGGACCTTCCGGGCATCGGCTTCGAGGGCAAGTCCGACCTCATCAAGGTGATGCGCGAACTCGCGGAGTAGGCGTCAGGCCGCCGCGATCGGCCGCGCCCCAAAACTATCCTGCGGCACGCCCTTGCCGAGCGACATGTGCGAATGCACGCCGAGCCAGCTGCCATCCGCCTGCTTTGCAAGCGTGATGGTGGCTCGACCGGGACGGGGAAACGGCGTGCCGTCTTGCGCAAAGCCCGTGCTGTTCCACGGCGCGATGGCGACCGCGAATGTTCCGTCGGGCGACGCCATGACCAGCGTGTTGGGCAAGTCGAACGCGAAATCGGCGGTGCGCGGCCAGACATTGTCCCACTGCGTGGCCTGCCAGGCGCTGCGGCTGCGCACCAGCTCCTGGAAGGTGCCGAAGATCACGATGTCCTCGTGCCAGAAGGGGCGCGCCGCAGCGTAGTCCACGTTGCGCACATGCCCCGCGAAACGGTCCAGCCAGTCGCGCAGTGTGGCGGTAAGGGCGTCGTCGGCGATCGGCAGCGGCAGTGCCATCCTCAGATCCTCTCGCTGATCTTGATCGCGATCTTGCAGCCGGCCTTGATGATGGCGTGCAGCGGCCGGTAGGCGGGCGCGAGCTCCGCCTCGTTGTCCAGGCCGATGTCGCGATGCTCCAGCTCCTCCTGACGGAACCGCTCGATGGTGTCGCGCAGCGGTGCTTCGTCATCGCCGAGGACGGCGTGCTGCTCCCGGTAGTGCTCGTCGATCGCCTCCTCGACGGCGACGGTGCAGGCCATCGCACCACGCGGGCCGAGCAGCGCCGTCGCGGCACCGAGCGCGAAGCCCGCGACATGCCAGATCGGCAGCAGCGCGGTCGGTCGCACGCGGCGTTCGGCGATCAGCTTGGCGAAGGTGTCGAGGTGGACCTGCTCCTGCGCCTGCATGTGGCGCAGCACCGGCTCATGCTTCGTCCCCTTCAGGACCGCGATCTGGCCCTGGTAGATGCGCTGGGCGCCGTATTCGCCAGCATGGTCGACGCGGATCATGCGCGCGATCGCCTCGCGCGGGGTCGGGTCGCCAGGCAGCGGGCCGGAGGCGGGACGGGTCATGAGCGGGCTCCTTTGCGGAGGAATGTCAGTCCGAGCGCGGCCACGGCAAGGGCGTAGAGGAAATTCATCGCCGCCATCGAGACCGGCAGGCCGGGAATGAGGAAGGTCGGCTCGTCGCAGGGCTTGTCCGGCGTGCGCGCCATGTTGCGCAGCAGG
>JAQGHV010000316.1 GCA_028288785.1 Rhodospirillales bacterium | reverse complement strand
GTCGGGCGTGAACTGCACGCGGCGGGCATCGAGGCCCATCACGGCGCCCAATGTCTCGACCAGCTTGGTCTTGCCGAGGCCGGGGACGCCAACCAGCAGCACGTGCCCACCCGACAACAGGGTGATGAGCGTCTGGTCGACGACCTCCTCCTGCCCGAAGATCACCCGCCCGATGGCACGCCTGGCCTGGGCCAGTTTTTCGCCCAGCTGCTCGACCCCTGCGACGAGACTTGCCGGATCCGTCATGTGCGCCACTTCAACCATGCCATACCGCATCCCATACTAAGGTCCGAAGCCTATCGCCATCCGCGCCAGGCTTCGAGAAAAAGCGCTGTCACCCCGGCGGCACCCTCTGCGGACATCGTCCCTAGGGCTCCCGCTGCAAGAGCGAAGTACAATGCCATGACCGGAATCCGGGCAGAGAAAGCGACGATCGGGCCCGATACCCCTCCCGTGAAGCAGCGTCCGCCGCCCATCGACCACGGTGACTACGCGATCAGGATCGCGCGGTGCGGTACTTGGTTCTACCGCGGCAGCCCGATCGGTCGAAAGCCTTTGGTTTCGCTTTTTGCCTCCGTCCTCAAGCGTGAGGCCGATGGCGGTTACGTTCTCGAAACGCCGGTCGAGCGTGGCCGCATCGAGGTTGAGGACGTGCCCTTCGTCGCCGTCGAACTTTTCTGGCGCGATTGTCCCTGCCCAGATACCGGCAGGCCCGTGCAGTGCCTCACCTTCCGCACCAACCTTGATGAGATGGTGACCGCCAACGCGGTGCACCCGATCAGGGTTGCGCTGTGTCCGACAACGCGTGAGCCGCGGCCCTATGTGCTGGTGCGTCCCGGCCTTGAGGCGCGGATTTCGCGCGCCGTGTTCTATGAGCTGGTCGCCCTCGCCCAGCCTGAGACGATCGACGGGCGGCAGGTTCTCGGCCTCTGGAGTGAGGGCGTGTTCTTCCCGATCGATGACCTCCCTATCGAGGAAGACGCCGAACAAGACCTCATCAGCGCCGCGTGACGGAAGCCGAGCTTCGCCGGCGGATCGCCGATCCCGAACGCCGCGCGCGTCTGGCGCCGACCGGCACCGACGACGCGGTGGACCTGATGCCGGAGCGGCGGATCGATGCGGCGGTGCTGGTGCCGATCATCTTCCGCGCCGAACCCACCATCCTGCTGACGCTGCGTGCCTCGACCCTGTCCTCCCATGCCGGGCAGGTGAGCTTCGCTGGCGGTAGGATGGAAGACGGGGAGACGCCCGAGCAGGCGGCGCTGCGCGAGGCGGCAGAGGAGGTGGGCCTCGACCCCCGTTTGCCGATCCTGCTGGGCGTGCTGCCGGAACATCGGACCATCACAGGCTACCATGTGACGCCGGTGCTCGCGCTACTGACGCCGCCGTTCAGCCTGACACCGGACCCGGCTGAGGTGGCCGAAATCTTCGAGTATCCGCTGGCCCGGCTGCTGCAGCCTGGTGGCGCGGAACTCCATAGGCGGGAACTCCGCGGCCGGACGCGGGAGTACTGGGTTTGGCCGCACGAGACGCACCACATCTGGGGGGCGACGGCGGCCATGCTGCGCAACCTGGCGCTGCTGCTGGCGGATTGAAGGCGGCGGACAAACCACGTTGATATTCAGGTAACTGGCAACGGGGAGCAAGCTCCATACTTCAGCGGCAATCGCCGCCGCCGCACTCAAAGCGAGCCGCCTGGCTTGCCCAGGATGTTCAGCAATGTGCTCCCCAGCCCGAACGCCATCCCGACGAAAAAGCGCCGCAGGGCTGCCCGCATGTGCGGGCGGGCTGCGGGCGGCTGGCGCGAGGGCATGAACCAGATCATGCCGCCAGACCACCAGGGTAGGCCGTTGCGCCAGGCGCGGATCGTCGAGACCAACGAAGCGATGATGAAGGCCAGGCCGACCAGCATCAGGATGGCGCCCGTCACGTCGAGGAGAGCCTCCGACTGCTGATCGTTCATGCCGTTACCGCCCGCCACTCTAACTCAAAGCAGGCCCTGCCTTGCTCCCTTACATCGTCGCCCCGATGGTCCAGGGGGCGAATTCCGCTGAGCCGAACCCCAGCGCCTCGCTCTTCGTGGCCTCCCCGCTCGCCACCTTCAGCATGAGTTCGAAGATGCGCTCGCCGCATTCCACGACGCTCTCCTCGCCGCTCAACACGGTGCCGCAGTTGATGTCCATGTCGTCGCTCATGCGCTCGTACATCGCGGTGTTCGTCGCGAGCTTGATGGAGGGCGCCGGCTTCATGCCGAACACGCTCCCCCGCCCGGTCGTGAAGCACATGAGGTTCGCACCGCCCGCCACCTGCCCCGTCGCACCAACCGGGTCGTAGCCAGGCGTGTCCATGAACACGAAGCCCTTCTGCGTTACCGCCTCCGCGTAGCGATACACTTCCATCAAGTTCGTGGTGCCGGCCTTGGCCATGGCGCCCAGCGATTTTTCCAGAATAGTGGTGAGCCCACCGGCCTTGTTGCCGGGCGAAGGGTTGGCGTTCATCTCCGCGTCCTCGCGCTCCGTGTAGCGCTCCCACCAGCGCATCAGCGCGACCAGCTTCTCGCCGACTTCGCGCGACGTCGCACGGCGGGTGAGCAGGTGCTCCGCGCCATAGGTCTCGGGCGTCTCTGACAGGATCACGGTGCCGCCATGGCGCACGACGATGTCGGAAGCCGCGCCGAGCGCGGGATTGGCGGAGATGCCGGAATACCCGTCCGAGCCGCCGCATTGCAGCGCCACGCAGAGCTCGCTCGCCTGGACCGTCTCGCGACGCGCGGTGTTGCTCTCGGCAAGCACCTCGCGGACGAAGGCGATGCCCTTGTCCACGGTTTTGCGGGCGCCGCCATTCTCCTGGATGTCCATGCTGCGGAGGCGCCCGGCGAGGCGCTGCTCCTCCAGCATCGGCGCGAGCTGGTTCACCTCACACCCGAGCCCGATCGCGATAACGTGGGAGAAGTTCGGATGGCGCGCGAAGCCCCCGAGCGTTCGGCGCAGCAGCGTCAGCGGCTCCCCTACGGTCATGCCGCAGCCGGTCTTGTGGGTGAGTGCGACGACGCCGTCGACATGCGGCCAGTCGGCCAGCGGATTGGTCCCGGCGATCGGGTTCGGCTCGAACTGCCGCGCGATGAGGTCGGCCACATGCGCGGAGCAGTTCACGGAGGTGATGATGCCGATGTAGTTCCGCGTCGCGACGCGCCCATCCGCGCGGCGAATTCCCTCGAAGGTCGCGGGCGTATTGGCGGGCAAGGTGGGCCTGGCATCCACACCCCAGGCGTAGTCCTTGGCGAAATCGCCCATCGCGCAGTTATACGTGTGTACCCAAGTGCCGGGCGCGATCGTCTCCGTCGCAAAGCCGATGATCTGGCCGTAGCGCCGGATCGGCTCGCCCTCGGCATGGGGACGGATGGCGACCTTGTGGCCAGGCGGAATGCGGCGCTCACCGACGGTCACACCGGGCGCCACCGTCGCGCCGGGGGCGAGAGCGATGCGGGCGATGAGCACGCCGTCATCGGGGTGCAGGCGGATGACATTTTCCATGACGCGCTTCCTTTCCCAGGAAGGCCGGGGGAAATGAATTTCCCCCAAACCCCCAATCTTTTTTTATTATCAATGGGAATATCGCACGGACAGTGCTGCCCGTGCACTGGGCGTACAACCTGCCAACGGGAACCAAGTAGCCAAAAATAAAAGATTGGGGGTTTGGGGGAAATTCTTTTCCCCCAGCCTTCAGATCACCCGGTTCGCCCGCGCCAAGATGGCCTGGAACAGCACCTGCGTCCCGGCCTCGGCCTCTTCCGGCTCGATGCTTTCGGCTTCGTTGTGCGAGAGTCCGTCCTTGCAGGGCGTGAAGATCATCGCCGTCGGCACGGAGCGCGCGACGTAGACGGCGTCGTGCCCGGCGCCGGAGATGATGTCGCGTGTCGTGTAGCCGAGGCGTTCGGCGGATTCGCGCACGATGGCGACGCAGCCGGCGTCGAAGGGCTGGTGCGGCAGCAGGAACAACTGCTTGAGGTCGAGCCGCGTCCGGTTCGCGGCGGCGAGCTCGGCGGCGCGGATGGGGAACTCGGCGGCCATCTTCTCGATGACGGCGGTGTCGGGGTGGCGGAACTCGACCGAGAAGCGCACCTCGCCCGGCACCACGTTGCGGCTGGCGTTCACGACCTGGAGCCAACCCACGGTGCCGCGGCCGTCATCGCCGTGGACGCGCATCATGGAATCCACCAGCTCGATGATCCGCGCCGCCGTGAGCAGCGCGTCCTTGCGGGCTGACGGAGGCGTGGTGCCGGCATGGGCGTCCTGCCCGGTCACGACCGCGTCCCACCAGACCTGCGCCTGGGCGCCGGTGACGACGCCGACCTGCTTGCCCTCGCGCTCCAGGATCGGGCCTTGCTCGATGTGCAGTTCGAAATAGGCGTCGGCGGGAAAGGGCTTGGCGGCGTGCTCGCCTTTGGCGCCGACCTGGTCGAGCGCGTCGGAGACGGTGACGCCCTCCGCATCCTGCCAGCCATAGGCGGCGTCCTGCGGGTAGACCCCGGCCCAGACGCCGCTGCCCATCAGCGAGCGGCCGAAGCGGCTGCCTTCTTCGTCGGTCCAGTTGACCAGCTCGACCGGCGCCTCGGTCTGGATGTTGAGGTCGTGCAGCGTGCGCATCACCTCGAGCCCCGCGATGACGCCGAGCGCACCGTCGAACTTGCCGCCCGTCGGCTGGCTGTCGAGATGGCTGCCGAACAGCACCGGCAGGCGGGTGGGATCGCGCCCCTCCCGCCGGGCGAACATGTTGCCCATGGCGTCGATGCGGACCTTGAGGCCGAGTTCCTCGCACCAGCCGCGGAAGCGCGCCCGGCCGGCCTGGTCAACCGCGGTCAGCGTCAGCCGGCGCACGCCGCCTTT
>JAQGHV010000309.1 GCA_028288785.1 Rhodospirillales bacterium | reverse complement strand
CGCGGCAGCGTCCTTGCGCACCAGCTTCTCCAACACACAGATCAGCCACTGCCCGCCGCAAGCGCCCGTTCTGCTGCTCGAGCAGCTTCAGCCGGCGCACCTGGTCCAGCTTCAGGCCGCCGTACTCGGCACGCCACCGATAGTAGGTCGCCTCGGTCACGCCGATCGTGCGCACCGCTTCGGCGACCGGCTTGCCCTGGCCGACCACCACCTCAACCTGCCGCAGCTTGGCGGCGATCTCCTCCGGTTTGTGGTGCTTCCTCGCCATCTCAAACCCCCTCCATGGGCCTGCCGGACTCTCATAGCCGGCGGCCCACTTTTAAGGGGGCAGGTCAAGAGCGCCGCCAACCCCTTGCGCAGCGCCGCGTAATTCGCGTGCGAAGCGTCGCCGGTCAGGAGCACGCCAATCCGCGCTGCGGAAACGGTCGTGGGCAAAGCCTCGGGGCACGCTCCTCGCACCGACCTCACTCGGCCTTGATGCCAGCCGCCCGTACCACGCGGCCCCACTTTTCGGTTTCCTCGGCGATCAGCCTGCCGAGGTCGGCCTGCGTGCCCGGCATGGGCGTCGCGCCCAGGTTGGCGAACTGCGCCACCATCGCGCGATCGGCGAGGCCGGCGTTGATCTCGCGGTTCAGCTGATCCACAACCTCGGCCGGCGTGCCCCGGGGTGTGCCGACGCCGTACCACGAACTCGCTGCGTAGCCGGGCAGCGCGCCAGCCAGCACCGGAATGTCGGGCAGCGCCTCCGAGCGATCAGCTGTCGTCACAGCCAGGGCGCGGAGCCCGCCGCCACGGATGTGACCGACCGCGGAAGGCACGGCATCGAACATCACCTGCACGGACTGGCCGCCGAGCAGATCGGCCAAGGCCGGCCCCGATCCCCGGTAGGGCACGTGGAGCAGGTCAATGCCCGCCATCATCTTGAACAGCTCGCCTGCGACGTGCTGCGGCGTGCCGATGCCTGCGGACGCCATGGCGACCGGGCGGGCCCTGCTCCTCGCATAGGCTATGAATTCGGGAACCGTCGTGGCCGGGACGGAGGGGTGCACCACCATCACGAGTGGCACCCGGACGAGGCCGGCGACGGGCGCAATGTCCCGGGCGAAGTCGAAGGGGAGCCGCTCGTAGAGCGCCCCGTTGATGGTGTTTACCGGACCGCACATCAGCAGCGTGTGGCCGTCCGGCGCGGCCCTCACGACCGCCTCGGTGCCAAGGTTGCCGCCCGCACCGGGGCGGTTCTCGACGATGACCGGCTGGCCGAGCCGTGGCGTGAGCCACTGGCTCAGGATGCGCGCGACGATATCCATCGGCCCGCCGGGAGCAAAGGCCGTGACAAGCCGAACCGGCCGGGACGGGTAGGCCTCGGCGCGGGCGGCATGCGAAAGCATCAGAGGCGGCGTGCAGATGGCGACTGCACTCTGCAAGAGCGTGCGGCGAAGCATGTGCATGGCGTGTCTCCTGGTGTCCCAGTGGCCACCCCGCGAGAGTGACGTGGCGATGACGACCGCGGGTGACCCACTGGATAGCAACCGGCAGGAAGACGGGCCACAATGGGCTCGCGTCGAAATCCATACAGGCGGCATATGGCATGGAACTCCGCCACCTCCGCTACTTCGTCATGGTCGCCGAGGAGGGGCACATCACCCGTGCCGCCGAGCGGCTCGGCATGCAGCAGCCGCCGCTCAGCTACCAGATCCGGGCGCTCGAGCGTGAGCTGGGGGTGCAGTTGTTTCGCCGCCTGCCGCGCGGCGTCGAGTTGACTGAGGCGGGCCACAGCTTCCTTGAGGATGCGCGCGCCGCCCTTGCGCACGTGGGCCAGGGCGTCGAGGCAGCCAAACGCGCTGCCCGCGGCGAGCAGGGCCATCTCCGGCTGGCCGTTCCCCCTACGGCACCGTTCATCCCCTTTGTGCCGCAGGTGATCCTTGCGTTTCGCGAGGCCTTTCCGATGGTGTCACTCACGATGGAGGAGAGCCTCCGGACGGAAACCATCGAGCGGCTCAAAGGGGGGCAGATCGATGTCGCCTTCCTGCGCGCGTCGATTGCCGCGCCGGACGGGCTCGTCGTGGATCCGCTGCTCGATGAGCCGATGGTGGTAGCGCTGCCAAGCGGGCATCCCTTGGGCCGCGACTGGGGCAGTGCGGGTGCTTCGCTTCCGATGCACGTGCTCGCCGCCGAGACCTTCATCGCCTACGCGCGCGATCAGGGACCGGCCTTGTACGAGGCGATCGCGGCGTGCCTTCAGGCTGGCTTCAGCCCGCGCCTCGGTCAGGAGGCGCCGCGCATCAGCACCGCCCTCAGCCTCGTGGCCACGGGCTTTGGAGTCACCCTGGTGCCGGCATCCATGCGCCGCATGGCGCTGGAGGGCGTGACCTATCGGGACCTGGAGGGCGTTGCCGGCGTGAAGGCCTTTCTGAGCCTTGCAACGCGGCGCGACGACGCCTCGGCCACGGTCAGGCACTTCGTGGCCGTGGTCCGGCGCGCCGCACGGGAGAACTCGCAACCATGAGGGACCGCCGATAGCAGGCGTCCGGCCATGCAGCGGCGCGGAAGGATTTCGCTCCATGCTAGGCTCGGCGCCTTCATGGCCGCGTGCCCTCTGACCGGACCTCGCCGGGCCGGGCTCAAAGGGGCTGAGAAGGGTTGACAGCGACAGCAGCTGGGGCGGGTTCAGCCAACGGTCCCGCGCCGCTACAAGCGCCTGAGCGGCTGCTTCGATGCGCTGCACGCGCGGATCACCGCCATACTCAGTTGCCGGTCGATTGGGCGTCAGGCCTGCGGGATACGCTCAGCGGTAGGTGATGCGCGGCCGTCGGCGGTCCCTCTCAGCCTGTGGCACTGCTTCGATACCGTAACGTGAGACCGGCAGCCTCAACGCCTGTAGCGCAGGGCATCCACAATCAACGCGAAGGCCGGCGTCGGCTGACGACGGTTGGGATAGTAAAGGTGATACCCGGCAAATGGCGGGCACCAGTCTTCCAGCACACGAACCAGCCGTCCATCGAGGCAATAGGGTGCCGCGTTCTCCTCCAGGACGCAGGCCAGACCGAAACCCGCCTCCGCTGCGTCCAGGATCAGGTCGGTGCGGTTGAACACGAGCTGCCCGTCGACACGCACGCGCCATTCGCGCGCGTGCTTCTCAAACTCCCAGGCGTAGAGGCCCCCGGCGGTCGGAAGTCGCAGATTGATGCAGCGATGGTGGACGAGGTCCTGCGGTGTCTCCGGTGCAGGATGCTTGGCCAGGTAGGCGGGCACACCGACGACCGCCATGTGGATTTCAGGCCCGATCGTGACCGCGATCATGTCCTTCGCCACCTGCTCACCAAGCCGAACCCCGGCATCGAAGCGCTCGGCGCCGATGTCGGTCAGGCCGCTATCGACGTTGATCTCGACCTTGAT
>JAQGHV010000249.1 GCA_028288785.1 Rhodospirillales bacterium | reverse complement strand
GTTCAGGTGCCGGTGCTGGCGGGCATCGCCGTGGGCCGCGAGCGCAAGCAGATCCGGCGCCAGGCGCGCATCGACGCGGTGCTGCCAATGGCGGCGGTGCTGACCAACGGCATGCGGATCACGGGTGAGACGCGCGACGTCTCGCTCGGCGGACTGTCCTTTGCGCCCACCATCCCGGGCTCCCTGGCGGCGATGACCAAGGATGAGGCGCTGGTCTGCGAGATCGAGGCCTGCGGCGACCGGCTCAGCCTGCCGGCAACCTTCCACGCGACGATCGGCGGCCTGATGCGGGTGCGGTTCGCACCGAAGACCCTGCTCGACGAGGCGCATATCACCCAGGTGGTGATGGGCCGCGCCGATGCCCGGGTTGACTGGGTCGCCTACCAGCTCGACCGGCCACTGAACTCGATCCGCAACATGGTGCTCAGCATGCGATCCTGTCGCGCCAGGAGGATGAGGCACTGCTGCGCGATGCAGGGTTCGCGGACATCAGCCATTTCTATGTCGGCTTCACATTCCGCGGCTGGATCGCCTACGCCTGACGCCGCTTGCCGCATGGATCTTGGATTGCACAACAGGCAGCCGGGCTGTGCGAAGCTGCCACTGCTACGAATTACCCCCGCAGGCTCGGCGCGTTCGCCACGATCCGCCTTGCCATCGCCCGGTCGCGCGCGATCACCGCGGCGAACTGTGCGCTGTCCGAGATCTCCGGGTCGTTCCCCCCCGCGATCAGCCGGTCCCGTGTCACCGGGTCGCGGATCGCGTGGTGCAGTGCGAGGGTGAAGCGGTCCATCGCCGCGCGTGGCGATCCCGTGGGCGCGAAGAACCCGATCCAGGAGGTGAGGTCGTAGCCGGGGATGAACTCGCCCATCGAGGGCACCTCGGGTGCCAACGCCCGGCGTTGCGCGCTGGTCACTCCGATCAGCCGGGCGCGGCCGGCCTGCAATGCGGGGATGAAGCTCGAATGGCTGATGATAGCGGCGTCGATCCGCCCCGCCCCCACCTCGCGCGAGGCGTCGGCGCCTCCGCGGTAAGGCACGTGTTCGAGGCGGACATTGACGCCGGACTGGATCAGCTCGCCCATGAAGTGGCCGATATGCGCGACGCCGGGCGTGCCGAAGGTGATCTCGCCGGGGCGGCGGCGCGCCTCCGCGAGGAAGCCAGCAAAATCCTCGGCAGGGAAGGCCTGGCGGACGCCGAGGAAGTAGGGCTGCGTCGTTGCCATGGCGACCGGGACGAAGGCCGCCTCGTAGTCGATGGCGAGGCTTCGGTTGACCATCGGCATAGTGACGAAGGTAGCACCCTCCATCAGCAGCGTGGTGCCATCGGCGGGCGCCGAGGCAACCGCGGCGGCCGCGATCGCGCCTGACGCACCGGTGCGGTTCTCCACGATCACCGCCTGGCCGAGATGCTCGGCGATCTTCGGCTGCAGAATGCGCACGACGGTATCGCCGACGCCACCGGCGCTATAGGGCACCACCAGCCGCACGGGACGGTCGGGCCCATTGCCCTGCGCTAGCGCGGGGCGGGCCAGCGTCGCGGCCCCCAAAAGCGCTGTA
Organism: Rhodospirillales bacterium; assembly: GCA_028288785.1. Lineage (GTDB taxonomy): Bacteria > Pseudomonadota > Alphaproteobacteria > Acetobacterales > Acetobacteraceae > Plastoroseomonas. Next base: position 2,820 of record JAQGHV010000249.1, on the reverse strand, counting down.
CGCCGCGACAGGAGCATCATGGCGGTATTTCCTTCCCTCGACGTCTTGACCGGCGCCCTTTGCGGGCGTGCGATGGGCCGAACGGTGCGGCGCCGGCGCAGCTTGCGTCAAGGCCCGGCCTCAAGAGGAAACGCCGATGGCGCTGACATTGTTCGACAAGATCTTCGACCCCCACGTGGTGGCCGATCTCGGCGAGGGCTGGTCGCTGCTGCACATCGACCGGGTGCTGCTGCACGACCTCTCCGGCGCCCGCGCGCTGCGCGAAGTGGGTGAGGCCGGACATGCGGTCGCGCACCCCGATCTGGTCTTCGCAACACCGGACCACGCCGTCTCCACCGCACCTGGCCGCACGTCCGAGACCTTCGCCGGCGGTGCCGGCCTCGTCGCGGGGCTGCGCACGCGGGCGGCCGAGACCGGCGTGCGGCTGTTCGACCTGGGCCAGGATGGCCAGGGCATCGTGCACGTGATGGGGCCGGAACTCGGCATCGTGCTGCCGGGCACCACGCTCGTCTGCGGCGACAGCCACACTTGCACCAATGGCGGCATGGGCGCGCTCGCCTTCGGGATCGGCGCGTCGGAGTTGGGCCATGTGCTGGCGACGCAGACGCTGCGCATCGTGAAGCCCAAGCGCATGCGCATCCGCTTCGAGGGCGCGCTGCCGCCGGGGGTCACGCCGAAGGACATGATCCTCGCCGCGATCGGCCGCTTCGGCACCGCGGCGGGCACTGGGCACGCGGTCGAGTATGCCGGTTCCGCGGTGCGCGCGCTCTCCGTCGAGGGCCGGCTGACGCTGTGCAACCTCTCGATCGAGATGGGCGCGCGGATGGGGTTCGTGGCCCCCGACGAGACCACCTTCGCCTGGCTCAAGGGCCGGCGCTTCGCCCCCACGTTCGCGGATTGGGAGGCGGCGGTCGCGTATTGGCGCAGCCTCGCCAGCGACCCCGGCGCGGTGTTCGAAGTCGACCACGTCATCGACATGGCTGATATCGCGCCGCAGATCACCTGGGGCACGAGCCCTGAGCAAGTGGTGGGGGTCGGCGGGCAGGTCCCGGACCCGGCCGATGCGCCGGATGCCGCCAAGGCCGCCGCCTGGCGCGCCGCGCTCGACTACATGGGGCTGACCGCGGGCGCCCCGATCGCGGGCACCAAGGTGGATTGGGTGTTCATCGGCAGCTGCACCAACTCCCGCATCGAGGATCTGCGGGCCGCCGCCGCCATCGCGCGCGGCAAGCGTGTGGCGGGGCACGTCACGGCTTGGGTGGTGCCGGGCTCCGAACGGGTGAAGCGTGATGCCGAGGCAGAGGGGCTGGACCAAGTCTTCCGTGACGCCGGCTTCGCCTGGCGCGAGTCCGGCTGCGCCCTGTGCGTGGCCGCGAACGGAGAAGCGGTGCCGAGCGGCGCGCGCTGCGTCTCCACCTCCAATCGCAATTTCGTCGGCCGCCAGGGCAAGGGTGCGCGCACCCATCTGGCGAGCCCCGCGATGGCGGCGGCGGCGGCCATCGCCGGCGTCATCACCGATGTGCGGAGTGCCGCGTGATGCAGAAATTCGAGAGCGTCGAAGGCGTCGCCGCGCCCATGCTGCGTGCTAATGTCGACACGGACCTCATCATCCGGATCGAGCGGCTGGTCGGCACCGGCCGCACCGGGCTTGGCGAGCATGCCTTCGAGCAGCTGCGCGCGGAGCCGGATTTCGTGCTGAACAAGCCGGCCTACCGGGACAGCCCGATCATTCTGGCGGGTGCGAATTTCGGCTGCGGCTCATCGCGCGAGGGTGCGGTCTGGGCGCTGATGGGGGCGGGCATCGCCTGCGTCATCGCGCCCTCGTTCGGGGACATCTTCTTCGCCAATTGCTTCCAGAACGGCTTGCTCCCGGTGGTGCTGCCGGAGGCCGAAATCCGCGCCCTGGCGCGCGAGACGGAGGACAGCCAGGGCGTCGGCCGCACCCGCATCGACCTCGCGCGCCAGGTGGTGGTGACGCCCACCGGGCGGGAGGTGCCCTTCGCGGTGGATGTGCGCCGGCGGGAGGCGATGCTCGAAGGGCTGGATGACGTCGCGCTCACCCTGAAGCGGCAGGCCGAGATCCTCGCCTGGCAGGCGCGCGACCAGGCGGCGCGTGGGTGGGCGTGGAACAGCGTGGCGCTCTGAGCGCGGACAAAAGAACGGGAGCGGGTTCGCCGACGCTTGCGCCGAGCGGGGGCGAGGCGCCACCGGTTAGCTTCGTCGGTTGGAATTTTCGATGCACGGAATACAGTACTCGACCGCGGAGCGCGCGGTGGACGGCACGATCCACGCAGTTGGGATCGTCGCCGCGCTGGTCGGAATAGCGACACTCCTTTGGCAAATGCCACGCCCCGTGGAGGGCCGCGTGGTCGCGGCGCTCATCGTCTATGCGATCGGGCTGTTGGCGATGCTGGTGGCCTCCGGGCTGTACAATGCGGTGCCTGGAGGCCCGGCGAAGGCGGTGCTCCGGCGAGTGGACCATGCCGCGATCTTCATCATGATCGCTGGCACCTATACGCCGATGATGGTGCTGGGGCTCGGCGACGGCGCGGGGTTCGGGATGCTGGGCGTGGTGTGGGTCGGGGCACTGGCCGGCGCGGTGCTGACGGTCGTGTTCGGGGATCGCTTCCACCGGTTTTCCGTCGCGGCCTACCTGGCGCTCGGCTGGTGCGGATTCCTGCTGATCGGGCGGCTGTGGGATGTCCTGACGACCGCCGCCTTCGCGCTGCTGCTGATCGGCGGCGCGCTGTATTCGCTGGGTGTGATAGCCCATCAGGCGGATCGGATGCGCTTCCACAACGCGTTGTGGCACGCGATGGT
>JAQGHV010000235.1 GCA_028288785.1 Rhodospirillales bacterium | reverse complement strand
GGGACGGTCACCACCTCGGTGGTTGTCAGATCGCGCGCGAGCAAGGATTTGATACGCATGATGGTAGTCTCCCGATTTTGGAATAGGTCACAGTCGAACCTGCGGTGGCAATCAAGCAATAATGGCTAATTAATTAAAATACATCAATCAAGAAAATGTGAGAGAATATTCCTGTGGAACCTCTGCAGGCCGCATAAATCGTGGTAAGAAGCAGTCTGTTATCTCAACGATGACATAGAGCTACTGTATTAATATTTTGGGCGTATTGCGCAGAAGAGAGATATTTCGCTAGTGCACTATCGATGCGGTGGATCAAGCGCTTCAATCGTGCGGCCGTGCGCTGCCATCTGAAGCAGCTAAAGGGGCTTGCTGGACATCAGCCAGCCCGACCAAAAACACCTTACAGCGATGGTAATGCGATGCCCGACGATGTCACTGTGCTGCCGGCGTCTCTGGACGCTCTGTTGCGGCAGGCAAGGGGGGCGGGGCCACCATTGGCATGCGCCATTGTCCATCCCTGCGACGCGAACAGCCTGCGCGGCGCGCTGGAGGCGACCGCGTGCGGTCTCATACAGCCGATCCTCATCGGCCCACCTGAGCGCATCCGAGCTGCGGCCGAGGCCGCCGGATTGGATCTTCGTGGCATCGCCGTTGAGGCAGTTCCACACAGCCATGCAGCTGCCGCTCGGGCCGTGGCGCTGTGCCGTGAAGGACGGGCTGCGATGCTGATGAAGGGCGCGTTGCACACCGACGAACTGTTGGCGGAGGTGGTGGCATCTGCGACCGGTCTGCGCACTGAGCGCCGGGTCAGCCATGTTTTTGTCCTGGCGGTCCCCGCCTATGGAAAGCTGCTCTTCGTCACTGATGCTGCGGTCAACATTACTCCCGACCTCGAGGCCAAGGCCGACATTGCACGCAATGCCATCGACCTCTGTCGTGCACTCGGCCTGGAACGTCCGAAGGTCGCGGTGCTATCGGCAGTGGAGACGGTCACGCCGAAGCTGCCCGCAACGGTCGACGCGGCCGCGCTGGCCAAGATGGCCGAGCGCGGCCAGATCGAGGGTGGCGATGTGGACGGGCCGTTCGCATTCGACAACGCGATCAATCCGGCTGCCGCTTTGGCCAAACGCATCGGCGGGCCGGTCGCGGGCGTCGCCGACGTGCTGCTCGTTCCGGACCTGGAGGCCGGCAACATGCTGGCCAAGCAACTGCAATACCTCGGTGGCGCCACCATGGCTGGCGTGGTCGTAGGTGCAACGGTGCCGATCGTTTTGACAAGCCGGGCTGACGGCGCGGCCGCGCGGCTCGCCTCTGCTGCGGTCGCCCGACTTGCCGTCGGAATGCGGCTCACGCGCCATGGCGGAGGCTGAGGCATGGATCCGGTCCTGGTGCTGAATAGCGGCTCATCCTCGGTCAAGTTCGCCATGTACGAGGCGAACACTCTGCTGCTCCATGGCGAGTTGGATCGCATCGGCAATGCGCCGGTCTTTGCCGGGACCGATGCAGAGGGGAGCCACTTGCAGGGGCCGGACCTTACCCGCAACCCGCCGCGCGACCCCGGCGCTGCGGCGCTGCTGCTGCTGCCGTGGCTGGTCAAGGTGGCTGGCAGGACGCCTGCCGTGGTGGGGCATCGGATCGTCCACGGAGGGGCTCATAGGACAGCGCCGCAGCGCGCCACCCCGGCGCTGCTGGAGGAACTGGCGGCGCTGGCGCCGCTTGCCCCGCTGCACCAGCCGCACAACCTTGCCCCGGTGCAGGCCCTGCTGGAGCAGCAACCGGAGCTGCCGCAAGTCCTCTGCTTCGACACGGCGTTCCACCGCACCCAGGATCCGCTTGCCGAGCGCTTCGCCCTGCCGGCAGCGTTGCACGATGCCGGCATCCGCCGTTACGGGTTCCATGGTCTGTCCTACGAGAGCATCGCGGCGGCGCTGCCCGCCGTCGCCGGCCGGGGGCTGGCTAGCGGGCGGGTCGTGGCCGCGCATCTTGGAAACGGCGCCAGTCTCTGCGCCATGCGCGGCGGACGGAGCGTTGCCACCACGATGGGATTTACAGCGCTTGATGGCCTGCCCATGGGCACCCGCTGCGGCGCGCTCGATCCAGGCGTCGTGCTGTATCTGATCCAGGAGCGGGGCATGTCCCCTGCTGAGGTCGAACGGCTGCTCTACTATGAGAGTGGCCTGAAGGGCGTGTCGGGGGTTTCTTCTGACGTGCGTGACCTTCTGGCCAGCAATCTGCCCAGTGCGCGGCTCGCACTCGACCTCTACGCGCATCGCATCCGTCGTGGCATTGCGGAGATGGCAGCAACTCTGCAGGGATTGGATGCAGTTGTGTTTACCGGCGGGGTGGGCCGGCACCAGGCGCCGGTCCGCGCGGCAGTTTGTGAAGGTCTCGCTTGGCTTGCGCTCGAGCTTGATCCGGACGCCAACGCACGCCATGCCGCGCGAATCAGTGCTTCATCCAGCAAGATCGCCGTCTTCGTGGTGCCGGATGACGAGAGCAGCATCATCGCCGCTGCAGCGTATGATCTTACCTGTGACACAAGAGGATTTGGTGAAAGGCGACGCTGAAGGCGACGATGAATGTAGCGAGTCCATTCGGCAACGGATCGCTCCTGCCACAAGCCACCCCAGAGAGCGTTTGAACTCGGTTCCTGCCCGTCCGCTAGTGACTGCTTCCAACCATTCTCTGTTTCACGTACAGGCCGTGTGACGGGTACCTGGGCGGACTTTTCTGCGTCATTTCCTATCGGAGGTTAGCGATTTCGCAGCGATGTTTACGGTGCTGCATCCTAATCACACGACAGGTACCGGTCTGCGGCAGGCTCGGCAGACGTGTAGCTTGCTGACCGGATCAGAGTGTGGAGCAAGTCTGAAATGTCACGCGGCGCATAAGGCTTCGGGATGACGGCCGCGGTCGCGTTGGCTTGGCGAACGTCATCCCGCGTGACGTAGCCGGACGTCACGATAACCGGGATGACCCCGCAATAGTCGCGAATCCAGCTAATCAGACCGAGACCGTTCATGCTTCCAGGCATTCGAACGTCAGTGACAACCGCATCCACGGCCTCACCTGCCGTCAGCATCTTGACGGCCACGTCGGCTCCGTCGGCCTCCCTCACCGTGAAGCCGGCTTCCTCCAGGTAATCGACCAAGGTCATGCGGATGAGCGCCTCATCCTCGACCACCAGCACCACCGGAGGCGATTTTGCGCCATTCACCTTCATATTATGACTCCGAGGTTTCGTTGGTACTGAATGTGCGCTTTAAACAAGGTGAAGCGTGACGGTGCACCCTTCGCCGAGGCGTGACACCGTGACGATCTCAGCCTGCGCTTCCCTGGCCAGTGCCCGGATAAGCCGCGTGCCCAATCCCTTGACCACGTCCGTGCCTTCAAAGCCCACGCCGTCGTCGCTGACTGAGATCCCGGCGCGTTTGCCCTGAGTCCACAAGGCAACAACGAGGCGGCCCTTGCGCCGGTCAGGCCACGCGTGCTTGAGCGCGTTCAGGATGATTTCGTAGCACAAGAGCGAAAGCGACGTGGCGCGGTCGGACTCCAGGTCAAGGGTGCCTTCGAAGTCGCGGACGAGCGTCACTTGGCCGTTGGCGTAGTTGGCTGACAGACTCTCCATCAGGTCATCCAGGACGGCCGCGAAGTCAACGCGGTCAAACTGCTCAGACTTGTAAGTGCGCAGTTGCACAGCGGCCAGTGCCCGCATCTGCCCTGACAGCTCTTCGAGGTGGGTCGCAAGCGCGCCCCCGGACCTTTTGGCGCGAAGCTTGAGAAGGCTGGCCATGGACTGGAGGTTGTTCTTCACCCGGTGGTGCAGCTCTCGGACCACAATGTCCTTGTGCGCGAGCGCCTGCGTCAACTGCAGTTCTCGCTTCGACAAGGCAGTTCGGCTCCGCGACGCGTCGACCACGACCCTCAAGGAGGCACGCAGGCGGGAAAGCTGACGCGGCGACTTCACGACGTAGTCGTCCAGACCCGCCTTCAGCAGGTCCACCGCCGTCATTTCGTCGCCCGAGCCAGTGAACATGATGACGGGGCAGGCGGGCATCAGTTCCTTCACGCGCTCGAACACCTCGCGTCCCGACCCCCACCGGAGCGAGAGATCGGTGACCACCAGGTCAGCTGGGCCAGCCGCCAAGGCTGCTTCGGTTTCAGCCCGGCCGGCGAGTTCGATGATATCCGCATCAGGGAACAGGGACTCCAGCTCGTGCCTCACCAGCTGACGGTCGTCGGGCGTATCATCGATGACAAGAACGCGCATGCGGGCGCTCACGCCCCAACGTTCCTGTTGAACCGGAGCCAGAAGCCGTCGAGCGACCGGACCATTCCCAGCAACGCTTCGCGCTCCAAGGGCTTGACGAGATAGGAGTTTGCCCCCGCTTCGTAGGCTCGACGAATGTCGGCCTCGCGGGAGGACGAGGTCAGCACCACCACGGGCACGTGCCTCGTTGCCGCGTTGGCGCGCGCCGCCCGCAACACGTCGTAGCCAGAGCGCCGGGGCAGCTTCAGGTCCAAGAGGACGAGAGCGGGACAGGGACGCGTGGCTTGGTCGGCATAGATGCCGGTACCCTCGAAAAAGGCGACCGCGGTTGCGCCGTCCCCCAGCGTCACGAGGGGTACCGTGATGCCGGCCTTGGCGAATGCGTATCGGGTGAGCTCGGCATCGTCCGTACTGTCCTCAATGAGCAGAATCATCGCCGTCCTGCTCGTCGTTCGGATTTGCGCCGCTCACGGCGGCCTCAGGCGGCTGCGCTCCCAGCTCCAGGTAGAAGCGCGCGCCATGTCCCACCGAGGAGTCCACGCCGCAGGTTCCCCCCATCCGCAGAGCGGCAGCCTGTACAATCGCCAGTCCGATGCCGGTGCCCGGATAGGCCTCCTCGCCGTGAAGTCGTTCGAAGGCCACGAAGATGCGCTCGAAGTCATCGGAAGCGATGCCGATGCCGTCATCTTCCACCCAGATGCGCATGCGGTCGCCGTGTCTCTGACCTCGGACCACGACGTGGCTCGGCCTTTCCGGATTCCTGAACTTCACCGCGTTGCTGAGCAGGTTGTTCAGGGCTTGGCCCAGGACCACCGGATGGGCATAAACTGGCGGCATAGGTTTAACGATGATGTCGACGCCTTCGGGGTCCACAGCAGCGGCCAGGGCCTCCTCCGCCGCTTCGTGGGCAAGGGGAGTGGGGTCGAGCATGCGGAGTCTGACCGCCGTACGCTGGACGCGGCTGTAGCTCAGCAGGTCGGTGATCAGGTTCTCCATACGCTTGGCGGCGGCGACGATGCGCTGGGCGTAGTGAAGGCCCGTCGTGCCGAGAGCGGGGGCGAAATCGTCAAGCAGGATACGCGCGAAACCTTCCATGCCGCGCAGCGGCGCGCGCAGGTCGTGGCTGATGCTCGACGCGAACTCCTCCAACAACTCGTTCGCCCTGGTGAGCTCACTCGTGCGCTCCGCTACCCGTGCCTCAAGCACCAAGCGGGTCCTCTCGGCGGTTTGGCGGACTTCGTCGAGCGCTCGGAGGCGGTCTACGGCGGCGGCGAGCAGATTGGCGTAGCCCTGCAGGAACGCGGTGTCGGCCTCCGTGAACTGCCGGGGCGTGCGGCTGTCGATCTGCAGGATGCCATAGGGCCCTCGGTCCCTTCCGCCAATTATGACGACGTTCGCTACGGCCTTCACGCCGTGGTCGGTTAAGAACGAAGGGTAGCTGAAGCGTCTTTCCTCTCCGATATCCGGCGAAATCATCGGTCGCCGGGTCTTCAGGGCATGGCCTTCGGAGGTGTCCTCGTCCGCCTCAATCGTGACTTCGCCCACGATGCCGGGCCTCCACCCGACTCCGGCGCGCACCAAGAGCGTATGGCCGTCCGCCTGCAGCTCGACCACCTTGGCGAGGTCGGTTCCAAGAGCTTCGCCAACCAGGCGGCACGCTTCGGTGAGGATTTCGTCGAGATTTTCGGAGCGCAGCGCCAGTTCAGCAAACTGCGCCAGGATGTCTTGCGCCTTCGAAGGGCGTACGTGGCTGCCAAAGGCGGGGTCGCTCACGCCAACGTTCCTTCGTTTATTTTAGGTCCTACGGCGGAGGTACCCGCGTGCCTCGCTCTTAAACGCGCGTTTGAGGGCTGTCTAATATATTCAATGTATTTAAAACAACTTTTACGTGAGTTACATCGAGCCAATAGTCTTCTGTAGCCTCATAGACGTCGCCTAGCAACTCAGCCGTGTGGCTACTTTTCAGTCCTCAACGCCGGGCGGGCTCTGCGTGCCATTCAGTCTCGGGAATTTGATCTGGGACATTCCTCGACAACGGGCGGGACCCTGCGTGCTAACCGGTTAGCGACTATGACGGTGTGCCAATCGATGATGATTGCGGATACGACGGTGCTGCAGACCTGGGATACGCGCCGCCCGCGCATCGCCACAGAGGCGGCGGGCGTAGCCCTTTGGTCCTGGAACACGGCGACAGACGAGATCACCCTCGACGCCCGCGCCCCGTGTCCTGTGGAGCGTTCAGACGGGTGGCCCGGCAACGTTCGAGGACCTCTTCGCGCATATCCATCCCGAGGACCTGGGCCACGTCAGATCTGTGTTTTCGGCGCGACGAGAGGTGCCGGGACCCTATAAATCTGAATTCCGCATCCTCCATGAGGACGCGGTCCGGTGGATTCCCGCCCGGGGTCGCGGCGAGGATGAGGGAATTGTCGGTCGGCTGATGTTTGGCGTGCTTCTCGACGTGACCGAGCGAAAGCTCGCCGAGGACGGCCGCGAGATGTTGGCTCGCGAGATGAGCCACCGCGTCAAGAACCTGTTAGCCATCGCGGGAGCGCTGACCAAAATATCGGCGCGAGGGGCCGCCACACCGAAAGACATGGCCGCGGACGTTAGCCGCCGGCTGATTCCTCTCGGGAAAGCGCACGAACTCGTACGCTCCCTCTCCGAGCAAAATAAGGCGGCAAGCCTCGGCGACCTGCTTGGCCTCCTTCTCGGGGCCTATGACGAGCGCGGCGTGGTCGGCGACTGCATCCGGTTATCGGTGCCTGACCTGCTGGTGGACGAAGCCGCCATCACACCGCTGGCCTTGATCATTCACGAATTGGCTACCAACTTGGTCAAGTACGGCGCCTTGCCGCAGGTCTCAGGGCTGCTGGAAATTATCTGCGCGGCTGACGACCGTAAGGTCATCCTGGGTGGAGCGAAACGGGTGGGGCGCCTGTTGGGTCCTCGCGTAGTCAGCCGGGCTTCGGCACCAGGCTCATAGGCAACAGCGTGTCGGGTGAGCTGGGCGGCACTGTCGAGTTCGCTTGCCACCCGACGGCGCGATCGTGACGCAACAGTTCAGCCGGGCGCGCCTGGGAGCTTGACGATGACCCGAATCGCGCGGGAATCCGACCGAGTGGGAGCTTCGAGTTGACATGGGATCTGTGCACGGCGCGGATTGACCCAGCGCCTGGCCGTCTAATTCGACAGCATCCGCCGATGCCGGAGGGCGGATGGCGACGCCGACTTCTGTAAGACTGGTTCTTATTGAGTGGGGCAACGGCAGGCGGTGTCACGTCCCGCGCTGCGCTCGCTGCAGATTGACCAATCCGCACTGAGTCGCCTGCGCCCGGACCCCGGAGTTTGGCCAAGGTCAAGCCGGGAGGGCCGCGCGGCGCTTGATCATCTGGAACTGTTGGACTCTAGTTTGCGCGAGCGTGCGTCTAAACACTGCGGACGCCCGGCACTTGCTTACGAGTGGGGACGCTGGGTGGCGGCATAGCTGCTACCGCGGCCTGGACATTTCGGCGCCTGTCCATCCATGCTGCGGGAACTGGTTTCCCGGGTCGCGACAGGAGCTAGGCTTCGGGCCAGACGAATGTGCCGCGTGGCAGTTCGATGTCGTACGCTAGGCCTCCTGCATCCCAGCGGCTGACAAACTTGCCGTTGAGCTGGTTCCGTATCGCCATCTCAAGGAGGCGTAACCCAAAGCCGCCCGGACCTGTGGGTGCCTGGACCGTCGGCCCTTTTTCCTCGCGCCACCGTACCCGCACTAAACTGGCAGCGGGATCGTCGGCCCAGGATAGGGTGACTTGACCCTCCGTCGTGGACAGAGCCCCGTGCTTGATCGCATTGGTTGCGAGTTCATGCAGAACCATCAACAGCGGCTGCGTCGCCTCGGGAGCCAGGGTGAGAGGCGGCCCGATGAGCCGGACCTGTGGTCCAGCGCCTGGCACCGCCGAAGCCACTACAAAAGGCTTCAGCTCGGTCTCCGCTACGGCTTGAAAGTCGACGCCCTTCCAGCTTGCTTCCGCGAGCAGAGTGTGGGCTTGCGCGAGCGCGTTGACGCGGCCTTCGACAGACCGCGCGTAGGATTCGGGGTTATCATTCGGCGTCAGGCGCAGCACCGCAAGGACGACGGCAAGCGCATTCCTCGCGCGGTGATCGACCTCGCGCGTGAGAAGGAGCTGCAGTTCTGCGGCGGCCTTCTGGTCTGTTACATCCTGGAAGGCACCGAGCGTTCGGACGATACCGCCGCTACTCGGGTCTCGAACCGGTGATACCGCCGCCCTGGCCCAGCGGATGGAGCCGTCAGGCCGCACGTATCGCTTCTCGGTCTCATGCACCGGCGTGTCACCACCCACCATCCTTCGCCAACCGGCGAGATCAGCCGCTCGGTCGGCCGCATGGATCATGTCAGAGAATGGTGTTCCGATCAGTTCGGCTCGGCTGCGGCCTGTGAGGACGCAATAGGCGGCGTTCACACTCAGAATATGCCCGGTCTGCGGGTTCGACTGCGACATCGCAATTGGTGCCTGCTCAAAGGCAGTTCGGAACTCTTCCTCCCGAGCCCTGAGCGCGGCACCAGCCTGCCGGACACTCCGACGCAGTGCGTCGAACTCGGCGACGGTGCCCTGCTGAGAGTAATGGGGCGAGGCTGGAAGACCGCGAACTCCGACGGCCACATCTTCAGCTTGGGTCTGCAAGGCGCGCAGCGGAGCCAGCATCCGGCGCGCCAAGAATGTTGCGGCAGCCGCAGCAAGTCCCAGAATGAGGACGGCACCCAGCAGCAGGGCTTGTAGCGGCCGCTGCCACACGGCGTCATAGGACGCCAAGGGCTCGCCCACGACGACACCCCAGCCCGTCTCAGCGTGCAGCCGCCTGAAGCCAAATATCGTTGGTTCGTCCTCAGCATTTCGCCCATGAAAGATGCCCTCGTCGAGATGCGCGACTGCCGCGTACCACTCCGGGACGGGCGCGCCGACGAATGCCTCGTGATCGCGCGAGCGAGCGACCAGATGCCCACTGGCATCCGCTAATCCGGCCACGGCACCACCCCTCAGCCCCTGGCTCGCCAGCAAGCGCGAAAAACGATCAGGCGAAGTAGTGACGAGTACGGCTCGGGTGACTTGCCCGTCGTGAACGACCGGAGCAGCCACGGCAATGATTTGGCGGGTCAACGCCCGCCCGACAAAGAGGTTCGACACCGCCGGCCGGCCGGTGTCGACGACCTGCCGGATCACATACCACGCACCTTCGCCAGCACGCGAAGGGGGAGGCGGGGGCGTTCCTGGGGCAACGCCCGTGTTCAACAGCTGAAGGTGTCCTGGTGCAGCGTCGTTGATGACGACCCTGAGCGCGCCTACCGAGTTCCCGACGTCAGTGGCCCAGCTGCGCAGTGCTGGCACGTCCTCGTCACGTGCATCCCGAAGCGCGGGCAGTGTTGCAATGGCCACTGCCGCTGCTTCGAGTGTTTGAAGCTCACCGTCGACCGCAAGGGCGAGGGCGCGAGCCGTATCAAGAAGACGTGCTTCAAAGGAGGCACGGTACGCGCTGAGCGCCTGGAAGGCGGACATCGCTCCGAGACCGAGCGCGGGAAGCAGTAGAACGAGCGCAAACGCCAGGAGGTGCGCGCCGAGGCCCCATCGCGGCCGGAACGGCGCGGGTGGGTTTACTGTGTCACCCGATCGAGCGTTATTGCTGCGCTGATTTGTTGGAGGTTGCGACAAATTCATGGGCTGGATCTAGTGGCCCGCGCCGTTGCAGGCCAGTCGCGGCAGGCCACCTGATTGATCCACCTCAACATGGAGTGTGGTCCGGCACTGCGCGCGTCAACTGACTTGAATGGTTCCCGCCTACCCAGTTCAGTTCACCTACGTCGAACCCGTTGACGTGCCACAATTTAAAGAAGCCTAAAGTCGCGACGACGCGAAAGCTGGCGAGCAGTCAGGCACCGAGCGGATAAAGCTCGTGCATCTCGTCAAACCGGCGCGCCTGTGGCACCGCATTGGGCTCACCACCCGAACGCGCCGACCAAAAGGCAATGACGAGCAGCAGTGCCCCGGCGCGACGGTGACGCAGCATCGCCACTGTGGCGCGGCGTCAACTCATGGCCCTAGTCGCCATATCCCTCGCGCAGCCAGTCGATGACGCGGAGCGATCGCGCCAGCGGCACCCGCGCCTTCAGGCGGCGCGCATAGACCTCGTGCAGCAGCACTTGGCCGCCGGCCGCCTTGCGCAGGGTCATCCGGCGCTGGAAGG
>JAQGHV010000219.1 GCA_028288785.1 Rhodospirillales bacterium | reverse complement strand
TGGTGGGGCCCTGCGGCCCGCATAAGTACAACGCGGTTCGCGGCGGAAAGTGGCGGCAACAGCCACGCTGTCTACTCGGGTGGCCTCCGGCGCACAGACGTCGAGCCCTCCGCGCCTTAGCTGCTGGCCAACTCTGCAAATGGCTCAAGCACTACATCTTCGCACTCCCCAGCAGAATCTAGATTGGTCAGTTGCTCGATAGTTGCTGAAGATGCTGCAACGGCTTGTGTCTCCGAAGCCATGGCGTGGCTTGATCAAGGCAGTATCTCTTGAGGCGCAGGGTCCTTCCTCGCCCCGCACTATGCGGGGCAGAAGCGCGCAAGGTCGCTAGCGCAGCCAATAACAGGTTCGCAGTTCGCGCGACTTTGTTGTGACCTCAGATTGCTTGGTGCGAAACATGGCGAGATTAGATGCTGAGTCCGCGGACGACGGCGGCACTCAGGATCGCGCTCAACAGGATATGTCAGACGCGCCCTTTCATCTTGGGGCCCCTCCGAAAATCCACTGGACAGCAAGACTGACTTGCACGGCAGGTGTGTCGCGGTTGGTTCCAGCGCCAACGCCAACGCCAAGAATAGGGCCATCGCCCGACAGCCTATAGCGCAGGCCAACCTGCACGAGACTGAAGTCCCGCTCGTGCCGTTCTTGCTGCCGCCTCGCATAGGCCAGCACCACAGCCGAATTCAGGGAAATGCTCTGACCGATTGCGGCCGTGAAGGAATACTGGTTCTGCCGTTCCCCGGGCATGGGATGGAAGCGGGTCGTCCCGCCGACATTGAGGTTGATGCCCAATGCCCGTGGTCCAGATCCCAGTGTTTTTCCGAATAAGGCCACAACGTCGCCCTCATGACTGGGTGTTCCTGCGCCATAGACGACGCGGACACGGCCGAGGATTGATGCAACGGGCAGAACACCACTTCCATCCGAGATTTGGTATAATGCGCCGAGCCGGGTCATACCGCCCCAGGCGGGTCCGCTGTTGTCCGTCTCGCCATTCGATTCCGATGTGGCCGGGCGTCCGCGCGTCCCGAGGTTTCCGTAGGCACCGAGACTGCCAATTCGGATCTCAAGATTTCGGACGACGCCCAGTTGGAGTTCAGAATCCAGCGCGAAGGTGTTGCGATATCCACCTCGCCGCGTACGCTCGTAGATCCCCACAGTGGAGAGTTCCGCTGCACCGGGATCTGCCGGGCGAGGATCGGTGATTTCGAACGGATCATCCGCGAGGGTCATTTGCTCAGCCTGCGCGGCCTCATCGGCCCCGGCCGCCGATGCCGGCGCAACGAGTAGAAGCAACACGAGAAAGCGGGGCATCAAAGAGTGCGGCAGTTTATGCATGTGTCGTTCCCCCCACCGCGATCGACCGCGAGCCATCGTCACTGGCGCCGCTGGTGGTCAACAAACCCACGCCGGGCGGGTTACGGCAGCTAACAACTTAGTAATAATTTTGGCGCCTCGGGCTGCTTTTTTTGGCGATTGCTGCACGCTCGCAGTGAGGCCAGACAGCGCTTGGCGCTCTTCCAGCATTCCAGATGTTATGGTTCACGTTGAATGCCGTGGTGCCAGCCATCGCAACATGATGCGGATCCTGGCCATCCGGACAAACGCGGCGGCGATATGGCAGTGCCATTCGAAGTCGCGTGCCAGTCGGCGGTGATGGCTGATCCGGCCGAGCGTCCGCTCGACGATCCAGCGCTTTGGCAGCACAACGAAGCGATGCTGATCGCGGCGGCGCGCGATCTCGATCCCCCAGCGGCCGTGCGGCCGCCATCTTCGGCCCCTGATAGCCGGCGTCGCCGATGATGCGCTCCACAAACGGGAACAGCCGCCGCGCCTGGCGCAGCAGCGGCTCGGCGCCTTCGCGGTTCTGCACGTCGGCCGGATTCACCACCATGCCGAGAAGCAGGCCGGGCGTGTCAGTCAGTACGTGACGCTCGCGCCATCGCCTTTGTTGCCCTCATCCTGGCCCGATGGATCAAGCATCGTGTCGGAGGCGCGCTGGACGGGTGGCTCGCTATCGGAATTGTTCAAGCAGTCTGGATTGGCTGCCTGAAACCTGCCGGAGCCAGAATCCTTCTTGTTGCTGATGCGCCGGTGACACGGCACGACGCTTCAGAGGAGTGGCTGGCCCATGTCGACAAGCGCCGAGTGTACCGGTCCGACCGTCGCCTGGGCGGCCGCCCGCCGGAAGGAGTTTTGCGAGGCAGTGGCAGCCTTCAACTCAACCAAGCCGGTCCTCATCCTCAGCCACCACGATGCGGACGGGCTTTCCTCCGCGGCCATCCTGTCGCGTGCACTCGAGCGCAGCGGGCGACAGACCAAGGTTCGGCTGCTCGGCCGTGGCGAGAATGTCTGGTCCGCGGAGATGGCGTCAGAGCTTCGCGCGCAGGATATCGGCGGCTTGATCGTGGCAGACCTTGGCACCCGCGCCGAGCCGCCGCTTCCCGGCATGCCCACCGTGCTCTTGGACCACCACGTGCCCAGCGGCATGCCGCACGCGGCGCTGCTGATCAGCGGCCACGGCCTGCATCCGACGCCCACCACCTCGCTTTTGGCTTGGTGGTGTGCCGGGGCGATCGCGGAGGTGGACGACCTCCTCTGGCTCGCAGCGCTCGGCATCATCGGTGACATGGAGGAGGCGTCCGGCTTCCCTGAAATGGCAACGGCACGCGGGCGCTGGGGCATCACCGCGCTGCGCAAGGCCGTGTCCCTTCTGAACGCCCCGCGGCGAGCCAGTGCCGGCGACGCGGGACCGGCGCTCGCACTGCTGCTGAAGGCGGATGGACCCAAGGCAGTGCTGTCGGGCGAATATCCCGAAACAGCGTTGCTTCAGGCAGCCAAGGCCGAGGTGCAGGAAGCCCTGGCCGAAGGCCGTCGCGCAGCCCCACATATCCGCGGCGAGGTGGCCCTGATTTCCCTCCACTCCGCCTGCCAAATCCACCCGCTGATCGCGCAGCAGTGGAAGGCGCGACTGAAGGATAAGGTCGTGATCGCCGCCAATACGGGTTACCGCCCGGGCTGGGTGCATTTTGCCGCGCGCTCCGGAAGCGGCACCGATCTGATCGACTTTCTTCGCCACCATCGGCCGCAAGGCGCCGACTCCGTGAACTACGGCAACGGCCATGCCCAGGCCTCAGGCGGGGCACTGCAACCTGAAGCCTGGAACTGCTTCGTGGCCGAGCTTGGCTTTGGCGCCGATATGCAGGTGCCGGCATGAGCGTGCACCGTCCACTGTCGTCACCCGACGGACTCACGCCCAGGCCATTGCGCCTGGGCGTTCCGGTTAAGCTGATGGGTGCCGCGGACATCAAGAGCAACGACACCAGGCGCTGGCAGCAGAACCCTCATCTGAAGATCTCGCTGGAATACATGGATCAGGCGCTGGACTATCTCGATCGCCACAACATCCGCATGTACCGCATGTCCTCCGACCTCGCGCCCTATGCGACCCATCCCGACATGCCGCAGTTCCACTCCATGGTGCGCGACAGCGATGCCGAGTTGCGAGCCTTCGGCGCCAAGGCGAACAAGCTCGGCATCAGGTTGAGCTTTCATCCATCGCAGTTCGTGGTGCTGAACAGCCCCGATCCGACGCTGGTGGACAAGAGCGTCTGGGACCTGAGCTCCCAGGCGGAAATGCTGGATCGCATGGGGCTCGGGCCCGAGGCCGTCATGGTGATCCATGTTGGTGGAACCTATGGCGACCGCGCCGCCGCCAACGCACGCTGGGTGGAGACCTGGGACAACAAACTGCCGGAGCACGTGCGCCGCCGCCTGGTGCTGGAGCACGACGATATTCGCTTCTCCGTTTCAGACATCCTGTGGATTCACGAGCACACGGGTGTGCGACTGATCTTCGACCACCAGCACTTCTGGTGCCTGAACCCGAATGGGCTCGACATGCGCGACGCGCTCGAGAGAGTGCTCCGGACCTGGCCGGATGGCCAACGGCCCAAAGTTCATTTCTCCTCTCCGCGCACCGAACTGCGGGAGCTCAAGCGCAAGGAGAAGGGGACACGCAAGTTGAAGACTGTGCTGGTCGCGCCGTTGAACACGGGCCACGCGGATTTCTGCAATCCTTTTGAATTCATCACCTTCATGCGGATCGCGGAGGGGCTCGAATTCGACGTGATGCTGGAGGCCAAGGTGAAGGACCTCGCGCTGATCCGTCTGCGCCCGGATCTGCTGCGCTATGCCCCCGATGTTGCGCGGCGCTTCGGGTTGGAACCGGCCGAGGCGCCGGCTCTGGAAGCCGAGGAGCAACTGCTCCTGGAGGAGGAAGGCGAGGCGGAGGAAGAGGCTGTCCAGGAGGAAAGCTGAGAATACCTGGTTCGCTGGGCTACGCTCCAAGATGCCAAGCTGAGCTGTCACAGATAGGGCAACCGGTGGCCGACGAAACGCTCCAGTTCAGTGCGACGCAACGGAACGCCGAGGATGGCGCGCCGGGAGCGGCGGCTGCCTTCCCCTACGACCGCATGACCGTGGAACGGTTCCGCGCCGCATTCCCCCGCGCGCGGTGGCGCGATGACCTGCGGGCCTGGTTCGTGCCCGGCACCCGCGCGGAACGGCGCCTGCAGGCCTGGTCGAGCCGCGAATGGACGGGCGTGCTGGCCCATGCCGACGAACGCGGCCGCGACGCTTTCAGCTTCGAGCCGATCACGAGCCCCTACCTGGAGGTTGCCGATGGCTTCATCGTCCGGACGCCGTACTCCCGGGCCGTCGTCGCCGAGTTGCGGGCGGTGCCCTGGGCCCGGTGGGACCCGGCATTGAAGGCGTGGCGCGTGCCGTTCCGCTCGTTCGAGGAGTTGCGCAGCCACTGGCCCGCCATCGAGGCCGCTGCCCGGCTGGCCGAGCCTGAAGAGCGGCGGAAGCGCGAGGAAAGCCGGAAGGCCCTCCCTGAGCACGAGGGCAGGCGAGCCGAGGCTGCCGAGCGCCGCCGGAAACGGTATCCCGTACCGGAGGATGCTTTGCCGCCACTCGACCGCGTGCTGATGACCCATGCGGGGTGCGTGGTGTTCGAGGCGGTCACCGGCGAGCTCGTTGACCCTATGATCGCCGCGCGCTTCTACCCCGGCGTCACCGCTGGCCCCGCCGCGCTGATCTGGGCGGCCTGGCGCAGGCCCCTCCATGCCGAACTCGTCAAGGCTTGGCCCGCACGGACTCCGCCTGGTCCGGCCGAGTTGGCGCGCGGCTGGTGGCAGCCGACGATCGAGGTGCTTCGGGAGGAACGTCGCAGGGCCGCCTCCCTGGAGCGCGCGAGCGCAACGCGTCGAAGCTACGCGCCGTGATTGCCCGTTCGAGGGGCGATGATTGAGCGGTCGGCGGAGGCGCCTCAATCACGCTGTTCGGCAACAATCTCGCCGCCGCAATGCTGGTAACGTCTTCATCGGTTGACCCTGGGCGAACGAGCGCACTATTTCAGGCGACTGCTTCAGGCTGGCGGTTAAACCTGAAGTGCCTAGAGTTCGCTACCTGCCGCACCTGCTCCGCAAGAACCCCTTATTTTTATTGTGTTTTCGTGCAGCTCCTCAGTTATCCCCTTCTCACTCACCTAATCGAACCGGCGCATTTTGTGCCTCCCCAGCCGGTTGCGGGCGGTGATTTGCGATGGGATAGGCCGCGGAAAGTTTTCGCGCGCCGCAAGGCTTCGGAGGCAGTTCAGGATGGATCAGGCGCACAGCTCATGAGGAAGGTTGAGACATGAAGCGCGCCCCTCGCACCGGCAAGCCTAAGCCGGGCACAAAGGCTACCAACAAGCCTGCCAAGGCCCGCCCGAAAACCGATAGAGCAGGGATCGAACGCCTATCCCGCGAACTGGATGAGGCGCAGGCGAAGCTTTGCCAGACCGGAGAGCAAGACGCGGACGCCTTCACCGCAAAGAAGATCGAGACGCTGATCGAGGCCGCCCTGACCGCCCGCGGCCAAGCGCTGGAGGCAGCCCTCGAGCGGGCCAAGGCGCAGGGCGAGCTTCGTGCGCTGCGCGACGCCATCCAGAAGGCGCCTGGGCCAATGGGATGGCTCCTGCGCAGGGCGGCGCGCCGGGTATGGAAGGATCATTGATCCTCTCGGGAGAGCGAGCATGAAAACGGAAATCATCGCCGCTGCCCTGCGTTGGGAATGTGCTGTGGATAATGGCGCAGGCAGCGTGCCAGCTACTTGTCGCGCCGCAGCCTGAGCGTAGTGCGCTTGGCCGTAGGCATCATGGGCGGGATTGGGCGCGCCGTCGCGAACATGATCGATACCTAAGTAGCTGAGCGCGTTCGTTGTGCTACTTAGCTCCCGATCGGGCCGCAACTCGCCGGCGCTCCCTTGGGGCAGATCAAGTTGCTGCTGGCAGTTTACCGTCACCTCGGCGGCGCGGCGGGGCTTTGCTCTGCCTGCGGGGCAGCGCGCAATCGGGACGCAGCGGCTTCGAGGGCGCTCAGTTCCTGGCGGCGTTCGGCGGCTTGACGCTCGAGTTGGCCGGTCTCGCTGCGCAGGCGCTCCAGCCCTGAGGTGGTGGAAGCCAGTTCCGCCTGCAGGTCGGTGGCGCGGCCTTCCAGGGAGCGAAGGCGGGCGGTGGCTTCCTCGATGCCTCGGCCCGCCTCCGCAGTGCGTGCGGCGGCGGCCTCCGCCTCAGTGCGCCGGGCGGTCAGTTCGGCTTCGGCCTGCGTGGCGGCGTCGCGGAGGGAGGCGAGGCGCTGCTCCGCCTCGGCCAGGGCCTGCTGACGGCCGGCCAGGGCGGCTTCCGCCTCGCTGGCCTGCGCACGTAGGGACGCAGCACGCTCTTCCAGGCCGCTGGCGCGACGTATCGCCTCGGTCCCGCTCTGCTCCGCGGCGGCAAGTTGAGCAGTCAGTTCACTCAGCCGCGTGTCCAAGGCTGCTGCGGCTGCTTGCCTTTCAGCAACGGCAGCGCTCGCGGTTTCAGAGCTCCGGCGTAGCTCGGCCAGGCGGGCCTCAGCCGCCGCTACGGCGTTCGCCAGTTCGGCAAGGCGAGCGTCGGCGGCGCGGACTTGTTCGGTTGAGCCCTCGCTTACACGGGCGATCTCGGCCAGCCGCGCCTCGCTTCCGGCCTGGTCCGCTTGGCGGGCAGCCAAGGTGGCCTCTGCAGCGGAGATCGCCGCCTGGAGCGCCTGGCTACGAGCTTCCGCACCGGCAACTGCGGCCTGCCGTTCCAACAGGGCCTCTTGCGCCTGCCCGGCCTCGGCCACCAGCGCGGCGACGCGGGCCTCGGCCGCCTCGGCGCGGGCAGTGAAGTCGACGGTCTGAGCTTCCGCCTGACGTAATGCATTCGCGGCCGCATCCCGCTGGGCGGCGAGCCGCTCCAGCTCGGCACGGCGCTCAGCCACGGTAGCCTCGGTCGTCGTCAAGTCGGTGCGGGCGGTGGCGAGTTCAGATGTGACAGCTTCGATGCCTTGGCGCAGCTCGGCCAGGCGCGCCTCGTTCGCGGCAGCAGCAGAAGTCAGTTCTGCGAGGCGCGCTTCATTCGCCGTCACCTGCTGGGTAGAGTCGGAGAGGCGCGCCTGGGCCTGGGCAAGGCTTGCCTCGATCTCGCGGTTGCGCGTCTCGGCCGCGACGAGTGCGGCACGTGCGCCTTCGGCGCGCTGGTTCAGGGTGGCGAAATCTCCCGCGGCAACGCGCTCCCGCGTCAAGGTGCCCTCCAGCTCCGCCAACCGGCTGCCACGTGAGGTCGCAATAGACCACCCGAGTATCAGCAGGACGAGGAAACCGGCCGCTACGCCAAGCACGGGCCAGGATATGCCAAGGACGCCGGCTCGGCTGACCGGCGCCGCGCTGACAGTAGGGTCCGGCGGAGTTGCGCGCGTGGGGCGGGTTTCACCGTTGCGCTGCTTGCTGGCCATCGGTCCACATCTCCCAAGCAAGTTGCATAGGCCCTGTGGCCCAGGCCCGGCGGTGGTACCACTTCGGGCTACGATCGGTACTCACAACGCGCGGAGGCGGAGGGCGGTGGCATAGCGGCGAGCGAATCTACTGCCTTTGTGGAGAATGTGACGAGCCGAACGTGCCTGCCGGGTGGGATAGGCCAGGCAACTTGCCTGGCCGTGGAGGCGTTTTTGCTTTCCCTCGCAACCAAGGCCGGGGATGGAGGCTGCGCCGCATGATCGCCCATCGCGCCTCAGCGTCGTCCCGCCGGTCGGCGCTCGGCACGTTGACCGCAGCCGGTCTGAGTTCCGCCGTTTCGCCGGCACAAGCGGAAGCGGAGGTTTCGGGCCGGCCAGGACATGTCGTGCTCCTCGGCGACTCCGTGTTCGACAATGCGGCCTACGTGGCAGGCGGCCCTGATGTGGTGAACCATCTGCGGCGGAGCCTGCCGGCTGGCTGGCAGGCGACGCTGGCTGCGTTGGATGGTGCCGTGACGGCCGATGTCCGGCGGCAGCTTTCCAGGGTGCCCGCGGGAGCCACGCATCTCGTAGTGAGTGCCGGGGGAAACGATGCGCTGCGCGCCGAGGCCGTTCTTGCCCATCCTGTGCACAACGTCGCGGAGGGCCTGGAGCGGCTCGCCCAAGCGCGGGAACGCTTCGTTGGGGAGTACCACGCCATGCTCGACGCGGTGTTCGCTCGCGGACTGCCGATCGTGCTTTGCACCATCTACGATCCGCGCTTCCAGGATCGCTTGCGGCAGCGCCTGGCCGTGGCAGGACTGGCGCTGTTCAACGATGTTATTATCCGAGCGGCGTTGTCCCGAAGGCTTTCCATGCTCGACCTCCGGCTCGTGTGCAGTGAGGATGCTGACTTCGCAAACCCGATCGAGCCATCAATCCAAGGTGGGCAGAAGATCGCGGCGGCCATCGCCGATATGGTGCTGAAGCAGACATCCGGCTGAGGCCGTGCGGCCATGCGCGGTGCCGCGCAAGCAGGTTCGGTGCGGACATGCGCGGTGCTCAACCGATGCAATACAAAGAACTGCTCGCTGGTTTGGGCATCAAAGGTTCGGGTTTTGCTCATTCCTCGTCGGTCACGTCAGACGGGTAGAGCCTCGTCTTGCGGGCAATGTCGGCCATCCGGCATGGGGGCTCTCGGGTCTACATCCCCAACTTGAATTACCCAGTCCGCGTCGGCGCAACCATTCTCAAACGGACACTAATGCCGGGATAGGCGCGCTGTATGAACAACTCTCACGAATCTCGCCCTGCTTCAGAACAAATGCGACGCCAGAACGAGCAATTGTAAAGGCACAACTCACAAGTTCTCCATGCGCAACGTATTCTGTGCAAGACTGGTTCTTTTTGTACGTAAACCATTTGCTGGCTTGCCGGTTAGCACTTGACTTGACCTGACTGCACATTGCGGTCGGGCAAGAAAGCCAGGAGGCAAGCTTGCTGCGGACATGCTTTACGGCCGGCGTGCATCCTGGCCACTTACATGCATCAGGTCCGACTCAGCGGTGGCGCACTGGGTCCCGGGCGCTAGCGGTGGCTTGGCTGCTGATGCCGATGTTCCTCACGGCGGCAGAGGCCGCAAGCTCCTCCCGCCAGCGCAGGGTAGTGCCGGCGGCTGCCGTGGCAACGGCGCGAGCACCGGATGGCGCCCGACGCATGTCTCTTGTACGGCAGGTACCACAGGCACGGCGAGGGCTACAGGCGCGGCGGGCGCCACAAGCCCGGCGGGTGCCACAGGCACGGCAGGTACCGGCCGGAGCAGGCGTAACGCATCTTGGCTGGACCCTGGACACTGTGCGGCTCGCCCTTGAGGATGCAACGCGCGCTACGGGGCTGGATAGAGGCGTTCTGCAGCGCATCGCCGAGCGGGAAAGCCGGTTGAACCCGACGGCGCGCAGCCGGAGTTCCTCGGCGACGGGACTGATGCAGTTCACCCGTGACACGTGGCTGGAGGTCGTGCGCGACTTCGGTCCGCGGCATGGCTTGGCGAGCGAAGCAGCGGCGCTGCAAACCGGTCGTGATGGCCGCATCGAAGCGCAGGACCCGCGCACACTGCAGCGTATCTTGCTCCTGCGCGAAAGTGCTCGGTACTCGGCGGTGCTGGCGGCGGAGCGGCTGAGGGCGGCGCGCCCAGGGCTGGAGGGGGTGCTGGGCCGCGCAGCGACTCCTGCCGATCTGTATCTGGTGCATTTGCTCGGGAACACCGGTTCCCGGCGCTTTCTTGCGGCTCTACGCGACAGCCCAAGACGGGCGAGCCTCGCAGTGCTGGGCGAGCCGGCACGGGCAAATCCGGGGGTGTTCGAGCGCAACGGCGAGTCGCTGCCGGTTGCGCGCGCCTACGAAGAACTGGCGGTCATGTTCGAGGCGCCGTTGCTGGTGGCCGTGTTAAGCTCGCCTCAGCCATACTAGGACCTGTCGATTGCTCGCCCTGATGCGGAGGTTGATTCATCCCGGGAGTGGAGGTGCCGCGATGGTCGATTCAATCCTGCTTTCACCCACTCAGACCCGGCGGACCGCGCCCTTCTTTCCCTGTTCCCAAAGTATCCCGACTGGAACCTGCACTGGCGCGATGCTCCGCCTGCCTCCGGTAAATGAGACGTGCGACCATTGATACTTCAGCCAGCTACCGGCACGCGCCTGCGCGACGAGAAGCCCGATCTGCAGTCGTCCTGCCCACGGCGAAGTTCTCCTAGGCACCGACGTCCGGTCTGCGCCGCTACGTAAGCCTGCACTCTACGCCTTCAGGTTCAGGCGGTCGTTGCCTTGATCCACGGGCGAGACCAGGAAACCCCGAAGACGCATGGCACTTGGTTGCCGAGACCAGCTGCTGGACCACGCCGTTTGTTGGGCAACCCATCTTCCGTATCCAGCATGTAGGCGCCTGGACGTGGCCGGTGTTCCATCGACCGCAAGCAAAAAGCGACGGTGGATGCAATACGCGCCAGTCCGATCTGAGCTCATCGAATTGCGGATTAACGCTCCGCTTGGCATCGAGTGACCGTCGGCAACTTTCACGCAAACTCCCCGTTCCTCGGCTGAGAATAGTGACCTTTTCCCCTTGTTCTGAGCAGATGGAGTACGAGCCGTGAGTGGAACCGAAGGTCCAGACAGCCAGCACGGCGCCGTTCCGGCGAGCACGCCCGGCGCTACTTCGTCACCGGCCAACGCAGATGGGAGTTCCCCGGAAATTCCGTCCACCGCAGCGAAGGGCGAGCCAGACGGTGGCAGCGCAGTGACAGCGCCCAGCGAAACGCCCGTAGAAAATGCCCCGGCGGATATCGTGGCGCCTGCGTCAGCGACCCCGCTGCCGCAAACCCGCGCCAAGACGAAGGGTGTGGCGGACATCGTCTTCCTGATCGATGTCAGCGGCAGCATGGCACCGTGCATCGATGCGCTGCGGATGAACATCGAGGCATTCGCCGAATCCCTCAGTCGTGGTGACGCCAACAATGCTGCGCCCGTGAAGGATTGGCGCGCCAAGGTGGTTGGTTATCGAGACCTGAACAGCGCAGCGAGCGAAGGGATCCCGTGGATCGTCGACAACCCCTTTGTGCGCGACGTCGCCGCCGTGAAGGCACAGCTAGGAACGTTGCAAGCGTCGGGTGGCGGAGACGAGCCGGAGTCACTCCTGGATGCCCTGTTCAAGGTCGCCAGCATGGAGGCCGTTCCGAAGGGGTCCCAGACTGTCGATCCCAGTAAGTGGCGCTACCGAAGTGATGCGGCGCGCGTAGTCGTCGTATTCACCGACGCCTCTTTCAAGGAAACGATGGGCATACCGGAAGCCAAGGGTGGTTCGCTCCAGGATGTAGCCAACGTCATCATGGCGAACCGCATAATCCTCAGCCTCTTTGCCCCGAACTTCGAAGGGTATGACCGCCTAAGCCAGATCGATAAATCGGAATGGGAGGTGGTGGAATTCGAGGGGATGACTCCGCAGGCTGCCCTGCAGAAATTCACTTCCGACCCCGTCAACTTCCGCACCACGTTGAAGCAACTCGCGGCGAGCGTATCGCGATCGGCCGAAACGGTCGCGCTTTGACGATCGCTCCCGGCTGAGCGCCAGGCATGGCCAAGAAGCTCAAGGTCGGTGACGTCATCCATGGGTACCGCATCACCAAGGTGTTCGGTCCCGGGATGATGGCGATCTCCTACGGCGCCTTGTCGCCGAGGGGCACCAAGGTCTTCTTCAAGCAGTACAAGTCACCTTCGCCCGCGGTGATTTGGTACAAGGACTTCGTCACTTACCAGCGCGAGCTTTCAGCCCGGGTGGGTGACAGCAAGGCCGGCAATTTCGCGGTGCGCCAAGTGGACGCCTTCGAGGATACCTGGGGTGGGCGCTGCTATTTTCAGGCTTATGAGTTCGTCGAGAACGGCGCCGATCTGCAGAAGGTTCTCGACGATGAGAGGGAGCAACACCTGCGGACCAAGGTGGCGCCGACGCGGGATGGCGCTGTCTGGGCACGGCACGTGACCTGGGCAAAGGTCCTCGTGGCCGGCGTCGCTGCGCTCCATGAAGGCAACATCGTCCATGCTGACCTCAAGCCGGCAAACGCCTACCTCATCCAGGATCCCACCATCGGTTCGGGCTACCAGCTCAAGCTGATCGACATGGACTTCTCCCTATTGGCTGATCGTCGTGCGCCTTGGCACGGTTTCCAGGGATATGTCGGAACCGACAACTACCGGTCACCCGAGCATATCGCCCGCGACGACATTCCCTCGCCGGCGTCCGACGTCTTCACCTGCGGCCTCATGCTGTACGAGCTACTGGCCGGGAGGCATCCCTATTGGTCCGACGATCAGGCTGCCTATGCCAGCCAGGTCCGCGCATATGCGGCCTCACCGCCGGCACTGGTCGGCGCGATGCCTTCACCGGCGAACAATGCCGAGGTGAGCCATGCATTGCATCAGTGCCTGTCACCCGATGCGGGCGCCCGGCCAACTGCGGCGGAACTGCGCGCGGTGCTGAGCGGCCGCGGCCAAGCGCGCTCCGCGCCGCCACCGCCGGTGACGGCGTCCCCTGGCACGGTCGCTGCCGGCGCGCCGCGCCCGCCGCTGGCGACGCCGGTGCTGGTGTTGGAAGGGCCTGACGCAAAGCCATTGCGCATCGGCGTCCGAACCGAGCTTGGAAAGGGCTTGATGCGCCAGTTCGGTCCGGATGCTGAATTCTGGGACAACGCGCAATGCGTGATCGAACGCAACTCAGCAGGCCAATGGACTCTCGTGCCGAATGAGCGGGCAACCAACGAGACGCTGCTGAATGGCCGCAAGGTGCTGCGCCCGAGCGTCCTGAGCGCAAGCGACCTGATCGCCGTTGGACGCGAGGCGAAGGGGATCATCAAGCTGCCCCTCAGAGTGAGCGCGGGTTGATGAGCGACCACTCAGGGAACCCGACCGATCCGCCATCGGAATCCCAGGTCGAAGTTCCGTTCGTCGGCTGCATCACCGCGCCGCCGGGCGAAAGCATGCCGCCCCAGGTTACGCCGCCGCCAACACCGAAAGCCGTCGCGATCCCGCCGGTCAGGGATGTCGACGATCTTGACTGGACGGCAATTCGCGAACGCGCGGAACCCGCGAAACTCCGCGGCCGTATGCAGCCCATAGCCGAAGCCATGGAGCTAATGCTCGACCGTGCGGGCGGAGCAAATTGGCTGTTCGATGCAGACCGGAAGACGGGGCAGGATCGTGCCATTCAACTGGCCCAGCGAACCAGCACGGCGCCATTGTGGATCATCGGGGACCTGCACGGCGACCTGCTTGCGCTGGAAGCGGCCCTGGTCCTCGTCGACACGGAGACCGCCGGCCTTGAACGGTCGCAGCTCATTTTCCTCGGCGATCTCTTTGACGACGAGGGCTGTGGGCTGGAGGTGCTGCTGCGCGTCTTCGAACTCCTCTCGCAGTTCCCAGCCGATGTTTGCTTGATTGCTGGCAATCACGACGAAGCGCTCTCCCACGACGGCGCCCATTTCACCTCAAGCGTAGTGCCGTGCGACTTCGCCGAGTTTCTGAATGCAAACCAGGCGGACCCGTGGATCCAGCGCGTCGGACATTTGGCGATACGCTTCTTTGCCCAGGCGCCGCGCGCTTTGTTCTTCCCCGACGGCCTGCTGGTCGCCCATGGCGGATTTCCGCTGACGGACCTGCATGCGCGTCTCGAAGAAACGCGTGACTGGAACGACCCGGCCTGCCTATCCGATTTCGTCTGGACGCGCTGCCATCCAACGGCGCGCCGGAAATTGCCTAACCGATTTTCCCGCGGCAGTCAGTTTGGCCACGAAGATTTCGCGGCTTTCTGCGAACTCAGTGCACGGCTCGGGCGGCCGATTACTCATATGGTTCGCGGCCATGATCACGTCGAAGACCGCTATGCCATCCCACCTGCCTATGTCCGGCATCCGATACTGGCCACCGTGGCGCTGTCACGTCGACTGCCAAGGGAGGCTTTCGGGCCACGCCGGCGTGTGCCGACGCTGGCGCGCTACGTGGAAGGCGCCTTGCCGCAGGTGTACCGCATGCACATTCCGGATAAGCTGATCGACGAGGCGTATCCCGACCCGGAGCGTCAGGAGCATGAGGGCGGGCCGGAGGCATCGGAATGAGCGCCGTTGTGCTGAGGTGCCCGAATTGTGGGACCACTCAGGCGGGCCTCGGTGAATGCGAGGCGTGCCATGAGGCGCCGGTCGCCTATTTCTGCACGAACCATGCTCCAGGGCGTTGGCTGAAAGGACCGAAGTGCACGCAATGCGGTAGTCGCTTTGGCGAGGCCTCGCGTCCAGCGCCCCCACCGCATCGTCCGACACCAGCCGTCCCGCCACGGAGACCGGTCCCTGGCCCTACGTCATCGCCGTCGGCGCCTTCGCGTTCACCTTCTCCAGGGCGCACCAGAGCTCTACCCTTGCCGGGCTCGCCTTCAAGGGTTCCTGGCAGCAAGGACCCCTGGGCCGTAGAGCATGACGCAACCGCGCGTCGGCTGCGGGACCTCTTGCGGCCCCGGCCACTGCCTGATCGGACTCCTGTGTTGAGACGGCCGGAAATGCCTGCGCCGCCGATGCCTGCCAATCCATTGGACGGGTTTGCAAGAAGGCTCGTCAGGCTGGCCTTCTTGCTCATCATTGGAGTGTTTATTATGTCCCTGTTATCCGGTGCTCCTATTTTGCAGATCCTGCTGAGCATCCTATTTTCTTCATGAATTCGGTCGCTTTGGAAGAAGTCGGATTTCGAGACATGAATCAGCCGCGGTAACCGGCCGGCCCCTTGGCTTGTTGCGGCGGCACCGCCGCGGCCATAGGCGCGGAAGGTGCGCTGCACGTTCATCGCGTTGCAGTAGCCGATGGTCCCCATCGGCCAGCACCAGCATATCCGGCGCCGCGCCCCGCACGATCTCCAGGCTTTTGAGCATCTCGGCGAAGAAGATGAGGTCGAGGCCAAGCTCGCCGAGCCGGCAGGCCGCGATGCAGGAACCGGAGAGGAAAGCGGTCGGGAAGCCGGTCTCGACAATCTCGCCGGCCGGTGCCGCCCGTAAGGGGCGAGAGAGCGACATTGAAACCGCCCCCAGCCCGTGCTGGTCTCTGGCCGGACCTAAGTGGCGAGGGCCACGCAGGCGAACCCGACGCGGGCCTCCGTAGGCACGCCGAACAGCACCGTGTGGCGCGCGGGCAGGCCGCCGGGGAAGTGCTTTACGTACTCCGCGTTGCAGGCTGCATAATCCGCGCGGTCGGTGATCAGCATGGTGACCTGCACAATGCGGTCGAGGCCGCTGCCGGCTTCTTCCAGCAGCTTGGCGATGAAGGCCAAAGCGTTGCGCACCTCGGCGGCGGGGGTCACGCCCCGATGGATCCCACGCCCCGGGTCGTGCGGCGCGGAGTGGCCGGAAACCCAGACCAGCCCGGCCGCGCGCACGGCGCGGGTGAAGGGGCGCGTTTCGCCAGCGGCGGGCTGACCGGAAAACTCCATGGGGGTGCCTCCTGCATTGATCCCTGCAGGCTGGCGGGCGCCGGGGCATGGGTCAACGATAGGCCGCCGCAGGCAAAGCCCGAAGCGGCGGCCGGATCACGCGGCCGGTGCCGCGGGTTCCGCACGCCCCAGGCCCGGATGGAGCATGACCTGTGCCCCCGCAGTGTCATCCAGCATCCGATGGGCGACCTCTCGCTCCGCCATGATCACGCGGTCGGCGCCCAGCCGGAGCAGGTGTTCCACCCCTGCCTCGGAGTGGGCGCGGGCGAGGATTTCCAGCGCCGGGTTCGCGGCACGGGCCTGCTGCACCACTTGTCCGGCCTCGAACACCTCCGGCACGGTCACGAACAGGCGGCGTGCGGCGACCAGGTTGGCAGCGGCGAGCACCGTCGAATCGGCCGCGTTGCCTTGCACCGTTTCAACGCCCGCCGCCCGTGCCGCGGTGACGGAATCCTCCGTGTCCCCGAGCACCAGGACTGGCCGTCCGACGGCGCGCAGCCCGGCCGTCACGAGCGAACCCACCCGGCCGTAGCCGATCACCACGTCATGGTCGTCCAGCGCGGTCATGGGGACGGAAATGCGCATGGCCAACGGATCGGGAAGCGGGGTTGGCGCGGCCTGTGGGCGGGGGTGCAACTGGGCGCTTCTCCACCGCTCCGCCAAGCCGAACAGCACGGGGTTGATCAGGATGGACAGGATCGCCCCGGCCAGCACGAGGTCCCGCCCCTGCGGCGGCAGCAGGCCCAGCGCGGCACCGAGCCCCACGAGGATGAAGGAGAACTCGCCGATCTGCGCCAGGCTGGCGGAGATGCTCAGCGCGGTGCCGCGATCCTGCCCGTAGGCGCGCAGGATCGCGAAGGCCACTGCCGACTTGCCGACCACGATGATCGCGAGAACCGCCAGCACCCCGAACGGCGCCGTCATCACGATGCCGGGGTTGAACAGCATCCCCACGGAGACGAAGAACAGCACCGCGAAGGCGTCGCGCAGCGGGAGCGCTTCCTCCGCCGCCCGCTGGGAGAGCTGGCTCTCCGCCATCACCATTCCCGCCAGAAACGCGCCGAGCGCGAACGACACACCGAACAGCTCGGACGCCGCGAAGGCGACACCCAGCGCCAGGGCGTAGACCGCTAGCCGGAACAGCTCCCGCGACCCCGTATGGGCCGCGTAATGCATGATCCAGGGGATAACCCGGCGGCCGCCAACCACCATGATGGCGATGAATGCGCCGACCTTGGCGAAGGTGATCAGGATGATGACGCCCAGCTCACCCGCCGAGGCGCCAGCATCGCCCTTCAGGGCCGGGGCCAACGCCGGCAGGAGGACGAGGACGATGATCGTGGCCAAGTCCTCCACGATCAGCCAGCCCATCGCGATGTGCCCACGCTCGGTGTCGGCGATCCGGCGTTCCTGCAGTGCGCGCACCAGCACGACCGTGGAGGCGACCGAGAGCGCCAGCCCGAAGACCAGGCCGGCGCCGAGCGACCAACCGAACATCCAGGCAAGCCCGATCCCCATCAGCGTCGCACCCGCCAACCGGCCCAGCGAGCCCGGCACCGCGACCCGCCAGACCGCCATGAGGTCCTTGAGCGAGAAGTGCAGCCCGACCGCGAACATCAGCAGGATCACGCCGATCTCGGCGAGCTGGTTCGCCATGTCCTGGTCCGCCACGATCCCCGGCGTGAACGGTCCGACCGCGACGCCGGCCAGCAGATACCCGACCAGCGGCGAGATTTTTAGGCGGTGCGCAAGCACGCCGAACACGAAAGCGAGGCCCAGACCGATGGCGAGGGTGGCGATCAGCGGCGTGTTGTGGGTCAACCGGAATCCTTTGCGGCGGAGGTCCTGTATCGTCTTCGGCGGGAGAGTCCCGCATCGTCAAGCAGCTTCGTGCCGCAGCACCGATATTGGATGAGCCGCACGCACTGTCGGGAGGCGAAGAGTCCACGGCATTCGCACGCGGGTGCCCACGAGTTGCCCCCTTTGACTGCACCTTGCCCGACTGGTTCGGCGGCCGCCGGCGCGATGAGCGGCACGCTGGCAATCCGACAGCCAACCTTCCGGATTCGATCATCCTGCGAAGGCGAACCACCCCGGTGTCGCCAGGACGTGGTGCGCGGCATCTTCACGGGGATCGGCAATCGTGCCGGCAATCCGGACCGGCGGCTGAGCCGCGCAAGCCACCACGGTAGAGGAAGCCAGCGCCGCCTGCAGCATGCTGCTTTGGCATCCGCTCACGCTGCGCGCTCTAGCAATCTCGCTTCAACGCATCCCGATCTAGGCGGCGATGGGGCGCAATGACCGCAGCCCAATCGCCTTCGCCTTCGACCCAATCAGTTCACGCGGCCCAGCAAGCCGCGCGCGATGACCTGTGCCTGGATCTCCGCCGCCCCTTCGAAGATCGACAGGATGCGCGCGTCGCAGAGCACGCGGCTGATTGGGTATTCCAGCGCGTAGCCGTTGCCGCCATGGATCTGCAGCGCGCAGTCGGCGTTGCTGAAGGCGATGCGCGCCGCCAGCAGCTTGGCCATCCCCGCCTCGATATCGCAGCGGCGGCCGGCGTCCTTCTGGCGGGCCGCGTGATACGACAATTGCCGCGCCATCATGGTCTCCGTCGCCATGAAGGCGAGCTTCGCGTGCACGCGGGGGAAGGCGATGATCTGCTTGCCGAACTGGCCACGATCCCGCGCATAGGACAGCCCGAGTTCCAGCGCATTCTGCGCCACGCCGAGTGCGCGCGCGGCGGTCTGGATGCGGGCGCTTTCGAACGTCTCCATCAGCTGCTTGAAGCCCTGGCCTTCTACCCCGCCAAGAAGCGCCGTGACTGGAACTTCGAACCCATCGAACGCGATCTCGTATTCCTTCATGCCGCGATAGCCGAGGACGTGGATTTCCGTGCCGCTCATGCCCTGCGCCGGGAACGGATTCTCGGAGGTGCCGCGCGGCTTTTCCGCGAGCAGCATCGACAGGCCGCGATAGCCCTCCGCCAGTGGGTCGGTGCGCACCAGCAGCGTCATCAGATCGGAGCGCGCGCCATGGGTGATCCAGGTCTTCGCCCCATGGATCCGGTAGATGTCGCCATCGCGCACCGCGCGCGTGCGCAGGCTGCCGAGGTCAGAGCCGGTGCTGGGTTCGGTGAAGACCGCCGTCGGCAGCACCTCGCCGCTGGAGATCGCGGGCAGCCAGCGCTCCTTCTGCTCATCGGTGCCGCCCAGCCGGATCAACTCGGCCGCGATCTCCGACCGCGTGCCGAGAGAGCCCACGC
The DNA here is from genome assembly GCA_028288785.1 of Rhodospirillales bacterium. Classification (GTDB taxonomy): domain Bacteria; phylum Pseudomonadota; class Alphaproteobacteria; order Acetobacterales; family Acetobacteraceae; genus Plastoroseomonas. The sequence continues at coordinate 948 of JAQGHV010000219.1, read as the reverse complement.
CGAGATAGGCGCCGCTCAGCGCCTCCGACACCAGGCACATCGCGACCTTGCCAAGACCCAACCCGCCGAACTCCTCGGGCACGGTCAGGCCGAAGACGCCCATTTCGGCCAGCTTGCCCACCAGCTCGATCGGGATCAGCTGGTCCCGGGCGTGCCATTCCGGCGCGAAGGGCGCGACCTCGGCGGCGGCGAAGCGCAGGAACTGCTCGCGCGTCGCCTCCAGCATCTCATCATCCAGGCCAAGCGCGCCGAAGCGGCCCTGGACCAGTTCCCCCACCAGTGCCAGGCGCGCGGCCTCGAGTCCGGCGCGGTCGGACAGGGCGGCGAGCGCCGGGGTAGACGCGTATTGCGCCAGGGCTTCGGGGGGCACGCCCATCTCGGCGGGGCGGATCATTTCCGCCTGGCTCATCGGGATGCCGCCGGCCAGCTGCTGCCCGTATTCGGCGAAGCCCAGGCGCAGGATCGCGGCCTCCGCCACGCCAAGCGCGCCGTCCGCCTGCAGCTTGCGCGCCCAGCTCAAGGTCTGGCGCAACGCCTCGACATAGGTCGCCTGCCAGGACAGGCCGTGCGCGACGAACTGATGCATCTCGATCAAGGCGGCGCTGGGCTTGCCGTCGCGCGTCATCAACGCCGCGAGTGACTGGCGGGTGGCGTCGTGCAGTCGCTCCGCCGCAGTGAGCAATTGCGCGCAGGCGGCGATGGTGTCGGTCATGGCTCAAGGCCTCCTGATGCGGTGGCGGCGGGGGCGCGTGAGGTCGCGTCCGGCCCTGTCATGCCGGTCCGGCGATGGTGCCGGCATCGTGCAGCTTCCCGATCTGGGCCGAGGACATGCCCAGCACCTCCGCCAGCACCACATCCGTGTCCTGCCCCATCACCGGCGCGGTCTGCGGCGGCAGGCGGTCGCCCACGGAAAAACCCAGCGGGGTGCCCGCTGCCAGCACGCGCCCG
>JAQGHV010000214.1 GCA_028288785.1 Rhodospirillales bacterium | reverse complement strand
GCACGCCCGCGCCACCCCCCATGTCGCCCATGTCCCCCATGTCGCCCATGTCACCCATATTCGACATCGCGTTCTTCCTCCCTGTGCTGCGGCCGCGTTTCGTTCAGTTCGGCAGGCCCGCCAGGCGGAGCCGTTCGCCATGCACGTCGCGGATCGATTGCGAGAACGGGGTCCGCGCCAGGAACCGCCGCAGCGAGAAATCCGGCTGTAGTTTCAACACCTGCGCCGCAACCCCGCGCGCGGCCTCGATCTCGCCCTGCATGACCAAGGCGGCGGCGAGGGTACGCAGATTCGAGGTCAGCATCGGGTTGCTCGCGGCGGCCTTGCGGCCCCAGCGCACGGCCTCGGCGAAATCGCCGGACACGTAGTGCCCCTGGCTCACCATGTGCTCGGTGAAGAAGGCGAAGGGGTCGTGCGGCGACAGGCGCAGCCCGCGCATCGCGTGCGCGACCGCGTTCCCGCCGTCGCCGGTCCAGCCATGGGTGGTGCTGCTGAGCGTCCAGGCGAGGGAGGCGCTCGGCCCAACCGCGATCGCGCGGTCCAGGAAGTGCCGCGCCGCGCTGTAGTCCCGCCGCGTGAACGAGAGCGTCTGACCCTGGATCGCCAGCGCCACCGCGTCATTGTGGTCGCGCTCCAGCGCCTCGCCGGCCAGGCGCGCGGCGGCGGCGGTGTCGGCGGCGGGATCCGCGCTCCAGCCCTGCGCGAGGTTGTAGTTGTGCCAAGTGGCGGCGTGGCTGCGCACCGCGGCGAAGCCGGGGTCCAGCTCCATGCCGCGACGAAGCAGGCGCCCGGCCTCGGAAAAGGCGGTGGGTTCGAGCCAGCTCATGCGGTCGAGGCCGCGCAGCAGCAGGTCGTAGGCGGTGAGGCTGGAGGGTGGCTTGCGCCGGGCTCGCGCCAGCTCGATCTCGCGCACCGAAGGCGCGATCGCGCTCACGATCTCGGCGGTGAGGGTGTCCTGGAGGTCGAACAGGTCGTCGAGCGCCACGTTGCGGCGGTCCGCGCGCACCACGGAACCGCCGGCGGTCTCGATCAGCTCGTTAAAGATGCGCAGGCGCGAACCGGCACTGCTGACGGAACCGCTCACGATGTAGCGCACGCCAAGCTCGGTGCCGACCACGCGGGGGTCCAGCGGCTGCTGCGTGTAGGCGAGGGAGGTGCCGCGGCCGATGACGAACAGATCGCCCAGCCCCGAAAGCTCGTGGATAACGCCCTCCACCAGCCCGTTTGCCAACAGGATCGCGTCCTCCTGGCCGGTCGGGGCGGCGAAGGGCAGCACGGCGATGGAGGCCTGGCGGTGGTTGTGGTCGGCGGGCGTGAACGACGGAGCCGCCGCCGCACGCGCGGGGACGGTCGCGACGGTGCGAGACATCTCCGTGGCGGGGGGTAGCAGCGGGCGTGCCGATTGGCTGCCGCGCAGCAGGTCCCGCAACGCGCGGGTCTCGGCTGATGGAGCGGCATCCAGCAGCCGCCGCAGTGACGCCTCGCAGGCCATGTATTCACGCAGCGCCTGCCCGGTGTCGCCCATATCGGCGAGGGATCGGATGATGAGGCGCCACGCCCGCTCATGCGTCGCGTCGCGGGCGAGGAGGTCGCGCGCCGCGGCGATGCGCTGTTCGGGTGCGGCATCGGCGCGGCAGAGGCGCTCGATCTCGGCCTCCATGCGCTCGCGCAGGCGCTGGTCGATCCGCGCGCGCTCGCCGTGCAGCCATTGGTCGAAGGCGGGGGCGAGGTCGCCGAGATCCTCCAGCAGCGGCGCCTGCGGCCACGCGACGCGCTCGCCGGGCGCCACGTTCTCGAAGGCGGCGAGGTCGATGGAGCAGGCGCCGATGGCGAGTCGGAGGTCGTCGCGTCGCGCATCGATCAACGCGGTGCCCGCGGGGCGCAGGGCGGTGCTGAGTTCCGAAAGTGCCTGGCGCAGGCTGTTGCGCGCCTGCTCCTCCGGCACACGATCCCACAGCAGGCCGGCGATGCGCGTGCGCCGCACCGGGCGCCCGCCCTCGAGCGCGAGGATGGCCAGCACCGCGCGGCTCTTGCGCGTGCGCGGCAGAAGATCGGGGGAGGTATCGCACCAGACGCGGAAGCGCCCGAACAGGCAGAACTGGATGACCGACGCCACCTGGCCGCGTTCCGGGAGAGTGATCGATGGCAACATCGGCAGTCCCTCCTGTCCTTGTGGCGACATCCTGCCGTCCGATGTTGGCGGCGGTGGACCCCCTGCGGCGCCTAATACAATCACTTTCACCACTCGGGGCGGAACGAGCAAGCTTCCTTCGTTTTTCGCGCCTGCCGAATTTACGCTGCGATAACGGGGCGCAAGCGAGGCGCTGCGCCGGGCTGCCGAAACTCCCCTTCACGGCGGCCGATACGGCGGCCGGGTCCAGCCCCTTTTGCCTACGCGGTGGGGCCGCTCGGTGTGACGTGCGGCAGGGTTTGGCGGGAATGCGTGCGCCGCGGCGCGGCCCGCGGGAGATCGGTTCATGCTGCCTTCCCCTTTCAAGGCCGCCCTTGCGGCGGTGATCCTGATAAGCGTTCCGGTCGCGGCCTGGGCGCAGCCGGCGCCGAGCGCGGCGCCTGAATTCACTATCGAGCGGCGGGATACGCTGCGGCGAACTTGGCAGCTCGATTTTGCCATCTATGGCTACGTGGGGCCGGGCGATGCGGAGCGCCTCGACACCTATGCGGACGCTTATCCCGAGGACTCCACTGCGCGGCAGTCCCTGGCGCCGGTGCCGGCGGAGGTCCTTGACCTCGCGGTCACCACTGCAAGGGATCGGGCGCCATGAGCATGGAGCGCTTCGACCCGGGCACGGCCAGGGACGGCATGGGCCCGATGATGTGGCGCATGGTCGCGATCGCGACCGTGGGGTTCGGCGTGCTTGGCGTGCTCATCCTGTTGACCCGGCCCGCCGAATATCGGGAGCCTGTCGTGCCAGCGTCCAGCTCGGTCGAGCCGATGGGGAGCGGCGCTGCGCCCCAACGCGCAAGATTGCTCCGGCATGGCAGCTCCCGTCTCACGCCCCCGACGGAACTCTGATCGGGCGGCGGCGATGCGCGATGCTTCGGCCTGGCGCGGCCTGGATCAGACGGGAATACGCGGCCGCACGTGCTCGGCGAAGCGGCGCATCTCCGCTTCGAAGGGCTGGAACTGCAGCAGCAGCGTCTCGATCCCCGCTGCGTGGAAGGCCCCGATGCGCTCGGCCACCTGGTCGTAGCTGCCGACGAGGCCGGCCGCGGTGCCGCCATTGGTGCCGACGCGGACGGACTTCGCCATGGTCTGGCGCATCACCACGGCGGTGTCGGTGTTCGCCGTCACATAAGCCTTGATATCAGTGTCCTCGGCGGCGAGCGCGAGCAGGCGTTCATAGGCGGCCTGCGCCTCGGCCTCGGCCTCACGCGCGATGACGAAGGCGGAGAGGCCGTAGCGGAGCGGTGTGCCGGTGCGGGGACGGCGGGCGACATCGGCGATGAGTGCCTGCACGTCGGCCAGCGGCTGGCCGTTGACGAACCACACGTCGGCTTGCGCGGCGCTGAGTGCGCGGGCGGGTTCGGACTCGCCACCGACATAGATGCGGGGGCGCGGGCGGAAGGTGCCGGCCGGGCGCAGCATGTAGTCCTGGATGTGGAAGTGCTCGCCGTGGTGGGTGAGGCGTTCGCCGCGCATCAGGGCCTCGACGATGGCGAGCCATTCCGCGCCGTAGGTATAGCGCGCGTCGTGTTCGAGGAAGGGGATGCCGGCGTTGACGATCTCGCGCTGGTTCCAGGC
>JAQGHV010000185.1 GCA_028288785.1 Rhodospirillales bacterium | reverse complement strand
GGGTGGGGCTCGGCCGGGGTTTGGCAGGCGAGGGGCGGGGGGTCAAGGCGCGGGGCGGTTTTGGCTGCATCAGAGCCTACGCAGCCCGGCGGGAATGCGCGCGCGGCCGCCCGCTGTGCGCAGCAGCCCCATGCAGAGGCGGAACCGGGCGCGGGCTTCGGGGTGGAGGAAGTCCGTGACGATCCTTTTGAGCAATCCGCGGATGGTTCCGGACAAATCCGGACCGGGCAGCAGCCAGGAGGGGGCGGGCAGGGCTTCGTGGATGCGCAGGCGCCGGGCCAGGATGATGGCTGGGAGACCGAGGATTCGGATGGTGCGCCGGTGCGCGGCATGGATGGCGGCGGCGAGCGCCTTGATCGGGGCAGGGCAGCCCTTGTCCGCGACGAGGGTGAGGAGCCGCGCCCAGAGGCCGGCATGAGCGAGGCGGCGGAAGTGGCGGTGCAGGGTGGGCGTGGGCGCGTGTGGATGGGTGAAGTGCTGCCAATGCTGGCCCGAGGTGACGGCGGCGAAGATGGCGTCGAAGCGTGCGCGGAGGTCGGCGATCGGGCGGCCAAGGGGCGTGGGCGTGCGGTGGATGTGGGGGAGGAGCGCGGCCCAGGCGGCGTCTGAGAGGGGCAGGGTGGGCATGGACATAACGGGGCGCTCCGGATGGACTGCCAAAGACTATAGGAAAATAATACTAATTCCATTATTTTCCATCGGAGGCCGCCGACCGTAGGTCCTGTCGGCGGCGTTTACTCATGATTAACGCTTCTCCTTCGGCTTGGGCGCGGCTTGCGTCAAAGCAGAGGCGGCAACGCTTTTTTGCGCTGGTGTGCTCGACGGGTTCGAAAGAATCCTCGAAGCTTGGCTGGCAACGACGCGTGATGTCGTTTCAGGTTTCTTGGCCAGATTGTATGGTCCTTTGAGCGGGAGGGAGCCGCCGGCCCATTGGCCGGTCGGCCGCGCCTACCCTGGTTTATACAACCCGATCCAAACGACCATCGGCCAGCCACGGAAGCCGTAGTCACGCGCCTTAAGAACGCGACCGCCGCGAACAGTACGAGTGGCCCTAAAGATCAGGCCGAAGCCGGGGAGGAGCTCTGCCGTGCTTTCTTCACGGGTATCGCTCCAAAATCCGCAGATCACAGACGATTGCCGATGACAGTCCGTCCGACTAAACGTCGAGCGTGTCGCAACTGGTGCTTCGGCGCCGCCCCCCACGAGGATCGTCGGGTTCCTCGTGGGGTACCTTTTGTCTCCTGTTTGTCGGAGCGCCTAGGGTTCGGGTTCTGCCGTTAACTGTAAGCGAATCGCTCCGGCATCCCGCGCCAACCGTCCGCGCTTGCCGGAGTCGCAGCAATGCCATTTATTTAGAATTAATTAATTTTTGAGACAGAATGCTGGTGACTAGCTACTTTGCATTTTGCCGCCTCGCGCTGCGTCGTCGGCAAAATGCAAGAAGTAATAGCAATCTCTGTTGTCAAGTAAATATAACGAATTTGTAATGTTCTAATGGCCGGCGAAGCAATGACGCGCGAAATGAGACGCGTAACCTTTTCCGTTTCTGGGAGCGACCTCGCAGGATGGCTGGAGACGCTCCAACTCCTTAGCGATCCGAAGAATGCCGCATGGCTTCGCGAAAGCATCCGAGAAGCGGACGCTGGCGACATAGCGGCGGCAGCGCCACCTGCTCCGCCTCCGAGGTAACAGCCACTTCCTGCTACTGGACGCCCGATCAGGCCCGCCATCGCCTTCCGGCAAGGCGCAAGCTCCACTGCCCCAGGGACGCTTTCTCCCCCGGCACGCCCATTGCTAGCCTTTGCCTCAAATCACCCCGCGGAGCCTCCATGAGCCACCCTGACTTCGATGCCGAGGCCTATGCCCGCGAGATGTCGCGCCTCATCCGCCTGCCCATTGATGCGGCGCACCTGCCCGGGGTGGTGCAGAACCTGCGCATCGCCGCCCGCATGGCCGCGCTGATCGACGCCCGCGCCCTCCCGCGTGAGACGGAGGCTGCCCCGGTCTTGATCGCCGGCCGCAAGGCGTGACGCCCGCCAGCGAGATCGCCCGCGCCGTCCGCGCCCAGGAGACCACCGCCGCCGCCGTTACGGAGGCCGCCCTCGCCGCGATCGCCGCGCGCAACCCCGCGCTGAACGCTTTCACCACCATCACCGCCAATCGCGCACGGGCGGAGGCCGCCGCCGTCGATGTCGCCACCGCCGAGGGCCGCGACCCAGGGCCGCTTGCCGGCGTGCCGGTGGCGGTGAAGAACCTGTTCGACCTCGCCGGCATCGTCACCGTGGCGGGTTCAAAAATCGATCGGGAGCGCGCGCCGGCGTCCGCGGACGCCTTCCTCGTGCACCGCCTGCACGAGGCGGGGGCCGTCATGTGCGGCGCCCTCAACATGGATGAATACGCCTACGGCTTCATGACCGAGAACGCGCATGACGGCGCCTGCCACAACCCACATGACCTGAGCCGGATCGCCGGCGGGTCCGCTGCGGCGGTCGCCGGCGGGCTGGTGCCGATCGCGCTGGGTTCCGACACCAATGGCTCCATCCGCGTGCCGGCCTCGCTGTGCGGCATCTGGGGCGTGAAACCCACCTATGGGCGGCTGTCGCGCGGTGGCAGCACGATGTTCGCCGCCTCCTTCGATCATCTCGGCCCCTTCGCGCGCACGCTGGACGACCTCGCCCTCGTCTATGACGTGCTGCAGGGGCGCGACCCCGGCGATCCCGCCCAGGCCTGGCACGGCTTTGCGCCGGTGCTGCCGGGCCTCGATGGCGGGATCTCCGGCCTGCGCATCGCGGTCGCGGCTGGGTATTTCTCCACCAATGGCCATCCGGAATCCTTCGCCGCCGTGGCTCTCGCGGCCGCCACGCTGGGGGTCGGCACGCAGGTGACGCTGCCGGACGCCGCACTCGGCCGCGCGGCCGCCTTTCTCATCACCATGTGCGAGGGCGCCAACCTGCACATGGTCGACCTGCGCACGCGCGCGGCCGATTTCGACCCGGGCACGCGCGACCGCTTTCTGGCCGGCGCATTGCTGCCCGCGCACTGGCTCAGCCAAGCGCAGCGCATGCGCCAAGCCTACCGCGAGGGTGTGGCGCGCGTGTTCGAGGATGTGGACGTGATCCTCGCGCCGGCGACACCGTTCTGCGCCACGCTGGTCGGCCAGCAGAGCGTCACGATAGACGGCGCGGAGACGCCCGTGCGCCCCAACCTCGGCATCTTCACCCAGCCGATCTCCTGCATTGGGCTGCCGGTGGTCTGCGCGCCGATTGCGGAGCCGGCGCGCGCGGGGACGCCGCGGGGCATGCCGATCGGCATCCAGATCATCGCAGCGCCCTGGCGGGAGGATCTGTGCTTTCGCGTTGCCCGCGCGCTCGAAGCGGCCGGCACCTGCGCCGCGCCGCCCCTGGTGGGAGATTTCGCGTGACCCTGAACGACCCGGCAACCCTGGCGGAAGTGACCGCGCAGTTCATGCGCTACGAGGCGGCGCTGACGACCAACGACGTGGCCGGCTGGACGAGCTGTTCTGGGACAGCCCGCTGGCGATGAACACCGCCGGCGCACACGACTACGTCTTCGGCTTAACGCCTGGCCGTTCTCCCCCGCGGCGCGCCGGGGAGAACTTGCAGATTAGTCTTGGGTCTCAAAGTAAGACGTTCATCGCCCGAAGCTAAGCCGCCGCCTGGCAGCCTTGATCAAGAGATTAGGAAGCTGCTTAACAGCTTTCGAAACTGACACTTCTGCTTGGTGAGCATAGCAGTCTGGGTGCACAACATTCAGGCTAATTGACTGGTCAACGACCTGCAGATCGGGGTGTGAAGCTAGCGTGGAGCCATCGGCATACACGATCGTATTCTGTTGATACCACCACTCAACTTGTTTGTGACCCCAGATCTTCCAGCGAATTAGGTCTAACGGACGGTACCCCTGACTTGCAAAGTACTCGCGCCAAACATCGTGCCACGCTTCATTGATATGCCCGGTGCCGCCCTGACCAGGGATGGCCGCGGAGAACAGAACAATCGGCGCAGCTTTGCATAACTTTGCCACGAACTCGGGACCGGCTGCAGCCGGAAGGTGTTCGGCGACTTCCAGCGAACACGCAAGATCATAACGGCGGTTAATCGAAAAATCAGACGCCAAGTCAGTCGCGTGGAACCGATCAACGGGAATTAGTAAATCAGCTCGGTTAACGTAATCGCCGTCCAAGCCGGTCAAGTCTGCAATGCCCTGATTGCTAAAGGCGCGCAGCCAGGGCCCAACACCACACCCGACGTCCACCACCGACTGGATCGGAAACTTCGCCAGCAAAAGCGGCACTATGACGTTTGCCGATTGCTCGGAGCCACTCTGCTGGGCCTCGAAAAAGCCCTTATCGTAAACAGTGACATTCATCGGTGCGTCCCTCGCCTCGTTTCCAAGATCTTACCCTAGGTGTGCTTTGCAGCATCCGGGGTGTCGTCGCGCTACAAACAAACCTCAGGAGGGCGCGAGCTTGGCCCGGACGTCAAGCGATCAGCGTCGTATCGCTCACCGTGAAGGCCTGGGCACCGGCGGAGTACAGCGCGAGCAGCGGCTGCGCTCCGCCCACTGCAACGCCGTCATAGCCGGCACTTTCGACATAAAGGTTGCGGTCGGTGGTCGGCGTTCCGTCCCAGAGGTCATTTAGGAAATTGACGGCGACGGTGTGCTGGCCGGGTGCGAAGCTGCCCAGCACGTCCAGCGTATTGGCCGTGTTGGAGCCGTGCAGCGCGGAGGCGGAGACCGTCTGGGTGCCGCCGATCTGCTGGCCGTCGATGCTGACGGTGAACAGCGCATTGCCCTGGTAGGCGTCCTGGCTGATCCGCAGCTTCAACGTGTCCGAGCCACTGCCGATTGCGGCCAGGGGGATGTCGACGCCAGGCGGCAGGTCAGCCTTCGGGGTAATGTTCAGACGGCCGAGCTGTCCAGTGTATATGTCAAGGTAGTACATGTAGCCATCCGGGCCCTGGACGAAGTCGATCGGCCTACCACCGTTAGTGCGGTAAAGTAGCCCTACCTTGGTCCGGTCTAGAACGTCGACCGAGTAAACTTCACCGTCGTTGAAGTCCTGGAAAAAATAGTCATTCTTCAATTCGGCCGGATAGATGTTGCCGGTATAGATAGAGGAGCTGCCGGTAATCGCACCCATTTGGAAGCCGGGATCGCTCGTATTGTGCGAGAAGGCACGAAACGGAGGCGTCACGATCGTAGTACCGTTGGCGACCGCGGCGTAGAATGCTTGAGCTTGGCTGAAGTTTTGGTAGCCGTTGGTCCTCTGCAGCACGCCGCCATCGCCACCTTCGAAATATGGCCAGCCAAAGTTCGCACCGCCGCCGCCCGCGTCGATCATCTCCCAGGAGTTCCAGCCGGTGTTAGTCAGGAACAGCTGGCCTTCGCTATTGAAGGCGCTGGCAAAGGGGTTACGCAGGCCGAGTTGGAACACCTTGGACGCATTAGCGTCGAGCGACATGCCAGCATCAAAAAAGGGATTATCGGTCAGGCCCTGCCCCGTCGCCGGGTCGACGCGGAGGACCTTCCCCGAAAGGCTGTTGATCGATTGCACATCAATGGTTCGCGGGTCGGCGTAGTCGAAGGACGTACCGTCGCCGATCGCGATGTATAGCTTGCCATCTGGCCCGAAGGCCAGCGCACCGCCCGCGTGCGAAGAACTGTCCAGTTTGATGTAGTCCTGCTTGATCCCGTTGACGACCATCTGGCCGTGCGCGCCGGCGTTGTAACGCTCCGACGAGATGGCACCGGAGAAGGCAGGGTCGGTGTAGTTGTCGGCCCCCAGGCCGCTGATATCAGCAAGCGACTGGCCGGCGCCGCCCACCAGGATTTTCTCGCTGCCAGCGATGATGCTGGTGCCGGTGGCATTGGTGGTCATTCGTACGACATGGGCGTAGCGATTGCCGGAGGCATCAGGCGCATCTTCGCCAATCTTGCCCGCGGTGCCCACCGGGTCTGCAACGTAGAACGCATAGATAAAATGGTTGCTCGCAAAATTCGGATCCAGTGCGATGTCCATCAGCCCCCGATCTTGGCGGTTGTTGACCTTGGAACTGAAGTCCGCGACGGTGCTCATGGCACCGTTTGTGATATCAACCAATCTGATCACGCCGCCTTTCTCCGCGACATAGGCCAGGTTCGCGTTGAGCGGCGAAAACTCCATCTTCATTGGAGTGTCGAATCCGGAGGCAATGGACTCTTCGACGACATTATATGGCGAAACGAAAGGCGGCTCAGCCGGCGGCGGCGGAGCGGGCGTTTCATCGTCGAGAATCGAGATGCGCTCGGTGCGTGGTGCCCACAGCGTCGCCCCGGTGACATTGACGATCGAGAAGACGAAGATCTCGGTCGGTTCGCCGAGCGAGTCGTTCAAGACGGTCACTGGGACAGTGATCGACGAGACGCCGGGGGCAAGAGTGGCGGTTCCGAAGCCGTCGACGAAATCCGAGCCCGCGGTCGCAGTATCGGCGCTCACGCCGTAAGTGATCGACACCGTGTTTTCGAGTGAGCCGGTGCGAACTATCCGCACGTTTGCCACACCCGCAGCTTCACTGACTCTGAGCTCGGTTTCCGCGAGGAATACGTTGTTGTTCGCCACGTCGGACCTGCCTCTCGTCTCGCCTAAATTTTGCTAATTATCTACAATTCTGTCCTCATCCAATTGTTCCAAGTCGTAAGTAGCATCGCAAGCAACGTTTAAGTTATTCTGATTTCGTTTTTATTTCGAGTACGAACCTAATGCCGGTAGGCCGAAATTGGGCTCGTGGGTCGAGGAGCGTCGTATCGTGGCGCATGTGATTTGCCCCCTCCGTTTGTTTAGGAATGGGGCGTCATGGCTGCGGCCGCCCCTTGCGCCAGAGACGTACGGGCGCGCGACCTGACCCTGCAAAGGGGTCCTTCATCATGCCTACCCCGCGAAGGGGTCCTTCATCATGATCGTGTCGTCGCGTTCCGGGCTTGTACTCAGCAGCACCACCGGCGCCTCGACGAGCTCCTCGATGCGGCGGATGTACTTCACCGCCTCGGCCGGCAGCTCGCCGTAGCTGCGCGCACCCCGCGTGGAGCCCGCCCAGCCCGGCATGGTCTCGTAGATCGGGGTCGCGCGGGACTGGGCGCCCTGCGCGGCCGGCAGGCGCTTCATGCGCACGCCATCGACCTCATAGCCGATGCCGATCTTCAGCTCCGGCAGCCCATCCAGCACGTCCAGCTTCGTCACCACCAACCCGTTGACGCCGCCAAGCTTTACCGCTTGGCGCACCATCGTCGCGTCGAACCACCCACAGCGGCGCGGCCGCCCGGTGACTGTGCCGAACTCGTGCCCGCGCTCGCCAAGCAACCGCCCGGTCTCGTCGTGCAACTCGGTCGGGAAGGGGCCGGAGCCCACCCGCGTCGTGTACGCCTTGGCGATGCCGAGCACGTAGCCGATTGCATCGGGACCGACGCCGGCACCCGAGGCCGCACCGCCGGCGACCGTGTTGGAACTGGTGACGTAGGGGTAGGTGCCGTGGTCGACATCGAGCATCACCGCCTGCGCACCCTCGAACAGCACGCGCTTGCCCTCGATCCGAGCCGCGTCCAGGCGTTCCCACACCGCTTCCGCGAAGGGGAGCAGCTTTGGCGCCAGGGCGAGCAGCGCATCGAGCAGCGGCTGCTTCTCGAACTCCGGCGCGCCCAAGCCACGGAACAGCGCGTTGTGATGCAACAACAGCTCGTCGAGCTTGGCCGACAGCGTCTCCGGCTCCACCAGGTCGCACAGGCGGATCGAGCGGCGGCCGACCTTGTCCTCATAAGCCGGGCCGATGCCGCGCCCGGTAGTGCCGATCTTGTCCTCGCCGCGTGCTGCCTCGCGCGCCTTGTCGAGTGCCGGGTGCAGCGGCAGAATCAGCGGCACGTTCTCCGCGATGCGCAAATTCTCGGGCGTCACGCTGAGGCCCTGCGCGCCGACCTTGGCGATCTCGGCCAGCAGTGCATCCGGGTCCAGCACCACGCCATTGCCGATGATGCCGAGCTTGCCGCGCACGACGCCCGAGGGCAGCAGGCTCAGCTTGTAGGTGACGTCGCCCACGACGAGCGTGTGCCCGGCATTGTGCCCGCCCTGGAAGCGCACGACGAGGTCGGCGCGCGAGGCGAGCCAATCGACCACCTTGCCCTTGCCCTCGTCGCCCCATTGCGCGCCGAT
>JAQGHV010000381.1 GCA_028288785.1 Rhodospirillales bacterium | reverse complement strand
CTTCTGGCTGATCGCGCGCCCCGGCGAAGAACCTCGGGCGCTGGAAGCATGCGGCGCCGCTGCCGGCGCTGCCAGCATCGCCCGATACCGCGAACAAGGCTTGGACAAGATACCGTTCCGCGGGGGTCTGGCGGCCAACACCGTCGCCGGCACCATCTCCGGCTGGGACGCCGCGCATGTCTGGTCGCAGAAGGCATTGCGCGGCACACTGCCGCTGTCGCGCCTGCTCGAGGATGCCATCCACTACGCGCGCCATGGCGTACCTGTGACGAAGAGCCAGCATGCCTGCGTTGCAGCCAAGCAGGCGGAGCTGGCAAGCGTGCCCGGCTTTGCCCACACCTTCCTGCCGGGCGACAGCAATCCTGCGGCTGGCAGCCTTTTCACGCAGCCTCGTCTTGCGGCTACGCTGGAACACATGGCTCGCGCCGGCCTTGCCGACTTCTACAACGGCGAGCTGGCCCGCAGCATGACGCGCGATCTCGCCGCCGCCGGCAGCCCGCTCACCCTGGCCGACCTGGCCTCGCACCAGGCGCTGTGGAAGACGCCGCTGGCACTGCGCCATACACTCGGTACCGTCTACAACGTGCGTCCGCCCACGCAGGGCCTGGTATCGCTGCTGATCCTTGGGCAACTTGACCGTATCCTCAAGCAGGGCATGGATCCGCTCGGCGCCGAGTTCGTGCACGCCTGCGCGGAGGCTACCAAGTGCGCCTTCCGCATCCGCGACCGCCACATCACCGACCCGGCCTACATGGAACTGGAGCCGCAGGCTCTGTTGGATGCCGCCTATCTGGACGATCTGGCCGGCGGCATCTCGATGCGGCGTGCTGCTCCCTGGGGTAAGGGCCTCGGCCCGGCCGATACGGTGTGGATGGGCGTGGTCGACGGCGACGGCGTCGCCGTCAGCTTCATCCAGAGTATCTATCACGAGTTCGGTAGCGGCATCGTGCTCGATGAGTCTGGCGTCAACTGGCAGAACCGCGGCTGTAGCTTCTCGCTCGACCCGGCGGCGCGCAACCCTCTGATGCCAGGCCGCAAGCCCTTCCATACCCTCAACCCTGCGCTGGCCCGCCTCGATGACGGTCGCACCATCGTGTATGGCAACATGGGTGGTGACGGCCAGCCGCAGACCCAGGCGGCGGTGTTTACGCGCATTACGCGTTTCGGCATGAGCCCACAGGCGGCGATCGACGCGCCGCGCTGGCTGCTCGGCCGCACCTGGGGCCAGACGAGCGACAGCCTGAAGCTGGAAGGCCGCTTTGCGCCCGAAGTCGTCGCCGCGCTGTGCGAGAAGGGACATGAAGTCGAGGTGCTGGCCGATTACGATGAAACGATGGGGCATGCCGGCGCCATCATCCTGCATCCTGACGGCACGTACGAAGGAGGTGCCGATCCGCGCAGCGACGGCAGTGTCGCCGCTTGGTAGCCGTCATGTGCGACAAAGCCTGAATCGCCAACGGCACTGATGTCACATCTCGAGGTGGATTAGTCCTTCATGCTGCTCAGCTCCGTGTCCGCGGGCCTGATCGCGTGCCGCCGGGCCAGCAGTGCGCACACCATCAGCTGCAACTGGTGAAACAGCATCAACGGCAGGACGATGGCGCCGACGGCATGGACGTCGAAGAGAATCTTTGCCATGGGAACGCCGCTGGCCAGACTCTTCTGGGAGCCGCAGAAGACGACCGTGATGACGTCGGGAATATCGAATCCCAGTTTTCGCGCCAGCCAGGTGGAGCTGACCAGGATGAAACCAAGGAGGATCGCGCAGATCAGGATCACACCGGCCAGGTCCGCACCGGAGACCTGCTTCCACAATCCATTGATCACTGCGGCGCTGAATGCGGTGTAGACCACCAGAAGAATCGATCCCTGGTCGACATATTTCAGGACGGATGAATGGCGCTTCATCCAGGCTCCTATCCATGGCCGCAGCATGTGGCCGAGCAGGAACGGAAGCATCAGCTGCACGAGAATCCGTCCGATCGAATCGAACGACGAGACGGCATTGCCGCCGGGCTGCACAATAAGATTGACCAGCAGCGGCGTGAGCACCACCCCGATCAGCGTCGAAGCGGAGGCGCTGCAGATCGCCGCCGGCACATTGCCGCGTGCCATGGATACCAGGGCGATCGACGATTGCACGGTGGAAGGAAGCACGCACAAGTAAAGTATGCCGGTGTAAAGCTCGGGCGTGACCAGGGGGCCGAGCACGGGCCGCAAGGCGAAGCCCATCACCGGGAAAATCACGAAGGTGCAGCCGAGAACCAGAACATGCAGACGCCAGTGCGTGAGCCCTTCCAGAAGCGCTTCCCGAGACAGTTTGGCGCCATGCATGAAAAATAGCAGGCTGACGGCTGCTGTCGTGACGATCTCGAAAACGCGGGCCGTGGCGCCGCTGGCGGGCAGCAGGCTCGCCAGCGTCACAGCCGCGATAAGCGAAAGAGTGAAGTTGTCAGGTATGTAACTTGGACGTGCCATTGGATGATTGCGCCGTCAGGCGGCGTGTAATAAAACGCTGTTGATCAGCGGGTCACTCGGCCCGCGTCAGGCCTGCGGTCATCGATGGGCTGTAGCCGGTCTGCACCACGGCGTCTATGACGACCGTGGCACCGCCCTTGACCAGGGCGATGGCCTCGCGCAGCACCCGATCAAGCCCGGCCGCGTCTTCGATCGGACCGAAGGCCGTCAGGCCTTGCCCGCGCGCCATCATACTCAGGTCAGGCTCGGGGTTGGCGATGCGCTGGCCGATCCAACGGTTTTCCACCGGC
>JAQGHV010000173.1 GCA_028288785.1 Rhodospirillales bacterium | reverse complement strand
TTCGGCGGCATGGCGATGACGGCGGTCGGCCGCGCCGCGATGGCCGTGGTCGAGGAGGTGCGCCGTCAGTTCCGCGAAAAGCCGGGCATCATGGCGGGCACCGACAAGCCCGACTACGCCCGCGCCGTGGACCTGCTGACCAAGGCCGCGATCAAGGAGATGATCATCCCCTCGCTGCTGCCGGTGCTCGCACCGCTGGTCGTGTATTTCGGCATCAACGCCATCGGCGGAAAGGCCGCGGGCTTCTCCGCCCTCGGCGCCATGCTGCTCGGCGTGATCGTCACCGGTTTCTTCGTCGCGGTCTCCATGACCACAGGCGGCGGTGCGTGGGACAATGCGAAGAAGTACATCGAGGACGGCCACTACGGCGGCAAAGGGTCCGACGCACACAAGGCGGCGGTGACCGGCGATACCGTGGGTGACCCGTACAAGGACACGGCAGGGCCGGCTGTGAACCCGATGATCAAGATTACGAACATCGTGGCGCTGCTGCTGCTGGCGATGCTGGCGCATAGCTGAAGAAGGCCGGGGGAAGGAATTCCCCCGGACCCCTTTCTTTTGTTTTGGCTTTTGGTGCGGGGTGGGAGGGCGTTCTCCTTCGGGGTAGGCAGCACTGGCCGCCCAGCTTTCCCATTGATAAAAAAGAAAGAATGGGGGTCTGGGGGAAATTCATTTCCCCCATTCTGTCACCCGCCCCTATATCCCCTCGATGTGGCGCCTCCTGGCCTTCCTGCTTTTGACCTTCCCCGCCCTGGCGGTTGAGTCACCCCGCGCCCGCGTGACCCTGGTTCCCGAGGTGACGGCGGTAGCCCCCGGCGTGCCCTTCCGGCTCGCGTTGCGGCAGGAGCTCGCGCCTGGCTGGCACACCTACTGGCGCAACCCGGGCGATGCCGGGCAGCCGCCGGAGGTGATGCTGGCGTTGCCGGAGGGTGCCACCGCCGCGCCGATGCAGTTCCCTGCTCCGGCGCGCATTCCCTACGGGCCGCTCGTCAACTTTGGCTATGAGGGCGAGGCGATCTTCACCATCGCGGTGACGCCGCCCGCTACGCTCAGCGCTGGGGACACCTTTGCGCTGCAGGCGGACGCGACCTGGCTGGTTTGCAAGGAGGTCTGCATTCCCGAGGAGGGGCGCTTTACGCTCAGCCTGCCGGTGGAGGCCGCCGCGCGTGCCGACGTGGCGACTGCCGCGATCTTCGCCCGCGCCGATGCCGCCGCGCCGCGCGCCAGCCCCTTCACCATGCGGATCGGCTTTGCGGGAGACGCCGGCGCGATCGAGATCGCTGGCCCCGGCCTCAGCGGTGCAACGGTGCGCGACGCCTTCTTCTTCCCGGAGGTCTCGGCGATCATCGACAACGCGGCGCCGCAACCACTCAGTGTTCGGGACGGCGCGCTGGTGCTGGGCCTCAGCCGTGCGGGTGCCGAGCCGCTGCCAGGCATGATCGAGGGCATCGTCGCCATCACCGATGCCGGCGGCCAGCGCAGCACCTATGTCGTTGAAGCCCCGCACGGCGCGGTGCCGGGGATTGCCGGGTTGGCGATCTGGCCGACGATTGGCTTTGCGGTGCTGGGCGGGCTGATCCTCAACTTGATGCCCTGCGTTTTCCCGGTGCTCGCCATGAAGGCGTTAGGGCTGGCGCGATTATCCGGCGCGGCGCAGGGCGCGGTGCGGGCGCATGCGGTCAGCACCGCAAGCGGCGTGGTGGTTTCGTTCCTGGCACTCGGAGGCGCACTGATCGCGCTGCGCGCGGCGGGTGGCGTCGCGGGGTGGGGATTCCAGTTCACCTCGCCTGTCTTCGTGGCCGGCATGGCGTGGCTGATCTTCGCGGTCGGGCTGAATCTTCTGGGCACCTACGCGGTCAGCGGGCCGGTCAGCGCCGGGGACACGCTCGCGGCCAAGCCGGGCCATGCGGGCGCCTTCTTCACCGGCGTTCTCGCGGTGCTGGTCGCCACACCTTGCACCGCACCGTTCATGGCGGCCGCGATCGGCGCCGCGCTGGCGATGTCGCCTGTCGAGGCGCTCGCAGTATTCGCAGCCATGGGCACGGGAATGGCGCTGCCCTATCTGTTGCTCGCTGCGGCACCCGGCCTCGCGCGCCGGCTGCCGCGCCCGGGGATGTGGATGGAGCGTTTGCGCCAGGCGCTCGCCTTTCCGATGTTCGCGACCGCGGCGTGGCTGGTCTGGGTGCTGTCCGAGCAGCTTGGCTCGGCGGGCGTGTTTTGGGCGCTCGCGGGCGGGGTGCTGATCGGGTTCGGCGCCTGGGCGCTCGGCGTGGCGCAGGCGGGGGGGTGGCGCTTCGGCCGGCCGGTTGCGGCGGCGATGGCGGTGTGTGCCCTCGCCTTGCTTCCGGTGCTTGCCACGGCACCCGCAGCCGTCGCGGATCCGGTTGGCGAGGTGTGGTCCGAGACGCGCCTTGCCGTGCTGCGCGCCGAAGGGCGTCCCGTCTTTGTCAACATGACCGCGGCCTGGTGCATCACCTGCAAGGTGAACGAGCGGGTGGCGCTGGGGACTGACGCGGTTCGACGCACATTCGCTGAGCGCGGCGTGGTGGAACTGACCGGCGATTGGACCAGCGGCGATGCCGCGATCTCCGGCTTCCTGCGCGCACAGGGGCATGACGGCGTGCCGCTGTACCTGTTCTACCCGGCCGGTGGCGGCGCCCCGCGTGTGCTGCCGCAGATCCTGACCCAAGGCACAATATTCCGCGCGATCGGGGAGGAGGTTGCGCCTCGATAAGGCTTGGCCGCGCATATGGTGCTCGTTCCATGTGCGCCACCCCGTGCGTGCTGAGCCAAGCGATCGGCACCCCCGCCCATGCAACCCGCCCCGCCGCGCGCCGTTTTCTGCGGAACGAGAAACGAAGCGAGGCGCCCATGATCCGCATTACATTGTTGTTCCTCGCACTTGCCGCGCCGCTCGCCGCGCAGACGCTGCCCGCAGCAGGCGGCCGGCAGCCCGAACACCCCGGCGCCCGCGATGTCGGCCCGGCGACGCAGCCGCCGCGCACGGAAGGTCCCCAGGAGGTAAACCGGGGGACCGATGGTGCGGCCGCTGGCCATCAGCTGCCCGGCGC
This sequence comes from Rhodospirillales bacterium, assembly GCA_028288785.1. Classification (GTDB taxonomy): domain Bacteria; phylum Pseudomonadota; class Alphaproteobacteria; order Acetobacterales; family Acetobacteraceae; genus Plastoroseomonas. Next base: position 7,064 of record JAQGHV010000173.1, on the reverse strand, counting down.
CACCGGCGTCACGCCGCAGGGCATGCTGGGGACCTCCACCGCCGGCGCGCGCGAGCCTGCCGGCGCTATCGGCGGCGCACCCCCGCAGAGCTCCCCCGCCCGGTAGGGGCATGATGCGGCTCGCTTGACGGGCCCTGGCGTTCCGCTTAAGCAATTCGGATGTTGTCACGGCGAGGCAAGTTCCTCGCCGCCCAAGAGCTCCCTCCTTCCTTTCGGGACAAAGCCGTTGCCGTTCCAGGCATAGCGGCGCGGCGCTGGCAAATTCCGCGCGGCATGGCCCACCCCCACATACGCCGGACGCACCGCGACCCATGCACCTTTCCGAACTCAAGGCGAAAACCCCCGCCGACCTGCTCCTTTTCGCCGAAGACCTGCAGATCGAGAACGCGTCCAGCCTGCGCAAGCAGGACATGATGTTCGCGATCCTCAAGCAGCTGGCTGAGAACGAGCAGGCCATCTTCGGCGACGGCACGCTCGAGATCCTGCCCGATGGCTTCGGCTACCTCCGCAGCCCGCAAGCGAACTTCCTGCCGGGCCCGGACGACATCTACATCAGCCCCGCCCAGGTGCGCCGGTTCGGCCTGCGCACCGGCGACACCGTCGAGGGCCAGATCCGCGCCCCCAAGGATGGCGAGCGCTACTTCGCTCTGCTCAAGGTCAACGCGATCAATTTCGAGCCGCCCGAGGCGTTGAAGCACCGCATCAACTTCGACAACCTCACGCCGCTATACCCGACGCGCCGCCTGAAGATGGAAAACGCGGAAGCGGAAGCCGTCGCGAAGGGTCCGCAGAAGGACTACACGCACCGCGTCATCGACCTGGTCTCGCCGATCGGCATGGGGCAGCGCGCGCTCGTCGTCGCACCGCCGCGGACCGGCAAGACGGTGATGCTGCAGAACATCGCCAAGTCCATCAGCGCCAACCATCCCGAGGTCTTCCTCATCGTGCTGCTCATCGACGAGCGGCCCGAGGAAGTGACGGACATGGCCCGCACCGTGCGCGGCGAAGTCGTGGCCTCAACCTTCGACGAACCGGCGACGCGCCACGTCCAGGTGACCGAGATGGTGCTTGAGAAGGCCAAGCGCCTGGTCGAGCACAAGCGTGACGTGGTGATCCTGCTGGACTCCATCACCCGCCTCGGCCGTGCCTATAACTCCGTCGTGCCGTCCTCCGGCAAAGTGCTGACCGGCGGCGTGGACGCCAATGCGCTGCAGCGGCCGAAGCGCTTCTTCGGTGCCGCCCGCAATATCGAGGAAGGTGGCTCGCTCACCATCATCGCGACCGCCCTGATCGACACCGGCAGCCGCATGGACGAGGTGATCTTCGAAGAGTTCAAGGGCACCGGTAACAGCGAAATCATTCTCGACCGCAAGCTGTCCGACAAGCGCATCTTCCCCTCGATCGACATCACCAAGTCCGGCACCCGCAAGGAAGAGTTGCTGGTCGATCGGGGCAGCCTGTCCAAGATGTGGGTGCTGCGCCGGATCCTGAACCCGATGGGCACCCAGGACGCGATGGAGTTCCTGCTGGACAAGCTGAAGTACAGCAAGACCAACCAGGACTTCTTCGACGCAATGAACACCTGATTTCAGAGCCCAAGCGGGCTCTGAAATCAGGCGCTTTATTGTGCCCTCAAGCGGCGGGCGCCGCCTCCGGCGGCTTGCCTCGCGCCACTAGGCGCGCGCCGCGTTCGCGGCGGCGGGCCGAGGAAGGGCCTCGCCCCGAAGGGGTTGCGGCTTTCTATGGCGTACGGGCCTCGATATGCGCGCGGATGGCGTTAGCAGACAGCAGCGTCCTTCACCCTCAGCCGCGCAGCCAGTTGCGCCCCGCTTCCGTCACCGCGACGCGGGTCGTGCTCATGCGGCTGGTCTCGGGCTCGATGCGGATGAGGCCGTCCGCCAGCGCGTCCTCCCACAGGGCCAGGCGCGGGCAGGAACTTCGCCAGCCGGCCATCGTCTCCTCATAGCCACGCGGCGCTGCGTCCAGCCATTCGAGAAAGGCGCGGGTGGCGAGCGAATGGGGGTCCTGCATGGAATGCGTTCCCGAACGATGACTCTCTGCCTAGAATGGCAACATGATCTCAACCGATCCGGAATTCCAGCGCGCGGAAGCGTTCGCGGCCCACGCCCATGCCGGCCAGACACGCAAGGGCGCCGCCGGCGAGCCCTATGTCCACCACGTCATGGAGGTGGCGGAAATCCTCGCCTCGCATGGCGCCCCGCGTGAGGCGGTGATCGCGGCCTACCTGCACGATACGGTGGAGGACACCGAGGTGACACCGGAAGAGCTGATCGCCGGCTTCGGGGAAACGGTCGCCGCCATCGTCGCCGAAGCGACCGACGACAAGGCGCTGCCCAAGGAGATGCGCAAGGCCGCCCAGGTGCGCCACGCGCCGGACCGCACGGCCGCCGCGAAACAGCTCAAGCTCGCCGACAAGATCAGCAACCTGCGCGCGATCATGGAGAGCCCGCCGGCGAACTGGCCGCACGCGCGCCGGGTCGAATATGTCGGCTGGGCGGGGCGGGTGGCGGTTGGGCTCAAGGGCGTGAACCCCGCGCTGGACGCATTGTTCGACACGACCTACCGCGCTGCCCTGACCCGCCTCGCCGCCGAGGCCTGAGCGAGGGCCCTGCGGCAAGGCTCGCGCTTTTCAGGCACCAACGCCGTACTGCTTTCCGCGGGCGAGTCTGATTCAACGCCGCGCCTGAACGCAGTTCCGCACCCGGTGCCACATCCGGCAGGTAGCCCGTAGCGCAATGGTCGGGTTTGGCAGCGAGCGGCACCGACGGAAACGCGCACACCCTCATTGTCAGCCCGGTCGTGACGATGCCCGGGATCAGCCCGCGTCGGTCCTGCTCACCCAATCGATATGCCGCGCGACCGAATGAGCGACCGCATCCTCCGCGCCGGACAGGATCACGCGGTCCCAGAAGGCGCCATAGATCGCGTCGTAGCGGTAAGGCGCGATCCGCTCAGCGATGCCGCGCACCGCCGCTGCGCCGAGCGGGATGAAGTTCGGATAGGACCACATGAAGGCGACATGCGCGCGGTCGGCCACGACCTGCAGCAGGTCACCCGTCAGCAGGGCACCGCCACCTTCCGCCGAATGCAGCACGGTCCCGCCGGGATAGTGGCCGCCGGCGCGCACCAGCGTGACACCTGGCAGCAGCGGCTTCGCATCGCCCTCCCAAAGCGCGATGCAGGGGTCGGGACGCATGATCCACTGCCGGTCGGCGGCGTGCAGATGCACCGGCACGCTGCCGAAGGCGCGGCTCCATTCAACCTGCGTCGTGTAGTAATGCGGGTGCGAGATCGCGATCGCCGCCAGGCCCCCGAGCGCGTTGATGATCTCGACCGTCGCATCGTCGATCAGGCTCACGCAGTCCCACAGCACGTTGCCCGCGGGCGTGCGCAGCAGCAGCGCGCGCTGGCCGATGGCGAACCCCGGCGCCGTGCCGATGCCGAGAAGCGCGCCCTCCCGCCGGATGGTCGCCATGTGACTGCCGCGCAGGCGCTCGAGCGTGGTCCAGCCCTGCCCGGAAGGTGGGACGTACTGGCGCTCATCGGCGCAGATGGCGCAGGATGCGGGTGGCGCATCCGCCATGGCATGCTGGGTTCCGCAGGTGGTGCAGATGAAGGCTGGCATGGCGCGTGTCTCCTCGACGGCATAAGCCTTGCAAACAACTCGCCGCGCCCGCAAGGCACCAATCCCGGAGACTGCCCGATGTTCCTTCCCTCCCGCCGCGCGCTGCTCGCAGCGCCGGCCCTTCTGCTGCCTGCCGGTTCCGCAAGCAGAGTGTCCTGGGCGCAAACCGCCTGGCCTGAGCGCCCCATTCGCTGGATCGTGAATTTCCCGCCTGCCGGTGCCGCGGACATCCTGTCGCGCACGCTCGCCGATTGGTTCGGCAACCGGCTGGGCCAACCGATCGTGGTGGAGAACCGGCCGGGCGCGGGCGGGATCGTAGGCGCCGACCTTATCGCCAAGACGCGCGGCGACGCGCATGTCGTGATGATTTCCAGCGCCGCCTCACACGGGATCGGGCCGGTGCTCTACGCGAACGTGCCCTATGATCCCATGGGCGATTTCAGCCATATCCACAGCATCGGCACCTTTCCCTCCGTGCTGCTGGTGAATCCGACTTTCCCTGCGGCCAACCTGGCCGATTACCTCGCAGCGGCGCGTGTAAGCCCCGGCGTGATCACTTATGGCTCCGGCGGCAATGGCACGATGAACCACCTCATCGGGCAGTTGCTCGGCCGCGCTGCGGGGGTCGAGTTGACCCATGTGCCCTATCGCGGCTCGGCCCCGGCGATGACGGATGTAATCGCCGGCAACCTGCCTTCGCTGGTGGAGAGCCTGCCGACCGCGATGGGCCATATCCGCGCCGGCCGCCTGAAGCCCATCGCGCAGAGCGAGGCCGCGCGCGACGTCACCCTGCCCGACGTGCCGACCTTTGCGGAGGCTGGGTTTGCGGGCGCGACCTCGACCAACTGGTTCGGCTTCTCGGCCCCGGCGGGGGTCCCGCTCGAACTCGCCGTGCGTTGGGAGGGGCTGATTGCGGAGGCCCTCGCCTCCGACAAGGTGAAGCAGCGGTTCGCCAGCATCGGCGTGCGGACCGGCAACCTGAAAAGCGCGCCCTACACGGCACTCATCGCGAGCGAGCTGGCTCGCTGGCGGCAGGTGATCCGCGAGGGAAATATCCGCGCGGATTGAGGATCGCTCCTCCTCGCCATTGCAGATGCGCGGCTGAATTAGGCATAAATCCTAATATACTGCATGCATTACGGTGGCGCAGGACTGTTCATTGGCGCCGGCCGCTCGGCCGATGATCCGGAATGCAAGACCCTGCCTGGCAAGGGAGATCGCCAGAACGAGGTCGGTGGCACTGACGCCGACGATCAGGATTGGTGGCTGCGTCATGGCCCGAGTCCTTCCCCGGCCCACTTTTGCCCAATAGCCAGCGTGCGACCCATGGCGAAGGCTGAATGCGCCTGGGTGGCGGCTGCGGGGATTATTGGCGCGTGCTGAATTTGCCGGCGGCATCGCGCTCGTATTTGGTGCGGGCGGTCGGAATCGAACCGACACTCCTTTCGGAACCGGATTTTGAGTCCGGCGCGTCTACCAGTTCCACCACGCCCGCACGGCGCTCACACCCGCACGTCTAGCGCGGGAGCCCTGGCGAGGCCAATACCCTGCCTCAGGGGTCCTGCGTCAACGCCGGTTCCGGCAGCGCCGGCCGGATCATCGCCCCCGCGGCCACCAGCGCCCGGCCATCCAGCGCGGCGATCCGCAGCAGCGCGATCCCACGGCCGCCACGCCCACTGCGCATCGTGCCCTGCTCCACGCCGGCATCATCGCGGATCGGCGTGCCATGGGGCGGCAACTCGCCCTCGACGGCCACCGGCACCAGGCGCCGCTTCAGAAGGCCGCGGTAGCGCGTCCTGGCCGTGAGCTCCTGGCCCATGTAGCAGCCCTTGGTCCAGGAGATGCCGTCCATGGCGTCGAAGCCTGCCTCCAGCAGCACGGTCTGCTCCGGCTCCATGTCGGCGGCCTCCGGCAGGCCGAGTGCCAGGCGATGCGCGTCCCAATCCTTCGGCCCGGCGTCGGCGACGAGCGGTTCGGTCGCGAGGATGCGCAGCCCCGCCTCCGGCGCGCGCGGATCGGGCGCGGACACAGTCCCCGTAGGCGCCTCGGCGCCGCCCCAGCCGGCATGGACGACAAATTCCTGCGCCACCCGCAGTGCAACCTTGGCGCGGAGCCGGAACCGCGACAGGCGCTGCACCAGCGCCGCGGCCCCGGCCGCCTCGGTCTCCAGCAGCAGGCGCTCGCCATCGCTGAGGATGAAGAAATCCGCGATCCATTTGCCCTGCGGCGTCAGCAGCGCGGCGAAGACGGCGCGTCCCGGCGCGGCCAGCGTCACGTCATGGGAGACGAGGCCCTGGAGGAAGGTCACGCGGTCTTCGCCGCTGACCTCGATCACGGCGCGGCTCGGCAGTCGGGCGATCGGCATGGGCGGGATGTGTGGATTGGCCCCGCCTGGTACAACCGCCCCGGGGCGACTGGCCCTCAGGCAACTGCCCAATTCCCCGCGCCCATGCTAAGCGCGCTGCCGTGCGCATTCTGTTCATCTCCTCGACCCGGATCGGCGACGCGGTGCTGTCCACGGCCTTGCTCGACCACCTGCTGCGGCAATATCCGGAGGGGCGCTTCACCATCGCCTGCGGTGCGGTCGCGGAAGGTGTCTTCGCGCGCATGCCGCGTCGGGACCGCACCATCACCCTGATAAAGCAGCCCTATGGGCGGCACTGGCTCGGGCTGTGGCGGCAGGTCGCCTTCACCTGGTGGGACATCGTTGTCGATCTCCGCGCCTCGGCCATCGCCTTTGTGGTGCCGACCAGCAGGCGCTTCATCGCGCGGGGCGGACGCCACCCCGGCCACCGGCTCGGGCAGCTGGCGGCGCTGCTGCGGATCGACCCGCCGCCGCACCCGGTCGCGTGGTTCGCCCCCGAGGACGGTGCCCGTGCCGAGAGACTGGTGCCGCTGGGGCTGCCCTTCATTGTGCTCGGCCCCTCGGCGAACTGGGACGACAAGGTCTGGCCGGCGCAGCGTTTCGTGGAGCTGTTCCAGGCGCTCACTGGGCCCGGTGGCAGCATGGGCGGTGCGCGCTGCGTGGTGCTCGCCGGCCCCGGCCGGCAGGAGCGTGCGCTGGCTGCCCCGGTCCTGGCCGGCATCCCCGGCGCCATCGACGGTGTCGGTGCGCTGAGCCTGCCGGAATGCGCCGCACTGCTCGCCCGCGCGGCGCTGTTCGTCGGCAATGATTCCGGGCTGATGCATTTGGCGGCAGCGGCGGGCGCCCCGACCATCGGCCTGTTCGGGCCGACGCCGGCGAGCGAATACGCCCCGGTCGGCCGCTGCGCCGTGGCCGTCCTGGCCGAAGGCCGGCCCGGCGACGCGGCGATGAGCGCCCTCACCGTCGCCAAGGTCGAGGGCGCGATCGCGCGCCTGCTGGTGCCGGCATGAAGCTCTCCGCTCTCGTCGTCGCCCGCAACGAGGCCGAGCGCCT
>JAQGHV010000124.1 GCA_028288785.1 Rhodospirillales bacterium | reverse complement strand
TAGGCCTTGCCGTTGATGCTCATGGCCGGTGCTTCTCGCTTGTCATTGCCGCTCCCCTGGAATCCAGTTGGCGCAAGGCAGCACAGGGCGCCGGGCGTGTCACCCCCCGGGCGGGCGCCCACTGGGTCCAAACGCGTCCATGCCCTAGGCTCACGCGCTCACTCCGGGAGGGAAGCGTCATGGCGCAGGCGATGTTCGATCTGACGGGGCGCCTGGCGCTGGTGACCGGGTCCAGCCAGGGCATCGGCTACGCCCTCGCGCGCGGCCTGGCGCAGGCCGGCGCAAAGGTGGTGCTTAACGGGCGCGACGCCGCGAAGCTGGCCGCCGCCGCCTCGCGCCTCACCGATGAAGGCTTGGCCGTCGAGCAGGCGGCGTTCGACGTGACGGAGATCGACGCGCTCGACGACGCCGTCGCCGCCATCGAGGCCGCCCACGGCCCGCTGCACATCCTCGTCAACAACGCGGGCATCATCCGGCGCATGCCCTCGGTCGAGGTCACCCCCGCCCTGTGGCGCGAAGTCCTGGGCACCAACGTCGACGCGGTGTTCTTCCTCGCCCAGGCGGCGGCGCGGCGGATGATCCCGCGCGGGGAGGGCAAGATCATCAACATCTGCTCCGTCCAGAGCGAGCTCGGCCGCCCGACCATCGCGCCCTACGCCACCAGCAAGGGGGCGCTGCGGATGATGACCCGCACGCTGTGCGCCGAATGGGCGAAGCACGGCGTGCAGGTGAACGGCATCGCACCCGGCTACTTCGACACGGAACTCACCAGCGCCCTGGTGAACGACAAAGCCTTCACGGACTGGCTGTGCCAACGGACACCCGCCGGGCGCTGGGGGAAGGTGGAGGAACTGGTGGGAGCCGCGGTATTCCTGGCGGCGCCGGCGTCCAACTTCGTGAATGGACACCTTCTTTACGTGGATGGGGGGATGACAGCGGTGGTTTGAGAAGAAGGCTGGGGAAAGGAATTTCCCCAGACCCCATTCTTTTGTTTTTATGCATTGGCACTGACTGGGCAGCCAGCACCATTAATCAAAAATAAAAGATGGGAGTCTGGGGGAATTCTTTCCCCCAGCCTCGCTCCGCTCAGTGTAGCCGAAACTCCCCATTCGCAAACCGCAGTTCCGCCTGCCTCGTCAGCGCGGCGGACGCCACGCGCACCGAGTGCAGCGGTCCTTCGATTTCGCGGTGCCAGAAGTCCAGGAAGCGGGTCAGCTCCGGGAATTCCGGCGCTCGGTCCAGCTTCTGCCAGATGAAGCTCTGCAGCATCGTCGGGTGGTCGGGCATGTGGTAGAGGATTTCGGCCGTGGTCAGCCGCCAGTCTGGGATACGAATCAAGGGTTTGAGCGTTGCCAAGTCCATTTTCAGCACCGAAAGCGCCTCCGGCCACTCGCACGCCGCCTGCCCATCAGGGGGCGCCAGGGACCAAGCCTGCCACGGCGCTGACGGCCACCCCCAACAAAATATCCTGTGATCTCAGGTCATTAGCACTCGCAGTCGGCGAGTGCTGCAAATACTTGACGCGCTTGCCCGCCGGGATTAGGTAGCTGGCACTCCCTCGGGGGGAGTGCTAGCGGCCGGCGGGCCATGTGGACGCCACCGTGCACTCCGACAGCCCCGTTGAGAGACGTGCTTCAATCATGAGGCGTCAGGAGAGATCGACATGAGCTTTCGTCCCCTGCATGACCGCGTTCTGGTTCGCCGCGTAACGGCGGAAGAGAAGACGGCGGGCGGCATCATCATCCCCGACACGGCCAAGGAAAAGCCCCAGGAGGGCGAAGTGGTCTCCGTCGGTTCCGGCACCCTGAACGACAAGGGCGAACTCCGCGCTCTCGACGTCAAGGCCGGCGACCGCATCCTGTTCGGCAAGTGGTCGGGCACCGAGGTCAAGATTGGCGGCGAAGAGCTGCTGATCATGAAGGAGTCCGACATCCTGGGTATCGTCGAGGGCTCCCTCGAGGCGAAGAAGGCCGCGTAACAGCGCCACTTCAGCCCACCGATACCTGCAACCGAACGCATCAAGAGGTAGAACCACATGGCTGCGAAAGACGTTAAGTTTGGCGCCAGCGCGCGCGAGAAGATGCTGCGCGGCGTTGATATCCTGGCCGACGCCGTCAAGGTGACCCTGGGGCCCAAGGGTCGCAACGTCATCCTCGACAAGAGCTTCGGCGCGCCCCGCATCACCAAGGACGGCGTCACCGTCGCCAAGGAGATCGAGCTCGCCGACAAGTTCGAGAACATGGGCGCCCAGATGGTGCGCGAAGTGGCCTCGAAGACCAACGACATCGCCGGCGACGGCACCACCACCGCGACCGTCCTGGCCCAGGCCATCGTTCGTGAAGGTGCCAAGGCCGTTGCCGCCGGCATGAACCCGATGGACCTGAAGCGCGGCATCGATCTCGCCGTCGCCACCGTCGTCGAGGAGCTGAAGACCCGTAGCCGCAAGATCACGACCTCCGCCGAAGTCGCGCAGGTCGGCTCGCTCGCCGCCAATGGCGAGACCGAAATCGGTGAGATGATCGCCAAGGCGATGGAGAAGGTCGGCAACGAGGGTGTCATCACCGTCGAAGAGGCGAAGTCCATCGCCACCGAACTCGACGTCGTCGAGGGCATGCAGTTCGATCGCGGCTACGTCTCCCCGTATTTCATCACGAATGCGGAGAAGATGGTTGCCGAGATGGAGAACCCCTACATTCTCATCTTCGAGAAGAAGCTCTCCCAGCTCCAGCCGATGCTGCCGCTGCTCGAAGCAGTCGTGCAGTCCGGGCGTCCGCTCGTCATCGTTGCCGAAGACGTCGAAGGCGAGGCCCTGGCCACGCTAGTCGTCAACAAGCTGCGTGGCGGCCTGAAGATCGCCGCCGTCAAGGCGCCGGGCTTCGGTGATCGCCGCAAGGCGATGCTGGAAGACATCGCGATCCTGACCGGTGGCCAGGTCATCAGCGAAGACCTCGGCATCAAGCTCGAGACCGTGACCCTCGCCATGCTCGGCCGCGCGAAGAACGTGCGGATCGAGAAGGAGAACACCACGATCATCGACGGCGCCGGCGAAAAGGCCGACATCGCGGGCCGCTGCGAGCAGATCAAGGCGCAGATCGAGGAGACCACCTCGGACTACGACCGTGAGAAGCTGCAGGAGCGTCTGGCCAAGCTCGCGGGCGGCGTCGCCGTGATCCGCGTCGGCGGCTCGACCGAGGTTGAAGTCAAGGAGCGCAAGGATCGCGTCGACGACGCGCTGCATGCGACCCGCGCTGCGGTTGAAGAAGGCATCGTCCCCGGCGGCGGCGTCGCGCTGCTCCGCGCCTCGCTGAAGCTCGCCGGCCTCAAGGGTTCCAACAACGACCAGCAGGTCGGCATCGAGATCGTGCGCCGCGCGATCATGGCGCCGTCTCGCCAGATCGCTGAGAACGCCGGCAAGGATGGCGCCGTGGTTTCCGGCGAAGTGCTGCGCTCGGATGTCTACGAGTACGGCTACGATGCCCAGAACGACGAGTACAAGGACCTCGTCGAGGCCGGCATTATCGACCCGACGAAGGTCGTTCGTACCGCGCTGCAGGATGCGGCCTCCGTCTCCTCGCTGCTGATCACCACCGAAGCGATGGTTGCCGAGCGTCCGGCGAAGTCCTCGGCGCCCCAGGGCGGCGGCGGCGGCGGCATGGGCGGCATGGGCGACATGGATTTCTGATCTCCCGCAAGGAGCTCGGATACGGAAAGGGCGGCCCGCAAGGGCCGCCCTTTTTCAATTGAGCACCGCGAACATGACACGGCTTTTGTTTGACAGCGCTGATGGCCCCGGATCAGCTTATCGTGCCAACCGCTTTTGGCTCGCCGTGCCGTGCCTCGGGTCGCCGGGTGCCTCCATGACGTCCAATACCCCGGTTGCCCGCCCAGGTGATGATCGCCGGGCATAGCGAAAGAGGAGGCAGTCGCAGTGTCCACAGGTACCGTGAAGTGGTTCAACGCAACCAAGGGTTTCGGCTTCATCGTTCCGCAGGAAGGTGGCAAGGACGTGTTCGTCCACATCACCGCAGTTCAGAAGGCCGGCCTCCAAGGCCTCGATGAGAACCAGAAGGTCAGCTACGACGTGGTGATGGAACGCGGCAAGGCCGCGGCGACGAACCTCAGACCGCTCTGACCCGCGCTGGAACCACCGGCCGAACCGGCGCTACAAGGCGCTGGTTTTTTATATGCGGCCGCGAGGGTATTGGACCGCGAAGGTCAACGGCACCTTATGGCGACCTTGGCAGGCGGGCACCGAGCAGTCCGCCGAAAGAAAAAAGGCCGGGGAAACGAATTTCCCCGGACCTCATTCTTTTGTTTTTGGTCGTTGGTAAGACGGGTTAGCGGCGCCACCAGCCGGTGCGCTTGGGCAGCGCGACGGTTGCGGCTTCGTCGAGGTTGATCGGCTGCACCGGGGCGGCTGCAACGGGGTCGGCCGGCGCGGCGACAGGCGGTTCGGCCGGCACCACCGGCGGCTCGGGCTCGGCATCCACCGCCGGTTCGGCCGGGGCCACGGCGGCCGGCTCAACGACCATCTCGACAGCCGCTTCAGCGGCAGCCGCGAGGGGCAGTTCAACCGTATCCGGCGCCGGCTCGGCAGGCTGTGCCTCGATCGCGAAAGGCTCCACCGGCGCGGCTTCGGCCGCCAACACCTCGGGCTCCGCCATGGCGGCACGCTTAGCGGGACGCGCCGCGGCCTGGGCCTCGGCGGCCGCTTCCGCGGCTTCCATCACCGAAAAGATGTCGTCGATCTGCCCGGCAAAGGGATCCGCGGGCGTCGGGCCGGCATAGCGCGGCGGACGTGGTGCACGCGTCGGAGGAAGCGGCGGCACCGCACGCTCCGGCGCAGCTTCGGCGGCATCCGTCTCGACCGGCTCGCCATTCTCGGGCGTGCCTTCCGGCGCGCCGGCTTCACGACCCTCGGGACCTTCGCCACGCCGGCGACGACCGCCGCGGCGGCCACGGCGGCGACGTGCGTCGCCCGCCTCGTCGGTGCTTCCCTCGACGGCGTCGGGGCTGGGGGCGCCTTCGACGGCCTCACCAGGCTCGGCGCCCTCCGGGCCGTCGGCCGACACGATCTCGCCCTCGGCATCCTGGTCGGCGCCTTCGCCGGCCTCGGAGGCCTCGGTCGAACTCTCGCCAGGTGTCCCATCCTCGCGGCGGCCACGGCCACGGCGGCGGCGGCGCCGACGACGGCCCTCGGCCTCCTCGCTCGTCTCGGCACGGGGCTCGGTCGGCGTGGCTTCCGTCGCGGCCGCGGCGACCTCCTCCTCGGCGATCTCCTCCGGCTGCTCCGGCTCGGGCGTGTAGTCCATCCGCAGGGCGGACGGCGCGCTCGGCACCGCGTCGGGCGACTGCGCACGGACTCGCTCGACCCGCAGGTTCGGCGCGATCAGCGTGTCATCCGGCTGCAGGAACACCGACATCGACCAGCGCTCCTCGATCTGCGCCAGCCGCTCACGCTTGCGATTGAGCAGGTACAGCGCGACCGGTCCGGCCAGGTGCACGACGATCTCGGCGGAGCGGCGACGCGCACCCTCCTCCTCGATCGCACGCAGGGCCTGCAGCGCACTGCTCTCGATGCCGCGGACGAAGCCGCGGCCCTGGCAATGCGCGCAGACGATGGTGTTGTGCTCGGCGATGGAGGGTCGCAGGCGCTGCCGCGACATCTCCAACAAGCCGAAATGGCTGATCCGCCCGACCTGAATGCGGGCACGGTCATGCCGCAACTGGTCCTTCAGCCGATTTTCCACCATCGCGTCGTGGCGCGAGGAATCCATGTCGATGAAGTCGATGACGATCAGGCCCGCGAGGTCGCGCAGGCGCAGCTGCCGCGCGATCTCCTCGGCGGCCTCGAGATTGGTACGGAGCGCGGTATCCTCGATGTGGCGCTCGCGCGTGGCGCGGCCGGAGTTCACGTCGATCGCGACCAGCGCCTCCGTCTGGTTGATGACGATGTAGCCGCCCGAGCGCAGCTGCACCGTGGGCGAATTCATCGCGTCCAATGCCGCATCCACGCCGTGGCGGGCGAATAGCGGCGTCGGTTCGCGATGTAGCCGGACCTTCTGCGCGTTGGCCGGCATCAGCATGCGCATGAACTCGCGCGCCTGCTGGAAGGCGTCATCGCCCTCGACCACCAGCTCATCCACATCGCGCGAGAAAACATCGCGGATGGACCGCTTGATGAGGTCGGCTTCTTCATAGATCAGCGCGGGCGCGGAGGAAGCCAGCGTGCGATCGCGGATACTGTCCCAGAGGCGCAGCAGGTATTCGCAGTCGCGCCTGATCTCGGGCTTGGGCCGGTTGGCGCCCGCCGTGCGGACGATCAGCGACATGCCATCGGGCAAGCCGACCTCGTCGATCGCCTCGCGCAGGCGCTTGCGGTCGGAGGTGGAGGTGATCTTGCGCGACACGCCGCCGCCGCGCGGGCTGTTCGGCATCAGCACGGAGAAGCGGCCGGCGAGCGAGATGAAGGTGGTCAAGGCCGCGCCCTTGGAGCCGCGTTCTTCCTTGACGACCTGGATCAGCAGGATCTGGCGACGGCGGATGACTTCCTGGATCTTGTAGTGGCGCAGGAAATTGGGCGTGGAGCGGCGTTCGCTGCGGCTGTCGCTGTCGCTGTCGCCATTCTCGTCCTCGCCGCCGGGGTCCTCGCCACCGAGCGTCTCGGGCATCGGCGCCTCGGGGGCGCGGTCTTCTTCCGCGAGAACGTCACTCGCCTCGTCGACGGCGCGCTGCTCCTCGAAGGCGGCGTCCTCGGCGGCGTCTTCGCGTGCCGTTTCGGCATCCCGTGTTTCGACACCGGACTCGCCATCCGCCAAGGTGTCGGGAGCGGCGTTCAGATCGGCGCGGGCATCGTCGGACGCGGCGGCAGGAGCGTCGGCTTCGTCGTGCAGTGCCTCGCCTTGCAGCCGCTCGGCTTCGATCGCCAAGGGCTGGGCGTGCGGCTCGGCGGCGGTGGGCGCATCCTCGCTCGCTGCGACCGATTCACCGTCGGACACTTCGGCGGCGGGCGCCGCATCATCAGAGATCGCCGACTCACCTTCGGCGGGCATCTCCGGCACGGTGGCCGTAGCCTCATCCCGAGGTGCAGCTGGCTCGCGAGGCGCCCGGCTGCGGCGGGCTTCGCGGGCCTGGGCGGCGCGTTCCTCGGCCTCATCCTCGGCGCGGGCCTCGGCGGCCTGCATCGCAACCAGGCGCTGCCGGTCGGCGACGGGGATCTGGTAGTAGTCGGGATGGATCTCGCCGAAGGCCAGGAAGCCGTGGCGGTTGCCGCCGTATTCGACGAAGGCGGCCTGGAGCGACGGCTCCACACGCACCACTTTCGCGAGGTAGATATTGCCCTTCAGAGGGCGGCGATGCGCCGTCTCAAGGTCGAATTCCTCAAGCCTGGTGCCATCCAGCACCACCACCCGTGTCTCTTCCGGGTGGGCAGCGTCGATCAGCATACGTTTGGTCATGAACTGGGATGCTCCGCGCCACGGGCCGGGCTGCCTTCAGAGGCAGGGCCAGGGCGGAATGGGGTGGATTGGCCCGAGCGGAGGCATGGCAGCGCGGCGCGGTTATGCGGTCAGCGGCCAAAGCATCCTCCTCTCTCGGCGGGCCACGGCTGCCTTGAGGGGCAGGCCGGGCCCTGGGTGGGCGCGCCTTCTCAACATGCCCCTTGGCCCTGCGCCCAGCGCGCCGCGAACGGGCGATGGACGGAGGCGCAGACGGGCCGGCGGGATGCGTCTCGCACGCTTTCCCGATGATCCGGTTCAGATCCAGCGGGTGCGCTGCGTTTGCATCGGGTCATCCCGTCGCGGCGAAGGGACAGGCGGGACCGGTGAAGCTGCGCGACGCCCCATGACTGGGTGCGACATCCGCGCGACAATGGCTCCAAGGCGCCTGGGTAAACCTTTCGCCGGCAACGAAAGCCGCCGGGGCTCCACACACTAGGCGCTGCTTCAAGGCTCGGCAAGCCATGCTGGCCGCCACGCCCGATCCATGCGACATCGGCAGGAATTGCGTGCGAATCGGAGGAGAATGCGCCTGCGATGCCGGCTGACGAACGCTCAGGGCTGACCCGGCGGCACTGGCTGGCAGCCGGGCTCCTCACCGGCCTGTTGCCGCATGCCGCCGCCGCGCAGACGCTGCCGCTGCGGATCAGCAATGGGCCGCGGCGCGCGTTGCTGACCCTCAGCCTCGGCCCTGGACAGCGCTATGCGGTCACGGCCGCGGCGTCTCCCACCCGATTGGTCGTGCAACTCCCCGGCCTCGCCTGGCCCACCGCGAACCTGCCGGCGCGCGGCGGCCTCATCGCCGACCTGCGGTTCGATCCGGCGACCGACCGCCTTACCGTGCTCCTGGCGGAAACGGCCCGCGCGCGGCTGCGGCCCGGCGCCGGCGCCCCGGGCGAGCTGCGCCTGGAGATCACGCCCATCGAGGAGGATGCATTCCGCCGCCTCGTGGCGGCGCGCCAGCCGATGCTGCGCGGCACGATTGCGGAGGCAGCCCGCACGCGGCCGCTGGTCGTGATCGACGCCGGCCATGGCGGGCGCGACCCCGGCGCCATCGGCGGCAACGGCACCCTTGAGAAGCGCATCACCCTCGCCACCGCGCTCGAGCTCAAGCGCCAGCTGGAGGCCGGTGGCCAGGTACGCGTCGCCATGACCCGGACACGCGACGTCTTCGTGCCGCTCTCCGCTCGAGTGGAACTGGCCCGCCGCCAGGAAGCCGCGCTGTTCCTCTCGATCCATGCCGACAGCGCGCCCGGCGCCCGCGGAGCCTCGGTCTACACTCTGTCCGACACCGCGACCGACCCGCTTTCCGAAGCCCTGGCGCGGCGCGAGAACAACGCCGATGCGATGGGCGGGCTACGCCTGCCCTCCGTCACGCCGGACGTGGCGCGTATCCTGCTGTCCCTCATGCGGGCGGAGACGCAGGCCGGTAGCGCCCGCATCGCGCGTCTGGCGGTGAGTGAGCTCGGCGAGGCGACCAACCTGCTGCCCAACACACATCGCCAAGCCGCCTTCGTCGTCCTGAAATCGCCCGAAACGCCCTCCGCCCTGGTCGAGCTAGGCTTCCTGTCGAGCAGCGCCGATGAGGCGGCGCTGCGCCAGCCCCCGCATCGGGCACGGCTGGCGCGAGCGCTGGCCCGCGCCGTCGACGAATACGTGCGCGGCTAGGCCGAATGGCCGAGAAGTTGAAGAAAGGCTGAGGGAAATGAATTTCCCCCGGACCCCCATTCTTGCATGAATATTAATTGGTTCGACCGTGTGGCCAGCTGGCGTTCTTCGAATGCAGCGCCACCTACAAACCCAAACGAATTACCCAAAAAAGCAAGAAAGGGGGTTGGGGGAATTCATTCCCCCCATGCTGTCGCAGGAGCCCGCCTCTAAAGCTGCGACTCGATCGGCAACCAGCGCATCGCCCAGGCGACCAACCGGCGTCGCCAGGACGCCGCTGGTTCCCGCGACAGTGGCGGCCCACGCTCATCGGTCCAGGCCAGGCGCCCGTTCAGCAGCTGAACGCGCCAGCTGCGGCCGCCATCCGCAAGCCGCCGGTGCTGCCGGTGCAGCAGCCGGGCCAGCCCGCGATGGTCCAATATGACCCCCATCTCGGTGTTCAGCGCGGTCGAACGCGGGTCCATGTTGAACGATCCGACGAAGACCGGCCCGTCATCCACCATCACGGCCTTGGTGTGCAGACTGGCGCCCTTGGAACCGAACAGCCCGGCCTTGGTCTCCACGCTCGCCTTCATCTCGAAGATCTCGACGCCGGCCGCGAGCAGCATGGCGCGGTAGCGGGTGTATCCGCCATGGACGGCGACCACGTCGGTGGCCGCCAGCGAATTGGTGATGACGGCCACGCGCACCCCCGACGCAACCAGCCGCGCCAGCAGCGCCGTGCCCGCCGGCCCGGGCACGAAATAGGGCGAGATGATCAGCGCCTCGCGCTGCGCTGTCGCAAGAAGCGCCATCAACGCCGGCGCCACGGTGCCGCTGACATGGCGGGAGCCGGCCTTGGCCGGTGGGTCCGCTAGAATGGAGAGCGCGTGCTCGGAGATCCCCAGCATTCGCGCATCTGAGGTCTGTGCCAGCAGGTCTGCGGCGTGCGGCGCGGCGGCGCGGCGATCGAGCAGCTTGCGCAACCGGCGGAGCGATGCGCGCCGCGCCCGCAACTGCGCGATGCGACCGAGCGGGCGCGCCAGCGGGCTGCGCCAATAGGCCTCGAAGATCGTGGCGGCGGGTTCGGCGGCGCTCCCGTGGACGCGCACATCGAGGTCGCGGAAGTTGAAATCGCCGCCGGCGTCGAAGTAGCGGTCGCCGATGTTGCGCCCGCCGCAGATCAGCTTGGCGCCGTCCGCGATCCAGGCCTTGTTGTGCATGCGGCGGTTGAGGTGCCAACCTCCGAGCAGCATCTCCAGGAACAAGCCGGGCTGGCCCCAGCGCCGCAGCCGTCCGGCGTTGAAGCGCCGAATCTGGATGCGCGGATGTGCCGCGAGCGCGGTCAGGCTGCCATCCTTGCCGATGATGTTCAACGCATCCAGCAGCAGGCGCACCCGCACGCCGCGATCCGCCGCGTGCAGGATTTCGCGCGCCAGCAGCGCCCCGGTCAGGTCGTTGTGCCAGAGGTAGTATTGCAGATCGAGGCTGCGCACCGCGCCGCGTGCCGACGCAACCCGTTCGGCGAAGGCGCCGAGCCCTTCGGGCAGCAGCGCCACGCCGCTGACGGCAAGCCGGGCGAATCCGGCCCTTCGCTTCCCGGCCCCGCGCTGCCCCACAACGTTCATGCGGCTTCGGACAACACCGGCGCCAGCATGATGCGCGCGGTGAGCGGCAGGTGGTCCGAGGCCTGGCGCGCCAGGGGGCTGTCATGCACGTGCGCGGCCGTGATCAGGCCATGTGGATGCGCAAGGATGCGGTCGAGTGCGAGGAAGGGACGGCGTGAGGGAAAGCTAGGCAGCGGCGGCCCGAACGGCCCGAACAGCCGCGCGAGCGGGGCCAGCGAGGATGCGGCACCGGGCCGCCATTCGTTGAGGTCACCCATCAGAATCATGGGCATCGGCGCTGCGTCCTGCAGTTCGGCAAGAATGTGCGCAGCCTGTAGCGCGCGATGCCGGCGCAGCAGGCCGAGATGGGCGGTGACCACGCGCAGCGGCCCCTGCGGCAGCATCAGCTCCACGATCAGGGCACCACGCGGCTCGGCACCTGGCAACGTAACGCGGCGGCTCAGCGTCGAGGCACCGCCGCGCACCAGCAGCGCATTGCCACGCCAGCCATGCCCGCCGGGCGTCTGCGAAATGGGCACATGCATGAGGCCGGTCCGCCGCTCGATGGCGCCGAGGTCGAGCAGGCCGACACGCTGGCCGAAGCGGCGATCGGCCTCCTGCAGGGCCAGGATATCGGCGCCCAGCTCCTCGATGACGGCGGCGACCCGGCCCGGATCAAAGCGCCGATCGACGCCGATGCAGCGATGGATGTTGTAGGACGCGACCACGAGACTGGCATCGCCCGCGGCGCCCGCATGATCACGCCCTGGCGGCGGTGCCGGATGGCGCCGGCTCAGCGCCCCTTCCAGCACGTGCAGCGCGCCACGCACTCCTTCCGGCAGTCGGGCACGCGGCGAAGGGCGGGGTGGGCGTTTGCTCATCGTGGGATCCGCAGGCTGCATTCAGTTGGAACGATCCGCGCCGAGGCACGGTTTGAGGATGAAAGGCGCCGAAGTCTCGTGCGGTTGCAAGCAGCGTATATCTGGCGGCCCCTGCGGGAAAACCACCGTCGCAACGGTATCTCGCGGGATCGGCAACTATTGCAAAGATGCTCGCGTTTCATGGTCACGCGTTTCGTGAGGAATTCCCGGCCATGCTCTATTACACGATTATATTCCTGGTTGTGGCGCTGGTAGCAGGCGTCCTGGGCTTCGGCGGGATCGCTTCCGCGGCAAGCGGCATCGCGAAGGCGCTGTTCGTCATCTTCCTCATTCTGTTCGTCCTATCCCTCGTCGCCGGGCGTGGCTGGGCGTGAGCGACGAGACATCAGTCGCCTCCGGGCCCGTTGCGCTCCAACGGCCGGCAACGCCCGACCTGCGCGGTTTTCGCCGCTGGACCCGCGTCTGGCTGACCGCGCCCGACCGAGGGCAGGCACGCTGGATGATCGCCGGCGTCGTCGCATTGACGCTCGCGCAGGTCGGCATCCAGATCCGCTTCAACGTCTGGAACCGCGACTTCTTCGATGCGCTCGACAAGCGGGATTCATCCGCCTTCGAGCAGCAGATCCTGATCTTCCTGGGCCTTGCCGCGCTTTCGATGGCGGTTGCGGTCTACCAGCTCTATCTCAAGCAGCTGATCCAGCTCACCTGGCGCGAATGGCTGACGAAGCGGCTAACGGGTCTGTGGCTGCATGATGGGCGCCACTATCAGCTTGAGATGGGCGCCACCGAGGCGCGCAATCCCGACCAGCGCATTTCCGAGGATGTCCGCGTCTCGACCGAGCTTGCGGTCGAATTCACCGTGGGCCTGCTGACCTCGGCGACCATGCTGATGGCTTTCATCGGCATCCTTTGGCACCTCTCCGGCCCGCTCAGCGTGGCACTTGGCGGCATCAGCTTCGATGTGCCCGGCTACATGGTGTGGGCGGCGCTGATCTACGCCATCGTCGGCTCGGCGCTCACCTATCTGCTGGGCCGGCCATTGATCGGCCACAACATCCACCGCACCGGCGCCGAGGCGGATTTCCGTTTCGGTCTGACCCGCGCGCGCGAAAGCGCGGAGGGCATCGCGCTGATCCGCGGAGAGTCCGATGAGCGGCGCGGCCTCACGGTGCTGTTCGGCGAGGTCCGGCGCTCGGTCCACAACGTCCTTCGCAGCCAGCGCAACCTGATGTGGCTGACCAGCGCCTATGGCACGCTGGCGATGATCTTCCCGACCGTTGTCGCCTCGCCGGCCTATTTCTCCGGCGCCATCACGCTCGGCGGCCTGATGCAGATCGGTGCCGCCTTTGGTCAGGTGCAGTCGGCGCTGAACTGGTTTGTGGCGAACTTCCCGCAGATCGCCGAATGGCGCAGCGCCGTTGCTCGCGTCACCGAATTCACCGACGCGCTGGAAGACCTGGAATCGCTGCATGGCGACAACGCGCAGCCGACCATCGCCATCCGCGCGACCGAGGAAGGCGCGCCGGAGAACCTAGTGTTCCATAACCTGGAGATCGCTTTCGCGGACGGCACCACGGTGATCGCCGGCGCCTCGGCGGAGATCGCGCCGGGCGAGCGCGTGCTCATCAAGGGCGAATCAGGCAGCGGGAAGTCCACGCTGTTCCGCGCCATCGGCGGCATCTGGCCGTGGGGCGCGGGCGAGATCATCACGCCGCCGCGGGAGTCCATGGCCTTCCTGCCGCAGCGGCCGTATTTGCCCCTGGGCACGCTTGAGACGGCGCTCTGCTACCCGCAATGGCCGAGCGACTTCACTGTCGAGGAGAAGATGGCGGCACTGGAACAGGTCGGCCTGAAACATCTTACGGCACGACTTGAGGATACCGAGCGCTGGGATCGCATTCTCTCGCTCGGCGAGCAGCAGCGCCTGGCATTCGCGCGCTTGCTGCTGCAGAAGCCGCGTTGGATCTTCCTCGACGAGGCGACGGCTGCGCTGGATGAGGCCAACCAGGACCAGATGATGCAGTTGCTGGTGGACAACCTCGAGGGCTCCTCGATGGTTTCGATCGGGCACCGGCCGGGGCTGGAGGCGTTCCATACGCGAACGCTGACGTTGGTGAAACGTGAGGGTGGCGCCCGGTTCGCTCGGCCGAAGCGCAGTGCGCCAGCGAAGTCGGCGGCGCGTTGGAAGCTGCCCGCTCGGGTAAGCTAGAGGGATCAGCGCTTCGCGACCAGCCTTGGGAATCTGCTCCTCCGCGCGTTGCCTGGTCATGGAGCAAGCGGCGGTTGCAATCCGGAGTAGAGCCTCGTCAGAGGCGCTGAGGCATCGCGCTTTGGCAGCGTAAGGCGCCCAGGGCGCCACGGAGCGCGCAAGGAGCCGGCTAACGCGGGGCGTGCTGTGTTACCTGGCCCTCGGCGCTTCGGCTGCAGCCAGACAGGCCATCCCCGCCTCCAGCGTTCTCGGATTGCGGCATTTGCCGGCTCGATCAAGCAGCGCGCCCCGACATGAAAAAGGCCGGGGCGCCAAGCGCCCCGGCCCATTCAGCAGCAAGGCGGGAACCGAGGTCCCCGCGTTGCCCTGCCTCAGCGGTTCTGCGGGTACGCCCCCGAGGTGTTCGAACCCGTCTGGCGGTCATAGGCGCGCTGCGCCGCCGTGCCGGGCGGGTTGCCAGGGCGTCCGTCGGACTGTGCCGGATAGGCGCCGGAGGTGTTCGTCCCAGACGTACGATCGACAGCGCGCCCGGCGGCGGTGCCGGGTGGGTTGCCGGGGCGGCCATCGGTCTGCGCCGGGTAGGCGCCTGAGGTGTTCGTCCCAGCCGCACGGTCCACAGCCCGCCCGGCCGCCGTGCCAGGTGGGTTGGAGCCGGAATCGGCGCAGGCGGCGACACCGATCACCAGGGCGAGAGGGGCGAGCAAGCGGAAAACGCGCATGTTGTTTATCCTTTTGTAATGCCACCGGTGTGGCAACGAAGAATAAACGCTTCCGCAACGCCGGAGTTTCAGGCGGCGTTCTCGAGCCCCGGCGCGTTCTCGTTCGCGGCCTTGCGCAACGTCGCCAGAAACCGGTCCCGGCGCCATTGCATCAACCGCCAGCCCGCCCGCGCCGCGACATTGGACAACCTGCCGCGCGGATCGAGCCCGATCGACTTGAACACCATGCGGGTGCTGCGCTCCACGTGCGGGAAGCGATAGAACCCCATCGCGCGGCCAGCGTAGGAAGCGATGCAGCGTTCGTGATTGTAGGGAGTGTCTGCACTCTCGTTCCCGCAGTGATAGGCGTAGGCGAGCTCGTCATCCTCGGATTCGCCGATACGGCCAAGCGCGACGCGCAGGCGCTTCATGAAGCTTAAATTCTCCCGGCCGAGATAGCGCCGCATGTGGTCGTAGAACAGCTTGAAATGCCGGTATTCATCGGCCGCGATGAGACGGCAGACCTCGCGCAGGACCGGTTCCTCCGTGGCATCGGCGAGCGCCGTGTAGTAGCTCGACGTGCCGGTCTCGACCATGCAGCGCGCGATCAGCTCGCCGGTGCGGGAACCGCGGATCGAGGCATCGACGCTGGTCTCGATCTTGTAGCCGGCGCGGTAGCGGGTGAAGGCCGCTTCGAAATTCCAGGACGGATCGGCGCACATCCCCCAGCGGCCGAGCGCATCGCCATGCTGGATCTCCTCGACCGCCCAGTTGTCGGCGGCCGCACAGAAGGCGGGGTCGTCTCGGAAGACATTGTTCAGGTAGGCCGTATAATCTTTGGCGTTCCGCTCGACCATCGCGGCGGCCTTCACCAGCGGCACGATCGCGGGATCGACTTTCTGGGGATCAAACTTGTCCCAGGCGACCTGATCGATATGCCAGTGCTTCATCCAGTCCCCACTCGTTCAACGCCCTGGGCGCGACATCCTGGTGACGCCCGTCGAGGCTCCGTCAACCGAACCCGACAGTTTGAGTAGCATAAGGCGGGATTCAAGACGAAATCGGATCAGCTCGAGGTCAGGGCGCCTCGGCCGTCACGACCATCGCCCGGGCGGACAGTAGCGTTGCCATCGCCTGGTCGCGCTTCTCAGGCGTGAGCGACTGGGCATCCGCCATCGCGGCCTCGGCGGCAGCAAGCGTCGTGGCCGCCAGGGCCTTGGACAGGCTCGCCACCGGGGTCGCGTCGTCTGCGAGCACCGTGACGCGGTCCGGGGTGATTTCGGCGAAGCCACCGCCGACGAACAGACGCTCGGTGACCTGGCCGCCTTCGGTGACGCTGATGACGCCACCGCGGAGTGCCACGATCATCGGCGCGTGGCCGGGCAGCACGCCCATCTCGCCTTCGGCCGCCGGAATGACCGCCATCTCGACGGCGCGGCTGAGCAGCAGCCGCGCGGGGGAGACGAGTTCGAGCTGGAAGGTGCCGGCCATGTTGGTCTTACGCCGCCTGCTTCAGGGTTTCGGCCTTCTTCACGGCCTCCTCGATGGTGCCGACCATGTAGAAGGCCGCTTCGGGAAGGCTGTCGTAGTCGCCACGGCAGATCGCGGCGAAGCTGCGGATGGTGTCCTCGAGCTTCACGAAGACGCCAGGCGTGCCGGTGAAGACCTCGGCCACGTGGAAGGGCTGGCTGAGGAAGCGCTGCAGCTTGCGGGCGCGTGCCACGATCAGCTTGTCCTCCTCGGACAGCTCATCCATGCCGAGAATGGCGATGATGTCCTGCAGCGACTTGTAGGTCTGCAGGATCTTCTGCACTTCGCGGGCGGTGTTGTAGTGCTCCTCGCCGACGATGCGCGGGTCCATGGCGCGCGAGGTGCTGTCTAGCGGATCGACGGCCGGAAAGATGCCCAGCTCGGCGATCGAGCGGTTCAGCGTGGTGGTCGCGTCAAGGTGGGCGAAGGAGGTCGCGGGCGCCGGGTCGGTCAAGTCGTCAGCCGGCACGTAGATGGCCTGAACCGAGGTGATCGAGCCCTTCTTGGTCGAGGTGATGCGCTCCTGCAGCGCGCCCATGTCGGTGGCGAGCGTCGGCTGATAGCCCACCGCGGAGGGGATGCGGCCCAGCAGCGCTGAGACTTCGGCGCCGGCCTGGGTGAAGCGGAAGATGTTGTCGATGAAGAACAGCACGTCCTGACCCTGCTCATCGCGGAAGTATTCCGCAATCGAGAGGCCGGACAGCGCCACGCGGGCGCGGGCACCCGGGGGCTCATTCATCTGGCCATAGACCAGCGCGACCTTGGAGCCCTCGGTGTTGCCGTCGTTGAGCTTGATAACGCCGGCATCGACCATCTCGTGATACAGGTCGTTGCCCTCGCGGGTCCGCTCGCCGACGCCGGCGAAAACGGACACGCCGCCATGGCCCTTGGCGATGTTGTTGATCAGTTCCTGGATGGTGACGGTCTTGCCGACGCCGGCGCCGCCGAACAGGCCGATCTTGCCGCCCTTGATGTAGGGGGCGAGCAGGTCGATCACCTTGATGCCGGTGACCAGGATTTCGGCGGACGTGGACTGGTCCTCGAAGGTCGGGGCGTCGCGGTGGATGGTGTAGGTCTTCTCGTGCGGAACCGGGCCGCGCTCGTCGATCGGCTCGCCGATGACGTTCAGGATGCGCCCAAGCGTGCCGTTGCCGACCGGGACGGCGATGCCGACGCCGGTGTCGATGACTTCATGGCCGCGGACCATGCCGTCGGTCGTGTCCATCGCGATGGTGCGGACGGTGCGCTCGCCGAGATGCTGCGCCACTTCCAGCACCACGGTGCGGTCGCCGATCTTGGTGGTCAGCGCGTTGAGGATGGCAGGCAGCTCCGCGGGGAACTGGACGTCCACCACCGGGCCAAGCACCTGGCTGATCTTGCCGACATTGTTCTTCATGGCCATTGCTCCTCAGACCGCCTCGGCACCGGAGATGATCTCGATCAGCTCCCTGGTGATGTTGGCCTGTCTCGTGCGGTTGTAGTTGAGCGTGAGCTTGTTGATCATCTCGCCGGCATTGCGGGTCGCATTGTCCATCGCATTCATCTGGGCGCCGTAGAAGCCGGCTGAATTCTCCAGGATGGCGCGATAGACCTGCACGCCAAGATTTTGCGGCAGCAGCGCAGCAAGGATTTCTTCTTCCGAGGGCTCGTATTCGTACATCGCCTGCGGGCCGGACGTGGTCTCGGTCTGCAACTCCGGAAGCGGTGCCGGGATCAGGCGCTGCTCGGAGGGAACCTGGCTGATGACGCTCTTGAAGCGGTTGTAGATCAGCGTGCAGACATCGAACTCACCGGCCTCGAGCATCTTGGAAATGCGCGCGACGACCTCGGCGGCATCGGCGAATTCGACGGTCTTCTTGCCCTGGAAGCTGACTTCGCCGACGAAGCGGCTGGCGAATTCGCGCTTCAGGTAGACCGCACCCTTGCGCCCGATGCTCAGGATCTTGACCGTCTTGCCTTCAGCCTCAAGCGTGCGAATGCGGGCACGAGCGAAGCGGCCGACACCGGAGTTGAAGGCACCGGCGAGGCCGCGATCCGCCGTCATGACGACCAGCAGGTGGACCTGGTCGCGCCCACTTCCCACCAACAGCTGCGGCGCATCGGGTGAGGTCGCGACCGCCGCGCCGAGCGAGGCGAGCATGCGCTCCATCCGCTCCGCATAGGGGCGGGCGGCTTCGGCCTGGGACTGCGCACGGCGCAGCTTCGCGGCCGCGACCATCTTCATCGCCTGCGTGATCTTCCGCGTGGATTTCACGCTGTTGATCCGCATGCGCAGCATCTTGAGGCTGGCCATCGGGTCAGGACCTCAGGCGAAGGTTTTCGCGAAGCCGTCGAGGAAAGCAATCAGCTTCTTCTCGGTATCCCCCGAGATGGCCTGCTCCTTCGCGATGGCCTCGACGATGCCGGGCGAGCTGGTCTTGATGTCGGCCAGCAGCCGGCGCTCGAACTCGCCGATCTTGCCGATGTCGATC
>JAQGHV010000103.1 GCA_028288785.1 Rhodospirillales bacterium | reverse complement strand
CATCGAGCATGATCCCGTACAGCCGCATCTGCGCCGCCTCGCGCTTGTAGTCGAGTTCCTCGCGCAGGCGGTCGGCCATCTCCGTATAGACGTCGCCATTCTCGAGCGTGCTGTCCATGCGCTGGTACACGCTCATTGCGAGCTTGAGCTGGCGCAGGTCGGCCTCGACCACGCTGATCATGTCCGGATATTGCAGCTTGCACGCGACCTCGGTGCCGTCATGCAGCCGCGCCCGATGCACCTGCCCGAGCGATGCGGCGGCGGCGGCCTCGCGCCCGAACTCGGCGTAGCGGCTTTCCCATCCGGCACCGAGCTCGGCGGTCATGCGGCGGCGCACAAAGGCCCAGCCCATCGGTGGCGCATTGGACTGCAGCTGCGCAAGTTCCTCGGCGTACTCGGGCGGCAACGCGTCGGGCACCGTCGAGAGGAACTGCGCCACCTTCATCAGCGGACCCTTGAGGCCGCCGAGGATGGCCTTGAGGTCCTCGGCATGGGCGGCCTTGTGGGTCTTCATACCCAGCAGGCGCTGGCCGGCGACGCGCGCGGCGATGCCGCCCACTGCGCCGGAGGTGCGCGCCATGCGCTTGAACTCGCCGAAGAAGGTGCTGCGGTCTTCAGCCATCGGCGCGCTCCAGCTCATCGATGAAGCCGCTGATGACGTCCAGCCCGCGCGTCCAGAAGGACGGGTCCGAGGCATCGAGGCCGAACGGCGCCAGCAGTTCCTTGTGCCCGAGCGTGCCGCCGGCGCGCAGCATGGCCAGGTACTTCTGCTCGAAATCCGGCACCACCCCGTCCTGGTAGACGCCGTAGAGCGCGTTCACC
The DNA here is from genome assembly GCA_028288785.1 of Rhodospirillales bacterium. Lineage (GTDB taxonomy): Bacteria > Pseudomonadota > Alphaproteobacteria > Acetobacterales > Acetobacteraceae > Plastoroseomonas. The sequence continues at coordinate 12,215 of JAQGHV010000103.1, read as the reverse complement.
AGGCAATCGCCGAAGGCATAGGCGTAGACGTAGAACGGCGTGTGCACGAAGTGTGGGATGTAGGCCCAGTACACGCTGTAATCGGGCGTGAAATCGAAGGCCGGGCCCAGGCTCTCGCGCTGCACATCCATCCAGATTTCGCCGATGCGCTCGGGGCTGATCTCCCCCTTCTTGCGCTCGTCATGGAGCAGGGTCTCGAACCGGTAGAATGCAATCTGGCGGACCACGGTGTTCAGCATGTCCTCCACCTTGGAGGCCAGCATGAGGCGGCGGCGCGCGGGGTCCGTCTCGGCGTCGAGCAGGGAGCGGAAGGTCAGCATCTCCCCGAAGACGGAGGCAGTTTCCGCCAGGGTCAGCGGCGTCGAGGACATCAGGTAGCCCTGCCCGGCGGCGAGCATCTGGTGCACGCCATGGCCGAGCTCATGGGCCAGCGTCATCACGTCGCGCGCGCGGCCATGATAGTTCAGCAGCAGGTAAGGGTGCGCCGAGGGCACCGTCGGATGCGCAAAGGCGCCCGAGGATTTTCCGGGACGCAGAGCCGCATCGATCCACGGCTTCTGGAAGAACCGGGCGCCGATCGCGGCCAGCTCCGGGCTGAAGGCAGCGTAGCTGGCGAGCACCCGCTCGCTCGCCTGGTCCCACGGGATCAACGAATCATCCTGGTCGGGCAGAGGCGCGTTGCGGTCCCAGTGCTGGAGCTTCTCGAGCCCCAGCCACTTGGCCTTCATCCCGTAATAGCGGTGCGACAGGCGCGAGAAACTGCCCCGCACCGCGGTGACCAGCGCGTCGACCACCTCATCCTCAACCATGTTCGCGCGGTTGCGGGAGGAGCCGGGGCGCGGGTAGCGCCGCCAGCCATCGACGATCTCCTTGTCCTTGGCCAGCACATTGGTGATCAGCGAGAACAGTCGCACCCGTTCCGAGAACGCCGCCGAGACACCAGCCGCCGCGGCCGCGCGTACGGCGCGATCGGGGTCGGACAGCTTGTTCAGCGCATCGGAGACGGTGAGCTGCTCGCCCGAGACGACGACCTTCATCATCGCGGTCGTCTCGTCGAACAGGCGGTTCCAGGCGGAGCGGCCGGTGACCTCCTTCTCATGCAGCAACTTCTCGGCTTCGTCGGAGAGCTGGTGCGGACGGAAGACACGGAGGTCGCGGAGCCAGGGCTGCCAATGCGCGAGGGCCGGGCTGCGCGCCAGCTTGTGCTCCAGCGCCTCATCGTCGATGCGGTTCATCTCCAGCGTGAAGAACAACAGGTGCGATGAAATTCCAGTGATGCGCTCCTGCATGGAGCCGTAGAAGCGCCCATTGGCGGCGTCCTGCGCGTCGCCGGAGAAGACCAGCTGCGCGTAGCTGATCGCGCTGCCGAGCACTTCTTCCATCGCCTCGTACGCCTCGATGGCGCGGGCGAGGGCGTCACCCGACATCTGCGCGAGCTTGCCGGAATGCGCCTGGGCGAAGGCCTGCGCCGCCTTCTCGACCCGTTCGAGGTCGGCCGTAAGCTTCGGGTCGTCCGGACCCGCATACAGGTCCGAGAGGTCCCAGACGGGGAGGGGTTGGGCGGCGCCGCCGGCGGCGTCGAGCGGGGTGCGGTTCGCGAGGGGATATGTCACACGCTGCATATAGCCCGCTTGCGCGTTCGGCCAAGCACCAGGCGGCAGACACGTGTATGGTTAACCCAGTCCTGCAACTTGACAGCGTATTGCGCCGTGTTACCCCACGCCGCTTCCGCTGCCTTCGGGAGAGTTCGAATTTGTCCTACCTCGTCACGGGCGGCTTCGGCTTCATCGGCTCCGCCGTTATTCGCCGTCTGCTCGCGACCACCGACCAGGTTATCGTTAACGTCGATGCGATGACCTATGCGGCGAGCCCCGCCGCCCTTGCCATGCATTCGGGCAATCCCCGACATGTGCATATCGCGGCCGATATCTGCGACCCCGAGGCGATGCGCGCCGCCTTCGCCGCGCACCGCCCCAGCGCCGTCATGCACCTGGCGGCCGAAAGCCATGTTGACCGCTCCATCGACGGTCCGGCGGTGTTCATCCGCACCAATGTCGTGGGCACGCAGGTCCTACTTGAGGCCGCGCGCGACTATTGGAACACGCTTGACGCCGAGGCGAAGGCCGCGTTCCGGTTCCACCATGTCTCGACCGACGAGGTGTTCGGCTCGCTCTATCCCGGCGACCCGCCGTTTACGCCGGAGACGCCCTACGACCCGCGAAGCCCCTATTCCGCGAGCAAGGCGGCATCCGACCATCTGGTCCGGGCGTGGAACCATACCTACGGCTTCCCCTCCTTCGTCTCGAACACGACAAACAACTACGGTCCCTGGCAGTTCCCCGAGAAGTTGATCCCGCTGGTCACGCTCAACGCGCTCGAAGGCAAGCCGCTGCCGGTCTACGGCGAGGGGACGAACGTGCGCGACTGGCTCCATGTCGATGACCATGCCGAGGCGCTGGTGCTGGCCCTGCAGCGGGGCCAGCCGGGTGCGACCTACTGCATCGGGCCGCGCCAGGAGCGCACCAACCTCGAAGTCGTGAAGGCGATCTGCGCCACGCTCGACCGGCTGCGCCCGGATCCGGCCGGCCCGCGCGAGCGCCTGATCACCTTCGTGCGCGACCGCCCGGGGCATGATTTCCGCTATGCGATGGATCCTTCTGGCGCCGAGGCCGCACTTGGCTGGTCGCCGCGCTACAATTTTGAAACCGGTCTCGAGCAGACCATTGGCTGGTATCTGGCGAACGAGGCGTGGTGGCGGCCGATCCGCGACCAGGCATACGCGGGTCAGAGATTGGGAAAATCATCGTGAAGGGCATCATCCTAGCCGGCGGTTCTGGCTCTCGCCTGCATCCAATGACGCTGGCGGCCAGCAAGCAGCTGCTGCCGGTCTATGACAAGCCGATGGTCTACTACCCGCTCGGCACGCTGATGCTGGCGGGCATCCGTGACATCCTGCTCATCTCGACGCCGACCGACCTGCCGGCCTTCCGCCGCCTGCTCGGCGATGGCAGCGAGTTCGGCGTGACCATCAGCTATGCGGAACAGCCCTCGCCCGACGGCCTGGCGCAGGCCTTCCTGATCGGCGCCGATTGGCTGGCCGGCGAGGCGTGCGCCTTGGCGCTGGGCGACAACATCATCTACGGCGAGGGCCTGTCCGACCGGCTGATGAGCGCCGCGCGCCATGCCGAGCGGGGCAAGGCCACCGTCTTCGGCTATCGCGTCGCCGATCCCGAGCGCTATGGCGTCGCTGAGTTCGACGCGGAAGGCCGGGTCACATCACTCGAGGAAAAGCCGCTCAAGCCCAAGTCCGACTGGGCGGTCATCGGCATCTATTTCTACGACGAGCGCGTCACCGAACTCGCCCGCCAGGTGAAGCCCTCGGCGCGCGGCGAGCTCGAGATCACCGATCTCAACGCCATCTACATGAATGACGGCACGCTCCGCGCCGAACAGCTCGGGCGCGGCTGCGCCTGGCTCGATGCAGGGACGCCGGCGAGCCTGCTGCAGGCCGCGACCTTCGTGCAGACCGTGCAGGAAAGGCAGGGATTGCAGGTCGGCTGCCCAGAAGAGATCGGGTTCCGCCGCGGCTTTCTCACCGCCGATGAGCTGCGCTCGCGTGGCAAGGCGCTCGGCAAGACCGCCTATGGCAAGTACCTGATCGACCTCGCGGACGGGCTGCACGCATCATGAAGATCACCCCGCAAGCCATCCCCGAGGTGCTGCTGATCGAGCCGCGGCGCTTCGGCGATGATCGTGGTTTCTTCTCCGAGGTGTGGAAGCGCAGTGCGCTCGCGGCGCAGGGGTTCGACGTCGATTTCGTGCAGGACAACCACTCCATGTCGCGCGAGATCGGCGTGCTGCGCGGGCTGCATTTCCAGCGCCCGCCGACGCCGCAGGGCAAGCTGGTGCGGGTGGTTCGCGGGCGCATCCTCGATGTCGCGGTGGATATCCGCGAGGGCAGCGCGACCTACGGCCAGCACGTCGCCTGCGAGCTCTCCGCCGAAGCGTGGAACCAGCTTTGGGTGCCGTGCGGCTTTGCGCACGGGTTCCTGACGCTCGAGCCGGATACCGAGGTGCTGTACAAGGTTGATGGCGAATACGACCCGGCGACGGATGCCGGCATCGCCTGGGATGACCCGGCGCTGGGCATCGACTGGCCACTGCCGCCGGGCGGGCCGGTGCTGTCGGACAAGGACCGGCGCGCACCGCGCCTCGCCGACATCGCCACTCCCTTCCCGCGGGGGTCGCTGTGATGCGACGCATCCTGGTCACCGGGCAGGGCGGGCAGCTCGCCACCGGCTTGGCGGAAAGCCTGCCGGCGCAGGGGTTCGAGGCGCTGCTGGTCGGGCAGCCGGATTTCGAGTTCGACAAGCCGGAGACGGTCCGGGCGGCCTTCGCGGAGCTCAAGCCGGATGCAGTCGTGAACTGCGCCGCCTGGACCGCCGTGGATGCCGCCGAGGATGATGAGGCCGGCGCCTTCCGCGCGAATGCTTTGGGGCCGGCACTGATTGGCGCTTTGAGCGCGGAAGCGAGCATACCGCTCATCCAGATCAGCACGGACTATGTCTATGACGGGCTCAAGGGTACGCCCTATCGCGAGGATGACGCGCCCAATCCGCTCAGCACCTACGGGCGCACGAAGCTCGCGGGGGAGTGGGCAGCGCTGGCGGCGCACCCGCGGACGGTGGTGATGCGCACCGCGTGGGTGTTCAGCCCGGTGGGCAAAAACTTCGTTAAGACCATGCTGGCGCTGGGTGCCACCAGGCCGGAACTACGCGTGGTGGCCGACCAATGGGGCCACCCGACGGCGGCCCCGGACTTGGCCGATGCGATCACCGGCGTGCTGGCGCGGCTGCGCGAAACCGGGTGGCGGCCCGAGTATCGCGGCGTGTTCCATGCGGTCGCGGCGGGCGGCACGAACTGGCACGCCTTCGCGGAGGCGATCTTCGCCGTCAGCGCCGGCCCGGTGCCGCGCGTGTTGCCGATCGCGACGTCCGAGTACCCGACCAAGGCGGTCCGCCCGGTGGATGGGCGGCTGGATACTGGGAAGCTAGGCGCCGTTTTCGGGGTGACGCTGCCGAGCTGGCAGGATGGCCTCGCGCGGGTGATGAAGGCGCTGCAAGTGGCGGGGTGATGCCCTCTCGCGCCAACTTGGTGTGAGGCGGCGCTGCTAGTATGCCGGGCGCTCGTGCAAGCCGGCGTGGTCAGGCCGGCTTTCGCCACGCAGTTCCGAGCCACAAGCCGGACGCCGTACCGGCGTTTGAAACCTCGGCCGACTGGGAACGTTGAGGGAACACCACCTTCGCGGAGACCACCCGATGTCTGACGACAACGCCCACAACAACCCGAAATCCGAGCCCGATCCGAATTCGAATGCGGTCAAGGATCCGGCCGACTGGACCACCGGCGATGAGCCGATGACCGGCGCCCAGGCCTCCTACCTCAAGACCCTCTCGGAGCAGGCGAAGGTGCCCTTCGACCCCGACCTGACGAAGGCGGATGCCTCCAAGCGGATCGACGAGTTGCAGGAAATGACCGGCCGGGGTCGTTGACCCCCGCGCCCCAGGCAGGGCGCGCCATGGCTTGCAAACAAGCGCCTCGAAGCCGGAGGCGCGGCCGGAGCCATCACCTCTGACTCAACCACGAACCGAGACTGATCGCTGAACGGTAAGGCCAGAGCTTCACCACGAAGCTCCGGCCACACCTATAAACCGGATCGCCCTCAGGAAGGCCGGTCTCTCCCGAAGATGATCGTGCCCGAGGCGCCGAACATTCCGCCGACCCCGTGGCACACCGACACATTCACATCGGGCACCTGCGCCGGGGCGATGCCGCGCACCTGCCGCACGCTCTCCTGCAGGGCGAACATGCCGTACATGCCGGTGTGGGTGTAGGACAGGCCGCCGCCATTGGTGTTCATCGGCAGCACCCCGCCGGGAGCCGTGTTGCGGTCCATGATGTAGCGCCCGGCCTCGCCCTTCGGCACGAAGCCGAGATCCTCCAGGCCATAGAGCGGGAGGTGCGCGAAGGCGTCGTAGATCATCAGGTGATCGACATCGGCGTGCTTGATGCCGGCCATCTTGAACGCCTCGGGCCCCGCGACGCGGAAGGCGCGGGAGGAGGTGAAATCCTCCATCTGGCTGATCATCCCGGTCTCGACGCTTTCGCCCGAGCCCAGGATATAGGCCGGCTTGCCCGGGAAATCCTTCGCTCGGTCCGCGCTGGTGAGGATCAGCGCGCCGCCGCCATCAGTGACCAGGCAGCACATAAGGATGCGGAACGGCCAGGCGATCATGCGGCTGTTCAGCACGTCGTCGACGGAGATCGGGTCACGGAACATCGCGCGCGGATTCTTGCCCGCCCATTCGCGCTGCACGACCGCGACGGTCGCCAGCATTTCCTCCGTCACGCCATAGGTCTTCATGTAGCGGAGCACGGGGATCGGGAAGAGGGTGGGCGGCCCGAACGGCCCGAACGGCGCCTCGAACTGGCCGTTCAGCGTGGCGGGCTCGGCCGGGCGCTGGGCGCCGGCGATGCGCGACTTGCCGCTCTCGCCGTGGCAGATCAGTACGGTGTTGCAGTAGCCCGCGGCGATCGCGGCCGCGGCGTGGCGGACATGCAGCATGAAGGAACAGCCGCCCACGGAGGTGCCATCCACCCAGCGCGGCGTGATGCCGAGATACTGCGCAAGCAGCTGCGGCCGCATCGCGCCGACCCAGGCGATGCCGTCGATATCGCCGGGCTTCAGCCCTGCATCGGCCATCGCGTTGAGCGCCGCATCGGCCGCGAGCCCAATCTCGGAGAGGTTCGGCACCGCGCCCAGATCGGTGGTTTCAGCCGCGCCGACGACGGCGACGGAACCGGGAATGTAGGACATCACTCGACCCCCATGCTGACGCCGACGCGTGCGGCGGGTGCATCCGTGGCCGGGCGGAACAGCGGCAGGGAGATGCTGTCATCCATAGGCACGAAGACGACCTCGAGCGCCATGTCCAGCGGCAGGGCTTCCGGCGTCTGCGGGCAGCCCACGATGTTGGTCATCATGCGCGGCCCTTCCTCCAGCTCCACCACGGCGATGGCGTAGGGCGGCGTGAAGCCCGGCACCGGGCGATGATGAATGACGTAGCTGAGCAGCGTGGCGCGGCCGCTCGCCTCGAACACGCTGACATTGCGCGTGCCCGTGTAGGGGCTGAACGGGCGCGGCGGGAAATAGGCGCGGCCGGTGTCGCCGCAGCGCTGCAGCAGCAGCTTGCCGTCCTTGGTGCCGTCCCAGAAATGCCGGGTCTCCGGCGTCGGCTGCGGCTTTGGCCGGCCTGGTTCGAGGGTGATCTGCATGGTGTCGTGTCCTTCCCTAAAATCTTCGGCGTCAGTCGATGCGCTTGAGGCCGGCGGCAAAACGCTTCCAGTTGCGCACGTAGCCGGTGGCGGAGCCGAGGACCTTCGCGGCCACTTCGGCGTCGAGCGTGCGCACCGCCTTGGCGGGCGAGCCGATGATGAGCGAGTAGTCCGGGAACACCTTGCCCTCGGAGACCAGCGCGTTGGCGCCGACGATGCAATGCGCGCCGATGACGGCGCCGTTCATCACGGTCGCGCCCATGCCGATGAGCGAGCCTTCGCCCACCGTGCAGCCGTGGATGATGGCGTGGTGGCCGACGGTCACGTTGGCACCGATGGTGAGCGGAAAGCCCATGTCGGCGTGCAGCATCGCGCCTTCCTGGATGTTGGTGCCGGCGCCGATCACCAGCGGCTCGTTGTCGCCACGCAGCACGGCGCCGAACCAGATGCCGACATCCTCGCCGAGCTCGACCATGCCGATGACATGGGCGTCAGGGGCGACCCAGTAGCGGCCTTCGCCGGCGGTCTCGGGCACGTGGCCATCGAGGCTGTAGAGCGGCATCGTCATTCCCTCCGGTCATCGTGCGCCGATCGCGCATCTGTCACGCATTCCGTGTCGCGTCGCACGCGGCACCCATTGGGCCACGCGCGGCGCCAGTGCGCCAGTGCAGCCTCATACGCCCGGCTCGTGCCGCGCTAAGAGAGTGCGCTGCCGCCGAAAGGCTGTGCTTCGCCACGCCGCGCTGGATGGCAAAACGGCGCGTAGCGCCGCAAGGCCGAATGGCCGCCGCCGGTCGTCCGGCGAGCCAAGCCGCTGTAGGCGGCGCCCGGCGCTTGAGGGCACACAAAGCGTCCGAATGGCCGCCGCCGGTCGTCCGGCGAGCCAAGCCGCTGTAGGCGGCGCCCGGCGCTTGAGGGCACAAAAAGATCAACGGCCATTTCCTGGCTGTTGAGCTCAATCGAGCCGAATGTTGCCCTCGCGCACGATTTCGCCCCACTTCGCGACCTCGGCTTCCAGCAACACGCGGAACTCCTCCGGCGTCGACCCGACCGGCTCGCCCCCTTCTGAAGCGAGGCGCGCGCGGATCTCGTCGCCGGACAGGGCCTTGCGCAATTCTTCGGACATGCGCGCGAGGATCGGCGGCGGCAGCCGCGCCGGCGCAACCAGGCCGGTCCAGTTGAGCAATTCGAGCGGCAGCCCCTGCTCGAACAGCGTGGGGACATCCGGGAAAGCAGCCGCGCGCTGCGCCGAGGTCACCGCGATGGCGCGGACATCGCCGGAGTTCAGCACGCCGATCACCGAGATCGGATTGGCCGAATAGACGTCGATGCGGCCGGCGAGCAGGTCCGCCACCACGCCGCCGGCGCCGCGATACGGCACCTGGACGATCTCGATGCCGAGGCGGCGGTTCATCACCTCTCCCTGCAGATGCCCGACCGTGCCATTGCCCGGATGCCCCGCGCTGAGCTGGCCAGGGCGCGCGCGCGCCAGGGCGACCAGGTCGGCGAGGTTCCGCACCGGCGACTGCCGCGCCACGACGACGATGTTGCACTGCCGCGCCACCACCCCGACCGGCGTGAAGTCGCGCAGCGGATCATAAGGCAGGGTGCGATACAGCGCCGGGTTGATGGCGAGGTTGGAGGTCTGCCCCAGCCCAATCGTGTAGCCATCCGGTGCCGACTTTGCGACGGCGTCCAACCCGATACCACCACCTGCGCCGGGTCGGTTGTCGGCCACGATCGTCCAACCGGTCGCGGTGGCCATGCGGTTGCCGAGCTCGCGCGCAACCAGGTCGGTGCCCCCGCCGGGCGGGAATGGGACGATCAGGCGAATGGGCCGGTCGGGCCAGGCGGCCTGGGCGCGTGCGAGGCTTGGGGCCGCGAGTAGCGTGGTCGCAGCCAGGATCATGCGGCGTTGCATGGCGTTATATTCCTTTTTCATCAGCACGCCGCTGCGCGGCGTTGCCTTCATCGCGAGCGCGCCGCAGCGGGCCCAGCACTTCTTCGTTGTGTTCGCCGATCGCCGGCAGGTCGTGCCGCACACCGAGGCGCTCGGCGCCGAACTGGATCGGCAGGGCCGGCACCTTCACGCTGCGGCCATCCGGCAGTGTCACCGGCAGCAGCCCGCCGCCGTCGAGCAGATGCGGGTCCTCGAACAAATCCCAGGGCGTGTTGATGCGCGAGAATGGCAGGCCGGCCTTCTCGCACATGGCCTCGATCGCGGCGACGCTGTGCTTCGCGAGCAGCGTGCTGACCAGTGGGATCAGTATTTCCCGATGCGCGGCGCGGGTGTTGTTGGTGGCGTAGCGCGGGTCCGCCAGCGCCGGCTCGTTCAGGGCGCGCGTAAACACCTCCCACTGGCGGTCGGTGACGACGGCCACGAAGATCTGCACGTCATCGGCACTGACGAAAATATCGTAGACGCCCCAGGCGCGGCTGCCGCCCGGCATCGGCGGCGGCGCCATCCCGCTGATCGCCTGCTGCAGCATGTGGGTCGAGACAAGGAAGGCCGCGTTTTCGAACAGGCCCGACTGGATGTGCTGCCCCTTCCCCGTCGCATCGCGCTGACGAAGTGCCGCGAGCACCCCGATGGCGCCGAACATCCCGCCCATCATGTCGTTCACCGAGGCACCCGCGCGCAGCGGTCGCCCCGGCGGTCCCGTCATGTAGGCGAGGCCAGACTGCATCTGCACGACCTCATCCAGCGCCGTCCGGTTCTCGTAGGGGCCGGGCAGGTAGCCCTTGAGCGAGCAATAGATCAGCCGAGGATTGCGCGCCGACAGTGCCGCGTAGCCGAGCCCTTTCGCGTCCAGCCCGCCGGGGCGGAAATTCTCGATCAGCACGTCGGCGCCATCGATCAGTTCCAGCAGGATCGCGAGGTCCTCGGGTTCCTCGGTGTCGAGCACGACGCTCTTCTTGTTGCGCGTGAAGGCGGCGAAGAAGCCGGCGCCGGAGGCGGTGAGCGAGCGGGTGCGGTCGCCGCCCGGTGGCTCCACCTTGATGACATCGGCGCCGAGATCGGCGAGCACGACGCCGCAGGTGGGGCCCATCACCATGTGCGAGAACTCGACGATTCGCACGCCCTGCAGCGGCAGGATGGTGGGCTCTGGCATAGGGTAGTTCCTCCGATTGCCTCGGATCATAGCGAAGGAATCGCGCGGCATGAAATTCCCCCCATGAACGGTGCTCTTCCCGGCATCGCGTGGGCGGGCTTCAATGGTGGGGGGAGGAGGACAACATAGGGGAGTAGGCGCGATGCGCGATGTGGATACCGATGCGGTGTGCGAACTGGACGATGCCCGGCCGGGTGACCTGCTCGTCATCAAGTCGGGTGGTCGCAAGGCGTTCGTGCAATGGCAGGCGGCCTTCGCGGAGGTGGCGCCGGGCCTCGATGTCCGGCGCTGGGGCGACCCGGCGCTCGACCCATCCGCCATCACCCACGCGCTGGTCTGGGACCCGGAGCCTGGCGCCCTGGCGCGGCTGCCGTCGCTCCGCGTGATCTTCGGGGCCGGCGCCGGTGTCGACGCGATCATCACCGATCCCGAGCTGCCGCTGCACATTCCCCTGGTCCGCATGGGCGTGGATGGGGCCGCCCAACGCATGGGCGAATACGTTTGTTGGGCGGCGCTCGGGCTGTTGCGCAACCAGCGCCGCCTTGCCCTCTCGCAGGCCGCCGCGAAGTGGGATTATTTCGAACCGGAGTTCACCGCGCCCGAGCGCGTCGTCGGCATCATGGGCCTCGGCGTAATGGGCACGCGCAGCGCGGTGATGCTGCAGGGCCTCGGCTTCCCGGTGATCGGCTGGTCGCGGACGGAAAAGTCCGTCCCCGGCGTGCGCAGCTACGTGGGCGATGCCGGGCTCGATGGCTTCCTGGCCGCGGCCGATATCCTGGTCGTGCTGCTGCCGGCGACTGAGGCGACGCGTGGCCTGATCGCAGCACCTCTGCTGGCCAAGGTGAAGCCGGGAACCGGCCTGGTCCATGCCGGGCGGGGCACGCAGCTGGTGGTCGACGACGTGGTCGCGGCACTCGAGGCCGGGCAGCTCGGCGGCGCCGTCATCGACGTCTTCGAACCGGAGCCGCTGGCCGCCGATAGCCCGCTCTGGGCGCATCCCAAGATCACCGTCACGCCGCACTGCGCCAGCCTGCCGAGCCGTCGCGAGCGGGCGGTCTATGTGGCGGACGCCATGGCCGCACATCGGCGTGGCGAGGAGCTTCCCAACCTCTATGATCATGCGCGAGGCTACTGAATGACCTTCTCCCTCCTCGCCCGCTGCGCCGAGACCGGTGCCTTCGGTGCTGCGGTCACGACCTCCGGCATCGCGGTCGGCGCGCGGGTGGCGTTCTGCGCGGCGGGGGTGGGCGGCGTGCTGACGCAGCACCGCACCGACCCTCGCCTGGGGCCGCGTGGGCTGGAGCTGCTACGCTCCGGCTGTACCGCGGAGGAGACGGTCACGGCGCTGGTCGGCTCCACCCCGCACCATCGGTTCCGCCAGCTCGCGGTGATGGATGCGACCGGGGCGACCGCGCATTTCGACGGCGCGCTGGTCAAGGCCGTACGCGGCGCGGCACATGGTCGCGACGTGGTGGCGATCGGCAACATCCTGTCGAGCAGCGCCGTGCCTGATGCGATGGCCGCGGCGTTCCTGGCCAGCGAGGGTGAATTGCTGGCCGAACGCCTGCTTCGTGCCCTTGAAGCCGGCGAGGCCGCGGGTGGCGAACACGGCGCCGTACGTTCCGCACACCTGCTGGTCGTGGAGCGGGAGGTGTTCGCGCTGGCCGACCTCCGCATCGACTGGGCGCCGGCGCCGCTGCCGGCGTTGCGCGCGCTGTGGGAGGAATATCGTCCCGAGTTGCGCGACTACGTCAGCCGCGCCCTGGA
>JAQGHV010000082.1 GCA_028288785.1 Rhodospirillales bacterium | reverse complement strand
TCCTGGATGCGCGGGGAGCCGTTGCCGTGCAGGGCGCCAAAGGTCATCGGGTGGTCTTCCGGCACGGTGCCGCGGCCATTCCAGGAGGAGACGGCGCCGAAACCCAGCGCCATCAGGTGCGCCACCGCCGCGCCGGCGCCCTTGGCGCCATTGCCCAGCCAGAGCATCGGCCGCTTCGCACCGAGGAGGATTTCGGCCGCCTCGTCGAGCGCGGCCTCGCTGGGGGGCAGCGGCGGCGGCACCGGCAGCACCAGGCTGTCGAGCGAGGCCGGGCGTGCGATCTCCGCGCGTTGCAGGTCGATCGGGATTTCGACGGAGACCGGCCCCATCGGCGGCGTCAGAGCCTCGGTCGCTGCGCGCACCAGCACGCCATAGGCCTCGGCCGCGCTGCGCACCCGGTGCGCGGCCTTGCCCGCGGCGGCGAGCATCGCGGTCTGACCGGGGACGTCATGCACGGTGCCGGTGTCACGGTCGATGAAGCGTGTGGCCGTCTGTCCCGTGATATGAAGCACCGGCGAGCCTGCGAACCGTGCCTCCACCAGGCCGGGCACGGCATTGGCGGCTCCTGGCCCGGTCGAGGAGAACAGCACGCCGATGCCGCCGGAGGCGCGCGCGTAGCCATCCGCCATATGGGCGCCGCCCATTTCGCCGCGCGCCATGACGAAGCGCAGCGCGTTGCGCCGGGCAATGGCGTCCAGCATCGGGATGTTATGCACCGAGACGATGCCGAAAGCGGTGGTGACGCCGATGCGCGACAGGAACTCGGCGACCAGATCGCCGACGGTGTAAGTTGACATGCGCGTTCCCCCAGGTTTTCCGCATTCTGGTATGATATCCGTGTGCCCTCAAGCGCCGGGCGTGGCCTCCGGCCACTTGGCTCGCCGGACTACCGGCGGCGGCCATTCGGCCTTGCGGCGCTTCGCGCCGTTTTTGTCGTCAGGTCGGCGCACCCTCGACGGCCGACGTTCGGCCACTCGTGCCGTTCTTATCAGCCCGTGCTGCGCAGCGACCGGATCGTCGCGGCGATCGCAGCCGGGTCGGGCTCGCTCCATTGCGCGTCTACCTCCAGCGCCGCGGCGAGGCGGGCCTTGTAGTCGGCGCGGAGGATCTCGTGCGCGCCGAACTGCGTCAGGTGTCGCGTCAGGAATTGCGTATCGAGCAGGGTGAACCCTCCCAGCGCCAGCCGCGCCACCAAGTGCACCAGCGCGACCTTGGAGGCGTCGCGCACGCGGGAAAACATGCTCTCGCCGAAGAACGCGCCGCCGAGTGCCACCCCATACAGCCCGCCGACCAGCGTCGCACCCTCCCAACATTCGACGGAATGCGCGACACCCTCCTCGTGGAGTGCCAAGAACAGGCGAGTGATCTCCGGGTTGATCCAGGTATCGCCGCGCCCCTCCGCGGGCTCCGCGCAGCCGGCGAGCGTGGCCGCGAAATCGACATTGCTGGTGACCCGGAACTTGCCCGAAAGCGCAGTGCGCGCGAGGCGGCGCGGCAAGTGGAATTCGCGAATCGGCAGCACGCCGCGCAACCCCGGGTCGAGCCAGTGCAGACGCGCGGCGTCACGGCTTTCCGCCATCGGAAACAGCCCCGCCCGATAGGCGCGGATGACGAGCTCGGGCGTGATCTCGATCTGGCGGCGGCTCAGGCTATTCCTCCTCGGTGGCGGGGGCGACGGGGAGCAGCGCGGTCTCCTTCTCGGTGGCAATGGCAATCAGCGATTCCAGCCGCTCCACCGATGGCTGCGCGCGCAATTCCTCATCGAGGAAGGTCTCGAAGGCGGCGAGGTCGGCGACCCGCACCTTCAGCAGGAAATGCCACGGCCCAGTGACGCGGTGGCATTCGAGCACATGCTCATGCCGGGCCATCGCGCGGCGGAAGGCGGCATCGTCGCGCCCCGGCCGCAAGGCCACGAAGACGAAGCCCAGCAATGGGCAGCCGACCTGCACGGGGTCGAGGTCGGCGCGCCAGCTGCGCACGACGCCGCGCTCCTCCAGGCGCTTCACACGCTCGGCGGTGGCGGAGACGGATAGTCCTGAGACCTTGGCCAGTTCGGCGAGGCCGGCGCTGCCATCCTGTTGCAGGGCGACGGCGATGTTCCGGTCGATTTCATCCATGACCGGAGATTATCCGGTCTAGGGGATAATTTCCAGGGATGAAACGCCCATCGCGAGCAGGCGCCGCAAATCAGCCAGCGAAAGCGCCACGCAGCCCTCGGTCGGCGCGTAATCCGGGCGCGCGATATGGAGGAAGATCGCGCTGCCGCGCTCCCGCACCACCGGCGCGTCGTTCCAGCCGAGAACGCCGATCAGGTCGTACAGCCCATCCTCGCGCCACAGATGTTCGTGCCGCGCCGGGTGCGGCAGCGTGACCTGGCGGTTGTAGTCGGCGTGGAACGGGTCGTCGCACCAGCCATCCTCCGGGGCGAGTGGAGCGCGCGGCAGCGCGCCCTCCGGCGGGGCGATGCGATCGGCGCGATAGAGCAGGCGGCGGATCGGCAGCAGCCCGGCCGGGGTCGCGTGGTCGCCCTCGACCTTGACGGTGCGGATGCCGGCCCCCCCCAGCGCGCAGCGGAAGCTCGCATCCTGGAAGGTGACGCGGCCCTCGCCGCTGACGCGGGCGACCGTCATGACATGCCCATCCGCGCGGTGCTCATGGCGCGCCGCCGGCACGTCGCCCGGCGGTATTCTGCCGCGCGCGGGTGTTGATGTGGCACGTGAAACACGACCTCACGCTGCTTCGCTCGCCGTGGTCGAGCGTGCCATGCCGCCGAAGGCGTCGAGCAGCCGCTCGCGCCAGGCATGGACGGCGTCGGTCGGCTCCAGCGGCGCAAAGTCGCTGACGCAGCGCGCCCACTGGAACGCGCCGAACACGCTGTAGTCGGCGTAGTTCGGCGCGGCGCCGCCGAGATAGGGAAACTCCTTCAGCGTCGTGCGCAGCGGGTAGAGCGCGCGGCGGAACTCGGTGACCGCGGTCTCGCGCCCTGCGACCACCTCGGCCAGCGGCTTGCCGAAGCGTTTCTCGCGCGAGGAGACGAAGTAGTCGCGGTCCGCCGGAGCGAGGTGCGGGGGAATGTCGGCCACGATCATCGCGGCCAATCCCGCATGCAGCGCGCTCTCCGTCCAGTTGCCGATCATCCGGCACATGGCGCGGCCGCCGGGGCCGCCGAACAGCGAAGGCGCGTCGGGATAGGAATCCTCCAGATACTCCGCGATGGCCCAGCTATCGGCGACACTGCGCTCGCCATCGACCAGCACCGGCACCTTCTCGGAATTCGCGAAGGCGATCGCGCCCTTCTCGGTGAACCGCCACGGCACCGTCTCGAACGCGAGGCCCTTATGCGCGAGCGCCATGCGGGTTCGCCAGCAATAGGGGCTGAACACCCGCGTGGGATCGGCGCCGCAAAGTTCATAGAGCTGACGGGGCATGGTCGGTTCCTCCTGGGCTGGAGTATCGTGCCAGCCAAGGCTGGAGGCCAGGGGATGGATAAGGCGCTGCTGCTCGCGATCGACCAGGGGACCACCTCGACGCGCACGATCCTGTTCGATGCGGCGCTCGCACCCCTGCGCGTCGCGACCCGCGCCCTGCCGCAGCA
>JAQGHV010000072.1 GCA_028288785.1 Rhodospirillales bacterium | reverse complement strand
CCACCCGCGCCCGCCCGATGCGCACCTGCACGGGGGTGACGTTGAGGCCGGTGATCATGCGCGGGGCGCATTTTTCCAGCCAGAGCATGTCCTGGTCCGCGAAGCCGAAGCCGACATCCACGACCTCGTCGTGCGGACCCATCCGCGCGGTCTCCGCAACCAGCATCGCGAGGGCGGCGCTGGCCTCATCGATGGTCGCGGCATCCTTCCAGTAGCCGAGGTTGAGGTAGAGCCCACGCTCGGTGAGGGTGCTCGTCGCAAGGCGGCTGTAGAGGCCGCGCGGGGATGGCCAAATGCGGTGTCGGCCGCCCCGGGGGGCGTCGAATGTTTCCCCTGTCGTCGCCATCTCGATCAACCCTCCAGACCATTCTCATGACAACGGTCAAGAAGACGGACCGTCGGCATGAGGCGTTCGATGCCTTCAGACGCCGGAGGACCGGCGACGGCCGTAGCCAGATGGGGAATGCCAAGGGCAGTGCACACCCGCTGGCCGGCCGCGCCAGGCTTGACCGCGCAACCGTGAAAAGCGAGGGCTTGCCGCGCAACCCGCCCGGAGTATCCCCGCATGCCCGCCCCCACCGCCCTCGGCATCATCGGCTTCGGCATCATGGGCGAGCGCCTGTTACGGGCGGTGCTGGCCAACGCCGCGGAGCATGTCACCGTCATCGGCGTCTGGGATCCGGCTCCCACGGCGGCGGCGCGGCTGGCCGGGATCACCGATGCGGTGCCCATGCTGGCCTCGGCGGCGGCTATCATCGCGGCCTGCGACTGCCTCTATGTCGCCGCCCCGCCGGGGGCGCATATCCCGTTGGCCGAGCAGGCGCTTGCCGCCGGCCGCGCAGTGTTCCTCGAAAAGCCGCTGGCGACCGACCTCGCCGCCGCCCGCGCCTTCGTGGCCCGCGCTGAGGGCGCGAGGATCGCGGTGAACTTCCCCATGGCCTCCTCCCCCGCCGTTGCCGAGATCACGGGCTGGCGCGCCGGAATGATCCCGGAATCACTGGCGATCGACGTCGCCTTCGCGACCTGGCCGCGCGGCTGGCAACAGGACGCGGCGAGCTGGCTCGCCCGCCGCGCCGAGGGCGGCTTTACGCGCGAGGTCGTCTCCCATTTCCTGTTCCTGACGCGGCGCCAGCTCGGCCCGCTTGCGCTGGTCGAGGCGGCGGCGAACTATCCGCCGGGCGGTGGCAGCGAAGTCTCGATACGCGCCCGCCTGACCGCCGGTGGCGTGCCCGTCACGCTCACCGGCGGCGTCGGCACGACGGAGCGGGATGACACCAACAGCTGGGTTCTGAATGGCGCGATCCGGCTACGCGACTGGTCGTTCGCCGAACGGTTGGACGCGGATGGCCGATGGGCGCAGGCGCCGGATGCGCTGCCGAATGAGCGGATGCGGCCGCTGGTATTGCGCGGCCAGTTGGCCGGCGTGGCAGCGATGACCCGCGGCGAGTCCCATACCCTCGCGACGTTGCGCGAGGCGCTGGATGTGCAGGAGATCGTCGAGGCAATCCTGGCGGCGTGATGGCCCGATCGGGGACCGCCCACTCCGGTGGCTTGGCTCGCGCCGCCCCCGCCGCCAGCCGCATTTGCGGCAGGCGGTTCACGCAAGGCTGCCGCCTGGGAATCCAACGCGAATGCCGGGCGCACAGACATCAGGCGCGCGGTGCCCGCCGGCTACATCGTCCCGCCACCGTTCACCGCCAGCATCTGGCCATTGACGTAGGCGCCGGCGTCGGAGGCCAGCATCCGCACCACGGCCGCCACCTCGTCCGGCGTGCCCATCCGTCCCGCCGGCACATGCGCGACCGAGGCCATGCGGTAGGTGACCGCTCCCGACGCCTCGTCGTCCCCGGCGATGGGCCCGGGCGAGATGGCGTTGATGGTGATGCCGTTGGCCCCGAACTCCTTCGCCAGGGCTTTCGTCAGCCCCCAGACGCCGTGCTTGGCGACGGAGATGGTGGCGCGGCCGGCATGACCCTGGATGGCGTTCATGCCGGTGAAGTTCACGATCCGCCCCCACCCGCGCTCCACCATCTTCGGCAGGCAGGCCTGCGCGAGCCAGACGGCCGCTTCGAGATCGACGCCCATCACCCGGCGGAAATCCGCCTCGCTGATCTCCAGGAACGGCCGCTGCGGGCGGAGCGCGGCGTTGTTCACCAGCACGTCGATGGCGCCGAAGTGGGCGATAGCCTTGGCAGCCAGGCCCAGGCAGGCGTCGCGCTCCCCGACATCGGCCATCGCGACCAGCGCCTCAACCCCGAGCGCGCGTGCCTGCGCGGCGACCGCCTCGCAGGCGTCGCGGTTGGAGGAGCCGTTGATGACGACGTCGAAGCCATCAGCGGCCAGCTGCAGGGCCACCGCGCGGCCGATGTTGCGCCCGGCGCCGGTGATAACAGCAGCCTTGCCTCGTCTGGTCATGGTGTCGATTCCCTCCGTGGTGGCCATTTTGCGAGCGCGTTGGCCTGGCGTCAGTGTGGCGCCGGGAAACGCCGGTGCAAAGCCGTGGGGAATGTCGCGCGGGCCGGCAGCCGGCCGTTGGCCGCTTCGGACTCCGCGGACGTGAGGGGCAAGCGGGCTATGGCGTTACAGCAGCTGGTCCGCGCGAAACTTGATCAGGCGCCTCGTGGAACCGGCCTTGATCGCTGACCTGCGCCGCGCAAACCGTTCGCCGCCTCCCTTGGCGCGGGACTTGCTAGCATGCGCCGGAAATCACTCGACCTAGGAGCCCCATGCTTAATCCGTCTTTGTCCTGCGCGATCTGCCCATTTTCCACGCAGCCGAACCCCTCCCGTTCAGCGTAGGATCAGACAGCACCACAAAGGCACACCGCATGACCCGCTCCGTGATCGACGCCGTCGCCGCCTGGCAACCCGAGCTTGCCGCCATCCGGCAGGACATCCACGCCCACCCCGAGCTCGGCATGGAGGAGGTCCGCACCTCCGCCCTCGTAGCCGAGCATCTGCGCGGCTGGGGTCTCGACGTCACGACCGGCGTGGGCAAGCTCGGCGTCGTCGCCACCGTCCGCGGCACCCGGCCGGGACAGCGTGTCATCGGGCTGCGCGCGGACATGGACGCGCTGCCGATCCCGGAGGCGACGGGCCTGCCCTACGCCTCGCAGAACCCTGGGCTGATGCACGCCTGCGGGCATGATGGCCACACCACCATGCTGCTCGGCGCCGCCCGCTACCTGTCCGAGAACCGGGATTTCGCCGGCACCGTCCACCTGATCTTCCAGCCCGCCGAGGAAGGGCGCGGCGGCGCGAAGGCCATGCTGGATGACGGGCTGTTCGACCGCTTCCCCTGCGACGCGATCTATGGGCTGCACAACAAGCCGACCATCCCGGCCGGGCAATTCTCGACGCGTACCGGGCCCGCGCTGGCCTCGGCGGACCGCTTCACGGTGGTGTTCCGCGGCACCGGCGGGCATGGCGGCTCGGCCCCGCATCTGGCGAGCGACATCACCATTGTGCAGGCCCATTTCGTCCTCGCGCTGCAGACCATCATCGGGCGCAACGTGGCGGCGGTTGAATCCGCCGTTCTGAGCGTCGGCGCGATCATCGGCGGCTCGCTGCAGGGATCCAACGTGATGCCGGCGGAACTCACCGTCACCGGCACCTCGCGCAGCTACACGCCGGCGGTCCGCAACCTGCTGGAGCGGCGCATCGCCGAGCTGGCGCATGGCTTCGCCGCGCTGCATGGCGCCACGGCCGACGTCAATTACCACCGCGGCGTCCCACCCACGGTGAACCACAAGGAACAGACGGTGGTTGCGGTCGCCGCCGCCTCCGCGCTTGTCGGCGATACGCTGGTGAACCCGAATGCGGAGTTGGTCATGGGCGCCGAGGATTTCTCGCTGATGCTCGAAGCCCGGCCCGGCGCCTTCATGTTCATCGGCGGCGGCAGCGGGCCCGAGGGGAAGTCGCCCAACCTGCACACGCCGAATTTCGACTTCAACGACGAGATCATTCCGCTGGGCGTCGCCTATTGGGCGAGCGTGGTGGAGCAGGAACTCGGCGGGCCGCGCGGCTGAGCCGGGCCGCTCCGAAGAAATGGCTTCCGGCGGGGCGAAAGCGTCCTGTAGCTTCGCGGGCGGAATCTGGTACGGCGGCAGGGCGATCAAACCGTCCGCCGTCGCGCTGCATCGAACATCGGGAGAATGAGCATGACCGAGGATGACCTGCGGCGCCTGATCGGGCGGGTGAAGAACGGCCGGCTGTCGCGGCGCGGCTTCATCCAGCGTGTCGCAGCGGCAGGCCTCACCGCACCCATGGCGACGCAGCTGCTTGCGGTCGCGGGCGTGTCGCCGGCGGCGGCGCAGTCCATCCCGCGCTACGCACCCACCCGGCGCGGCGGCGGTGGAGCGCTGAAGATCCTGTTCTGGCAGGCGGCGACGCTGCTCAACCCGCATTTCGCGGTCGGCACGACGAACCAGGAAGCGAGCCGCGTCTTCTACGAGCCGCTGGCCGGCTGGGCGCAGGATGGCTCGCTGTACCCCGTGCTCGCCGCCGAAATTCCCTCGATGGAGAATGGCGGGCTGAGCGCCGACGGCAAGTCGGTGACGTGGAAGCTGAAGCCCGGTGTGCAGTGGCATGACGGCCGCCCCTTCACCGCCGACGACGTCGTGTTCAACTGGGAATACGGGAAGACCCCCGCCGTTGCCGCGGTGACCGTGGGCAGCTACCGCGACATCACCGTGGTGAAGGTCGACGAACTCACCGTACGCGTCGAGTTCGCGCAGCCGACCCCGTTCTGGGCCGATGCCTTTGTCGCCTCGCGCGGCATGCTGATCCCCAAGCACCTGTTCCAGGATTTCGCCGGCGCCAATTCGCGCGACGCGCCCACCAACCTCCGCCCGGTCGGCACCGGCCCGTACAAGTTCGTGAGCTTCTCGCCCGGCGATACGCTGCGCGCCGAGATCAACCCGAACTACCACGTGGCGAACCGCCCGCACTTCGACACGCTCGAGGTCAAGGGCGGCGGCGACGCCACTTCCGCGGCGCGCGCCGTGCTGCAGACGGGCGATTACGACTACGCGTGGAACCTCGCCGTGGAGGATGAGATCCTGAAGCGCCTCGAAGCGGTAGGCCGCGGCAAGGTGAACATCGTCGAGGGCGGCGGCATCGAGTTCGTCCAGCTTAACGCCACCGACCCGAACCGCGAGGTGGATGGCGAGCGCGCCAGCATCACCACCACGCACCCCGCCTTCTCCGACCCCGTGGTGCGCCAGGCGATTGCGCTGCTGGTGGACCGCAACGCGCTGGAGCAGTTCATCTATGGGCGCGGCGGGCCGGCGACGGCGAACTTCCTCAACAACCCGCCGCGCTACCGGTCGACCAACATGCGGTGGGAATTCAACGTCGCACGCGCGAACGAAATCCTCGACGCGGCCGGCTGGGTGCGTGGCCGCGACGGCATTCGCGCCAAGAACAACGTGCGGCTGAACTTCGTCTTCCAGTCCTCGGTGAACACGCCGCGGCAGCGCACCCAGGCGGTGATGAAGCAGGCGGCGCAGCGGGCCGGCATCAACCTCGACCTGAAGTCGGTCACGCCCTCGGTGTTCTTCTCGTCCGACGTCGGCAATCCGGACACCTACACGAAGTTCTACGCCGACATGCAGATGTACACGACGACAATGCCGCAGGCCGACCCGCAGCTGTTCATGAACCAGTACGTCTCCTGGGAAATCTCATCGCGGGCGAATAGCTGGCAGGGCCGCAACATCGTGCGCTGGCGGAGCGACGCCTACGACGCCGCCTTCCGCGAGGCGGAGGGCGAGTTGGATCCCATCAAGCGCGCGGCGCTGTTCATCCGCATGAACGACCTGGTCGTGGGCAGCAACCACGTCATCCCGCTGGTGTCGCGGCCCACGGTGAGCGGCAGCCTCAACACGCTCAAGCACGTGCTGAGCGGGTGGGACAATACGTTCTGGCTGCTTTCCGACTGGTATCGCGAGGCCTGATCCGCCGATGCTGCAATACCTGATCCGCCGCCTGCTGATCGCGATCCCGAGCCTGCTCGGGATCAGCGTGATCCTGTTCACGGTGCTTGCCCTCGCACCAGGCGATCCGTTCGAGGAGCTGGCGACCAACCCCGCCATCCCGCCCGA
>JAQGHV010000056.1 GCA_028288785.1 Rhodospirillales bacterium | reverse complement strand
GCCACGGCGCTGGCGACGGCCGCAAGTGGTTTCGACGCGCGGCCCTGGGGTGAGGTGCATCGGCCGTCGCTTGTGCATCCGTTGTCCGCCCAGTTCCCCGCCGCCGGCCTGGATCCGGCGGGGCTGGCGGTGGGCGGGGATACCGACACGGTCATGGCAAACGGCCTGTTCTGCGCGTCGGGTCCGGGCGCGACGTATGGGGCGCTTGCGCGCTACGTCTTCGATGTCGGCGATTGGGAGAATTCGCGCTGGACGGTGTTCCACGGCGCCTCCGGCGATCCGCGCAGCACGCACTACGCGGACCAGCACCCGAACTGGGCGTCGTGCAGCATGCAAGCCATGACCTATGGCTGGGACCGGCTGCTCGCGGCCCCGCACACGCTGGAGCGCATCGAGCCGTGAGAATGGGGGAACGAAGGGTCGACGATGGGGACGCCATTCTTGCCTGAGATCGCTCTCAACGCGCCGGAACATTCACTGCTTCGAGCTTCCGTATGGCTGGTGACATCGCCTCTTCCAATTGGAGATCCACCACGCGCCAACGGATGAAGCCGTAGAGAACGAACCGCCCGCCGCGCGCATTTCGACGCGGCGCAGGCTCCAACGTTTCGCCACGTCGGGTGCTTCGCAATCGGCGTCGGCAGCCGTTGCCGCACCGGCCGCGAACGGTGACGCCGCACTGCTGCGAAACCGGTTCGTGGCGCCGGGCTGGCGGCTGACGTGACGGCGGAACACGCCGTGGCCCGGCGGGCGATTCCGATCGGTCCTAGCCGATGACGTCAAACGCCGCCTGAGTGTCCATTGGCATGCGATGGTCGCAGGACGCGCAACTCACCGCCCGACGGCTTGAGGAGCGGGAAGTGGTGTTTTTTCAGCACCCTGCTAGCCTCACGCGCAGCCGCTCCGATGAGGAGCCGCTTCAGCATTCCGACGCTGGCCGGGACAAAAACAAGGCAAGACATCCCGCGACCATAAGGACCGAGGAAATGGGCTCCGAGATTCTGTTGCTTCTGCTTGGCAGCGTCGCCCTTCTCCTTTGGGGCGTCCGCATGGTGCGCACCGGCATGCTGCGCGCCCACGGCACGCTCCTGCGCCGGGCCCTCGGCTCAGCCGCGCGGCGGCGCCTGCACGCCTTCGCGGGCGGGATCGTGGGCGCCTTCGCGCTGCAATCCTCGACGGCGGTGGCCGTCATCATCGGCGCCTTCGCCGGGCAAGGGCTGGTGTCGACCTCCACGGCGCTCGCCGTCATGCTGGGTGCGGACCTCGGGACGAGTTTCGCGGCGCAGCTGCTGGCGCTCGATGTGAAGTGGCTCTGGTCCGTGCTGCTGGCGGCAGGCGTGCCGCTTTTCCTCACGGCCCAGACCGACGTGCGCAAAGGCACGGCACGGCTGGCGATCGGTCTCGGCCTGATCCTGCTGGCGCTGACCCAGATGGACCACGCCATCGCACTGCTCCGCACCTCGCCGATGATGGCGATGATCCTGCAGACGCTGGCGGCCGAGAAGCTGCTGGCCTTCCTGCTGGGCGCCATCGTCACCGTGCTGCTGCACTCCAGCCTTGCCTTCGTACTGCTGACGCTGACGATGGCCAGCTCCGGCCTGGTGGGACCGGAGCTTGCTGTGGCGCTGGTGCTCGGCGCCAACGCCGGCGGTGCGGCGGCGCCGGTGCTTTCGCTCGCCCATTCCGGCCCGGCCGCCAAGCGCGTTGCCTGGGGGCACTTGTTGATCCGTGGCGGCAGCGCGGTGCTGTTCCTGCCCTTCGCCTTGCCGCTGGGCGAGGGCCTGCGCGCCGTCTTCCCCAACCCGGCGACGCTGGTCGCCATGGCGCATACCGGCTTCAACCTCTGCGGCTCGATCATCGGCATGCCGCTGATCGATCTGATCGGCCGCCTGCTGGAGCGCTGGATCCCCGACGCCGCGTTCAGCGCGGATGCCGGCGCGCCGCGTCACCTTGACCCCTCCGTACTCGACACACCGGCCGAAGCGCTCGGCTGCGCGACGCGGGAGGCCATCGTGCTGGCCGAACGGGTGAGCGCCATGCTCACGGAATCCTGGCACGCCATCGAGACCGGCGATCCCCTGCGCATCAAGGCCGTCGAGCAGGCGGATTATGCGGTGGACCGGCTGCACGAGGCCATCAAGCTCTATCTTGTGCAGGCGTCGCGCGCGGAAATGGATGAGGAGGAGAGTGCCCGCGCGGTCGAGATCCTGGGCTTCATCATGAACCTCGAGCATGTCGGCGACATCCTCGACAAGAGCCTGATGGAACTCGCGGAGAAGCGGGGAAGGCTGGGCCTTTCCTTCTCGGCGCAAGGACTGGCCGAACTGTGCGCGTTCCACGCGCGGATCATGGAGACGATGCGGCTCTCGCTGAACGTCTTCACAACACGGGACATGGGCCTCGCGCGGCGCCTCTTCGCGGACAAGGCGAGTTTGCGCACGGCCGAGCGCAACGCGGCCCAGCTGCATTTCACCCGGCTCCGCGAGGGTGTGGCGGAATCGCTCGAGACCTCCGCGATCCATCTCGACATGATCCGCGACCTCAAGCGCATCCATGGGCACCTGACCTCGGTCGCCTATCCGATTTTGGAGGCCGCCGGCGAACTGGCCGAGAGCCGGCTGCGCGAGCGGGAGTCGGGGCTGACACCCGTCAGGATTTGAACCCAGGCGCAGCCGGTCGGACACCGCGGCCGGCATTGCCAGTCGGGCCCCGGCGCTGGGAGGCACACCGTTTGGCCGCGCCCGGGCCGCTGTATGCGCGATCGGATAGCCTCATCACAGTCAGAGTCCAGGCCAGATTCCTGGTCACAACGCTCTCCGGGATTCACCAGGGGATTTTAAATCTCGTTCCCGAATTCACCGCTTTTGCCTGATGCCGCGTGTTTCCGATCCGTGTCTCTGGCCGCGCAATAGCGGAGCGCTGATGGCCATTCACCGGCAACGAGCCTCCCGCACTCGCTTGGTACCCGGCGCCGTTCGGGCCTAGAATCTCCCCAGGCGCCCGGTGCCGAGGCGCGTCGAGGGAACCAGTCATGTCCATCAATCGCCGCGTCCTGCTGGCCGCATCCGTGGGAGCCGGCCTCGCCGCGCCGACTATCCTACGCGCCCAGGGTGCCTGGCCAACCGAGCGTCCGATCCAGATCATCGTGCCCTTCCCGCCAGGCGGCGGCACCGACATCAACATCCGCGCCATGGTGAGCCACTTCGAGCGGCATCTCCGCGGTGCCCGCTTCGTCGTGGTCAATCGCGGCGGGGCGGGCGGCGAGATCGGCTACACGGCCGTGGCCACCGCGCCGCCGGACGGGCTGACGATGGGCACGGTCATCACGCCAAGCCTGCAGACCATCACCATCGAGCGGCAGCCGCGCTATGCGCTCACCGACTTCGCCTACCTGGCGAGCATCGTCGAGGATCCCGGCGGCTTCCACGTCGCCCCGAACGGACCGATCCGCAACCTCGCGGACCTCATCACCCAGGCGAAGGCGCGGCCTGGCACCATCGCGGTCGGCACGGCGGGCATCGGCTCGGATGATCACCTGTTGATGATGGCACTGGAACGCGCGGCGGATGTCAGCTTCAACCACGTGCCCTTTTCGGGCCAGGCGCCGACGGTCACGGCGCTGATCGGCGGCCACATCCAGGTCGCCTCGATGAACATGGGGGAGAGCGTGGCGCTCATCCGCGACGGCAGCGTGCGCGCGGTCGCCGCGGCCGGCCCGCAGCGCTTCGCGATGACGCCGGAGGTGCCGACCTTCCGCGAGGCCGGCTACGCCATCGACACGGGCGTGGTCCGCAGCCTCGTCGCCCCTGCCGCCACGCCGGAGCCGATCCGCCGGCGCCTCGAGGCCATGATCGAAGCTACGATGCGCGACCCCGCCTGGATCGCGGAAGCCGAGCGGCTGTTCGTGCCGCTGCATTATCGGGGCCCGGCGGAGACGCGCGAGCTGGTGTTGCGTGAGGCGGAATCGCTGCGCGACGTGTGGCGCCAGCGGCCCTGGCGCGACAGCTGAGGAGCGGCGCCATGCGCGTGATCGACCTGTCCACCCCGGTGAAGACCGGGCATTTCCGCTGGACCGATGTGCAGCGCCGCCTGCTGAAGAGCCACGATGCCGGCGCCGGCCAAGGCACCTGGGCCGGCTGGAACCTGCACTCCTTCACCCACATGGACAGCCCGCGCCATGTCGACCCCGAGGGCTTCACGACCGACGCGATCACCCCCGCCATGACCGTCGGGCCCGGCGCGGTCATCGATGTCTCGGACATTCCCGCCAACCAGCCGATCCCCGGCGAGGCGCTCGCGGCAGCCGGGCGCCATGTTCGGCGCGGCGATTTCGCGCTGATCCGAACCCGCTGGGATGAGCGCGCCAGCATCGACACGCCGGAATACTGGCTGCACTCGCCCTGGATGACGGCGGAGGGCGCGATCTGGCTCTACGAACAAGGGATCAAGGCGGTCGGCTTCGACTTCCCGCAGGATCACTCCATCCGCTATTTCCTCACCGGCGAGAAGCGGCCGCCACTGCCGGAACACGTGACGCATTTCCACCTGCTGAAGCGCGGCGTCATCATGTTCGAATATCTCTGCAACATGGGCGCCCTCACGCAGGAGCGGAACCAGGTGGTTGGCCTGCCCATCAAGATCCCGGATTCCGATGGCGCCCCGGCCCGCGTCATCGCGATGGAGGACATGCCATGAGCATTGCGGGTCAGGCCGCATTGGTCACCGGCGGCGGGTCCGGCATCGGCGCCGGCATCGCGCAGCGGCTCGCGCGCGATGGCGCTTCGGTGCTGGTCGCGGATATCAACGCCGCCGCCGCCGAGACCATCGCTGCCGGTATCCGCGCCTCCGGTGGCCAGGCGCAGGCCTTCGCGATGGACGTGGCCGAGCCAGACCAGGCCGCGGCCGCCGTGGCCGAGGCCGAGGCGCGGTTCGGGCGGCTGCGCATCGCCGTCTGCAACGCCGGCATCACCGACCGCAAGCCGGTGCTGGAGATGAGCCTGAGCGATTTCGAACGCGTGCTGCGGGTCAACCTCATCGGCTGCTTCGTCACCGCGCAGGCGGCGGGACGCGCCATGGCATGTGGCGAGGAGGACGCGCGTGGTGGTCGCATCGTCACCATCTCCTCCGTCTCCGGGCAGTTCGGCGGCACCGGACGCGCCGCCTATGGCGCCAGCAAGGGCGGCATCGAGATGCTGACGAAGGTGCTGGCCGCGGAACTCGCGGAATTCGACATCACGGTGAACGGCGTCGCACCGGGGCCAACTCAGATCGCCCGCACCGCGCACGGCCCGCGCCAGCGTGCCGCCTTCCTCGGCCGCATGGCCATGAAGCGCTACGGCACGCCGGAGGATATCGCCGGCGCCGTCGCCTTCCTGTGCGGACCGGATTGCGGTTTTGTCACCGGTCACATCCTGAACGTCGATGGCGGGTTCGCGTCGAGCGGTGTGCTCTACGATCCGAACGAGGGCGCGTGATCGCGTCCTGGCATGTGCGAGCGCAGGGCCGGCAGCCGGAGGGCGGGCGCGTCTGCCCTGACGTAACCTCGCCGCTGCGCTCACTGCGCCCGGGATCAGGGGGAAGTGCCGACCCCACATCCCTCACATCTCAGCGGCCGGCAACGCTTCCTGTCATCGGTCGCTCAACGGGACGGAAAGCAGCATTGGCCTCGCGCGGCACGGCGGCGCGTCGGATGATCGCTGGAACATCTCCACGCCCAACGGGCCGGCGATGAGTTCGTAGCCGGACCAGGCCTGGGCGAAGGCGGGATCGAAGTGGGACAGGACCTCCGGGTAGTCCAGGCCATCGGCGCCATCCATCACCACGATGTCCGGGCAGGCGGCGAGGAAATCGTCCACCACCCAGCGCCGCGCGATGCTGGATCCTTCAGCCCCGCCATTTGCCAGTTCCGCTGCCACTTCGCCGCGCACGGCCCACATGGACGCGAAGCGGGACGTCCATTGTGTCTGGCTGAGCTGGACGACCGGGAAACCCATCCCAAGCGTACTGCTCAGCGCCATCACGCTGGTCGCACCATGCTCCCTTACGACCTGGGCGATCTGTTCGGAAAGGGCCGGGACGTGCCCGGTCGCCGCATTGATGCGCGGCACGAAGCGGGCTCCCGCCTGGCCGGCTAGGGCGAGCAGCATCACGGCCACGGCGCTGCGGGTCGCAATGTCCCTCGGCAAGCGCGCCAACAATGCACAGACCGCCAGTACCGTCGCGACGGTGGCGGGGATGCGCTGGTAGAACCAGCCCCGCCCCGCGACGAGATAGACGACCAGGGCGCCGGTGGCGAACAGGAGCAGGATCAGGGCCAAGTATCCATCCCGCAGGTCTCGCCGGCGCAGCCACCACAATCCCCACGCGCCGAACATAACCGCAACCAGCAGCATCGCGCCGCGCGGGACCATGATAGCCAAGTCGAACGGTGCTCTATAGAGCGAGAATGCCAGCGGAACGACCTCGGCGAAATAGGCCGGATGCACGATCAGCGAGAGCGCCACCACGCCGGCGCCGCAAACAAGCGCCCCGGCCATCGCCGACCAGCCGAAGCGGCCGTCAACTCGCCACATCGCACCCTCCACGATGAGGAAAGGCAAAGCGAAAAAGGGTTTCAGGCCGCAGCACATCCCGATGAGCAGGCCGGCCGCGAAGCCCTCCGCAGCGCTCGGCCGATTCTCGCCGCCCGCAGCCACACGCCAGGCAAGCCAGGGCAGGGCCAGGCACGCGATCAGGTGCTCACGCTGTCCGAACTCTCCCGACGGCACGAAAAGAAGGACGCAGACCGTCACCACGAACACCGCAGTCGCCGAGCGAAATATCAAACGGCGCACCAGCAGTGACGCGACCCACCAGGCGATCAATGCGGCCATCAGGGAGACCAATGCCGGATATAGGGTCATCACGGATACGCCGAAGAGGCGCGCCATCCACACTGCAAGGGCGGAGAACCAGATGATCGGCGGTGGATTGATCTCGATCTCGGTGACGTAGGGCTGGCCACCATCCAGCCACTTCTGCGCGACGTAGATGAGCCAGGCGACATCATCCTTCGGCGGCGCCATCGCCTCGACGAACAGATTGCCCGCGATCAGCAGCAGGGCGCCGGCCAGGAGTGCAATCCGGCCACGATCCGCGCGAGCCCCTGGGGCGGAAGGTGCCGGCGGCGTCACTCCAGCCGACCAGTCCGTTCGCTGCCGGCTCGGCGGCACACGACCGCGGATGCATGCCGCCGAACCCGCGTCATTGCGATCCTTGCGTGCCCGACTGTCATGATCCGCTCCAGCGCCTCCACCTTACCTTGGTGGCCAACCTATCTGGTCCGAGGCCGCACCGCCGCATCACGTGTCTGTTTAATCACTGCGTCGCTAAAATTAGAAACAACATGGGATTGAAAAATGAGAGAACCGTTCTGCATGGCGAGGTATGCCGGCTTGAACGAAAGGCTGGGTACGCACTCGCCCAGAATGCCTGGCTGGAACGTTGCGGCGCTTTGGTTGCCTAGCCGCTGATCGGCTTGATTGACGCCTTGTGCTTGGGCGCCACCCTTGAGGATTCCGCCCTTTGGCTTGCCGCGCGATGGCGCAGCCGGGAGCCATCGGGGTTGCGGGTGACGCCGCGCAGGACGTCCAGCGGCACCAGGCGCTCGACCTCCTCCTGCACCATGACCACGGTGGCCCGCACCAGCGGGGTGATCGGCTTGTTCGCCGGCGTCGCGATGACCAGCAATGCCCGCATGAACGCCGATCTGAACGGCCGCACCCGGAGCTTGCCCTCGCGCACCTCGCGGTGCACCGCCCCGAACGGCAGCACGGTCGGGCCGACCCCGCGTTCGACCAGTTGCTTCAGCGCGGCGATGCAATCGACCTCCGTCAGCACCCTCGGCTGGACCCCTTCGGCGGCGCATGCGGCGTCCACGACGCGGCGCAATCCATTCTCCGGCCCCGGGAGCACGCAGGCCTGCCGCGCCAGTTCGGCGAGGTCCGCGGGCCCGGCGGGGGCGCCCGCAAGCATCGGTGCTTCGATCAGGAACAGGTCTTCCAGCAACAGCGGCGTCGCAATCAGGCTAGCGTTGCTCCGCGCGTCGTAGAGCACGGCAAGGTCCACCCGCGCCGCCTCGGTCCATTCCAGCAGGATGGCGCTGAAGGCCTCGCGGATGCGCAGCCGCGCGCGGGGAAAGGTGGCGGCGAAGCGCAACGCCAGGTCGGCCCCCATGCTGGCCGAGAGTGAGGGAGGGATGCCCAGGGTGACGCTGCCGGACGCATCCAGCGCACCGCCCGAGAGCTCTTCGCGCACGTCGGCGATCTGCTGCGTCACCCCAAGCGCCACCGCCTGGAAGCGTCGCCCAGCCTCGGTCAGGGTGACGCCGCGGCCGTGGCGGTAGAACAGCTCCCGGCCCAGCGACGCCTCGAGCGCGGCGATCTGGCGGCTGAGCGCGGGCTGGCTGATGCCCAGCCGCACAGCGGCGCGTGACAGGCTTCCGGCAGCCGATGCAGCCAGGAAGTAGCGGATTTCCAGAAGGTCCATGGTATTACCGGATGGTTATAGCTCTTATCCGCCCGCGCGGGTGGCCGATCCAACCCCAATCGCTATTTTGGGAAAGGAATTCGGCGACGCTTCGGGATTGCCGGACCAGGGAACGTACCGATGGCCTCCTCGCCGCTATCCGGCATCAGCCTGCAATATCTGGACGCCATGCAAGCCGCGTTCGACCGCGACCCGGCGTCGGTGGAACCGGGATGGCGCGTCATCTTCCAGGTCCTGGCGGAGATGGATGCGCGGCGGCCCGATGCCGTCGCCGACGCAGGCGACGAGCAACGCTACCGCGGCCACCTGACCGCCGCGCTGGACCCTCTGGCACCGGTCGTCGCACCGCCCACGGATGGGCTGCAGGCGCTCTACAGCGGCACGCTCTCGGTTGAATCCGCCCATATCGACGACGCCGCGTGCCGCGCCTGGCTTCGCGCGGCGGTGGAGGAGAATTACGGCCTCCCCACCCCTGCCGACCCGATGGCGATCCTCGCTGACCTCATCGAGGCGGAAGAGTTCGAAAACTTCCTCGGCCGCAAATTCCCCACCAAGAAGCGCTTCGGCGCCGAGGGTGCCGAGGCGCTCATCCCGCTCCTGCGCCGTGTGCTGGCCAATGCCGCCGCCCAGGGCGTCACCCGCGCGATCATCGGCACCATGCATCGCGGCCGGCTGTCGATCGTCGCCAATGTGCTGGGCCGCAGCATCGCGCGCATGATCGGCGAGGTGAAGAACGCGCATCCCTTCCCGGCCGACCTGCCGCGCGCCGGCGACGTGCCCTACCACCTGGGCTGCGATGCCGAGCTGGTGCTCGACGGCCATCCGATCCAGGTCACCGTGCTGTCCAACCCGTCGCACCTCGAAGCCGTCGATCCGCTGGTCCTCGGCCGCGCCCGCGCGGCGCAGGACGCGATAGGCGAAGGAGGTGCCGGGACGGTGCTCCCCATCATCCTGCACACCGACGCGGCGGTGATCGGCCAGGGCTTGGTCGCCGAATGCATCCAGCTCGCGGGGCCGGCCGGGTACACCGTGGGCGGCACGGTGCACCTGGTTGTCAACAACCAGATCGGCTTCACCACTGATCCCGAGGAGGCCCGCACCTCGCGCCACTGCACCGGCCCGTGGAAGGCGGTGGACAGTGCCATCCTGCATGTGAATGGCGACGACCCCGCGGCGGTCTGCCGTGCCGCCGACATCGCGGTGGCCTGGCGGCAGACGCAGCGTCGCGACGCGGTGATCGACCTCGTCTGCTACCGCCGCAATGGGCATAATGAGATCGACGAGCCCGCCTTCACACAGCCGCTCCTCTATGGCCGGATCGCAGAGCACCCGCCGGTCACCAGCAGCTTTTCGGCAAGCCTCATCGAAGCCGGCGTCACGACCGAAGCCGCCGTCGCCGCCCTGGCCGAAGCCTGCCGCGCAAGGCTGCAAGCCGCCTATGAAGAGTCGCAATCCTATCGCGTCAATGACAGCGGCTACCCCGCCCGCCCCGCCGCGCACGGGAGCGAAACCGGCGTCGCGGAACCCGTGCTCACGCGCATCGCCGAGGCGCTGACCAACCCGCCCGCCGGCACCGAACTGCATCCGCGCATGGGCCGCGTCCTGCGCCAGCGCACGATCGAGGATGCCGGCATCCCCTGGCCCTCGGCCGAGGCCATGGCCTTCGGCAGCCTGGTGCTACAAGGGGTGCCGGTGCGCCTATCCGGCCAGGACGTGGTGCGCGGCGCCTTCTCGCACCGCCATTTCAGCCTGGCGGACCGGGTGACCGGGGCGAAGCATGTCGGCCTGGCCGCGCTCGATCCCGGGCAGGCCAGCTTCCAGGCCTTCAACAGCCCGCTCTCGGAATACGCCGTGCTCGGTTTCGAATACGGCTACAGCCTCGAACGGCCCGAGGCGCTGGTGCTGTGGGAAGCGCAGTTCGGCGATTTCGCCAATGGCGCGCAGATCATGATCGACCAGTTCATCGCTTCGGCCGAGGAGAAATGGTGCGACCCCTCGCGGCTGGTGATGCTGCTGCCGCATGGGCTGGAGGGGCAAGGGCCGGAACACTCCTCGGCGCGTCTCGAGCGCTATCTGCAGCTGGCCGCGCTCGACAACATGCGC
>JAQGHV010000006.1 GCA_028288785.1 Rhodospirillales bacterium | reverse complement strand
TGCGGCGATCAGGATGTCATCGGTGGCCATGGCTATGCTCTTCTTTCATCGGCGGCGGCCCGCGCATCAACACGGGTCTTTTCGTTCATGGGCAACGGCGCGGGCATGCGCCCAGGTCTTTGTCTTCGGCCGATGGCGCGCGGGCGAGCGCCCCATCTTATTCTTCATGGACAGCGGCGAGGGCATCTCCGCCCCCGCGATACTGCCTGTGGCCATCGGCTCAGGAAAGGGCCGCGACCTTCCGGGCCTGGGCCGCCATCAGCCGCATGTAGGTCGGCTGCACGAGCATTTCCGTGATGTTCGCACGCGCCGGCATGGTGGCCACGAACAGCGCCATGGCGGCGATGTCCTCCGGCTGCAGCAGGCGCTCGACGTCCTCTGATGGCACCGGTTCCGGGCGGTTCTTCAGGATGTCGGTCGCGACCTCGCCCGGGCAGATGCAGCAGGAGCGGATGCCGTGGATGCCGTTCTCCTGGTTGATCGCCTGGCTCAGCGCGACGTAGCCGGTCTTGGCCGCAGTATAGCCGGGGCCGGACAGGAACGAGACGTTCTTTCCGGCCATCGAGGCGATCTGGATGATCAGCCCGCCGCCCTTGGCGCGCATCAGCGGCAGCACCGCGACCGAGGTCTGGAATGGTGCGGTGAGGTTGCCGTCGATCAGGGTGCGGATGGCCTCGGGCGTCAGCTGGTGCAGGTAGCGGCGCGGCAGGTTGGTGCCGGCATTGTTGACCAGGATATCCGGGCCGCCGAACTCCTTCTGAACCTTCGCCGCCGCCGCCGTCACCGCCGCCGCGTCGGTCAGGTCGCAGGGCAGCACGTGGGCCGCATCGCCGATCAGCGCGGCGGTCTCCTCGAGCTTATCGCGCCGGCGTCCGGTGAGGATCACGCGCGCGCCTTCGGCGGCGAAGGCCTGCGCGACCGCGCGCCCGATGCCGGTACCCGCGCCGGTCACCCAGGCGGTCTTCCCATCAAGTCGATTCATGCGCTTAAGGCCTTTTATCGTTCATCGAATGTGGCGCCCGTTCTGGCCGGGCGCCAAAACCAAAAACAAAAGAATGGGGGTTTGGGGGAAATTCATTTCCCCCAGTCTGTCGTCAGAGCACCTTATCCGTCGCCGGATCAATAATGTGCATCTGGTCCATATCCGCCGCCAGCACGATCGGCACGCCGACGCTAACCGGGCAGGTCGGATCGAGGCGCGCGCTGATCTCGTGCCCATCCATCCAGAAGTGGACCAGCGTCTCCATTCCCATCGGCTCGATCACCTCAGGGATGGCGGGGAAATCGGCGATGTTGCGCTTGTCGGTGGGCTTCTTGTCGGTCAGGTGCTCGGGCCGGAGGCCGACCAAAATCGGGCGGCCGACAAAAGGCGCGTAGCGCGCAGCGCGGTGGCTCGGCACTGGCAGCGCCGTCCCGTTCGGAAGCACCACCCGCAGCGCATGCGCATCCCCTTCCAGCCGGGCTGGCGAAAAGTTCATCGCGGGCGAGCCGATGAAGCCGGCGACGAATCGCGTGGCGGGGTGATGGTACAGTTCCTGCGGCGCGCCCACTTGCTCGATCACGCCATGGTTCATCACCACCACACGGTCGGCCAGGGTCATCGCTTCGATCTGGTCGTGCGTCACATAGACGGTGGTGGTTTTCACCGTCTGATGGACCTTCTTGATCTCGGTGCGCATCTGCACGCGCAGCTTGGCGTCGAGGTTCGACAGCGGCTCGTCGAACAGGAACACCTTGGGGTCGCGCACGATGGCGCGGCCCATCGCGACGCGCTGGCGTTGGCCGCCGGACAGTGCCTTGGGCTTGCGATCGAGCAGCATCCCGATGTCGAGAATGCGCGCCGCTTCATCGACACGACGCTTGATCTCGGCCTTGGGGAATTTCCGCAGTGTGAGCCCAAAGGCCATGTTGTCGAACACCGACATGTGCGGATAGAGCGCGTAGTTCTGGAACACCATCGCGATGTCGCGGTCGCGCGGCGGGATGTCGTTGACCAGCGTGCCGCCGATCGCGATGTCTCCGGAGGTGATTTCTTCGAGCCCCGCGATCATCCGCAGCGTGGTCGACTTGCCGCAGCCGGAGGGGCCGACCAGCACCACGAACTCATGGTCGGCAATTTCGAGGTCGATGCCTTTGACGGCCTGCACGCCGCCCTCATAGGCCTTGACCAGCTTACGGAGCGATACCTGCGCCATCGAAACCCTCACTGTTTGTCCGGCCGATGGGCACCGTGGGGTACCTCCGCGACCGGCTGTGTTATGCCTGGATCATCCGATCGCCGCAGCGATCGGACAGGTCAGCCCTTGGTCGCGCCGGCGGTAAGGCCAGCGATGTAGTAGTCCATGAGGAAGGCGTAGAGGATCACCGGCGGTAGTGCCGCGAGCAGCGCGCCGGCCATGATCTGGCCCCAGGCATAGGTGTCCGCGCGCACCAGCTGGGACACCACGCCGATGGTCAGCGGCATGTTCTCCGGGGTCGTCACGAAGGCGGTCGGATAGACGAAGGCGGCCCAGCTGACCGTGAAGGCGAAGATGGTCGCCGCGATGATGCCGGGCATCGCTACGGGGATGAAGATCTTGATCAGCATCTGCGGCCAGGTGGCGCCGTCGATCAGCGCCGCTTCGTCCAGCTCCTTAGGAATGGAGGCGAAGTAGCCGATCATGATCCAGGTGCAGAACGGCACCGTCAGCGTCGGGTAGACCAGGATCAGGCCCCAGATCGAGTTGAGCAGGCCGAGCCCACCGACGATTTGATAGAGCGGGATGAACAGCAGCGTGTCCGGCACCAGGTAGGTGAGGAACACGCCGGTCGCCAGGAACTGGCTGCCCCAGAAGCGCATGCGGGCGAGGGCGAAGGCGGCCAGTATCGAGATCACCATCGTGATGACGACGACGCAGACGGTGATGATCGCGCTGTTCAGGAAGAACCGCAGGAACGTCGCGTTGGTCAACAGCACCTGGTAATTATCGAGCGTCGGCGAGGTCACGCCCCACGGGCTGCCGGTCATGTTCGCTATCTCGGCGCTGGTCTTCAGGCTCGTCATGAACATGTAGACGGGCGGCGCGAGGAAGATGACCGCGGCGAAGATCAGCGAGATATAGGCGATCCACAGCGCCCAGCGCCGCTCGCTCGCGAGACTTCCGGCGCGACTGTAAATGCTGGCGGATTTTGCGATCGTGGCCGACATCTACATCTGCTCCTTGTTGCGGCGCGTGACGCCGCGGAGGACGAAAAATGCGCAGATCGCCAGCAGCGGCAGCATGAACAGTGACACCGCCGCGCCGCGCGGAATGTTCCCGGACAGGATGCCGACCTGGAAGGCGTAGCTCGCGAAGACATGCGTAAGGTCGCGCGGCCCGCCATTGGTGAGCACGCGGACGATGTCGTAATTTGCGAAGGTTACGATCAGGCTGAACAGCACCGTGATGGAGATGATGTTGGCCATCATCGGCAGCGTCACGAAGCGCAGCCGCTGCCATGAACTGGCGCCGTCGATAGCCGCCGCCTCATAGAGCTGTTCCGGAACGCTTTTCAGCGCGGCCAGGTACATGATCATGAAGAACGGCGCGCCGTACCAGACGTTCACGATGATGACCGCGGTGCGCGCCCAATTCGGCTCGCCGAGCCAGGAAACCGCCGGGATCGCGAAGATCGAAAGCACGTAGTTGATCGAGCTGTAGGTCGGGTCGAACATCCACCACCAGCCGAGTGTCGAAAGCGCCGGCGGAATCACCCACGGGATGAGCAACATGCCGCGCCATTTGCGCTGACCCTTGGCCGGGATGTCGTGCAGCATATGCGCCAGCCAAAAACCGATCAGCGCCTTCGCCAGCACCGCCGTGATGGCAAAGATGCAGGACTGCCACGCGACGTTCCAGAAGGTGTCGCTGTCGAACAGGATCTCGTAATTGAGGAGGCCGGCGAACTCGGTCATCCGCCGGTTCAGCAGCGACAGGTAGATGCCGTAGGCGGCCGGATAGGCGATGAGCCCGACCACCACCGCCAGCAGGGGCAACGTCATCAGGAAGGCGATGGTCGAGCGTCGCCGTGAGAATCGCTGCAGGCTGTTCGCGCGTTGTCCCGCGAAATCCGGAGCGCGCGGGGCGGCGATTGTGCCGTCGGCCATCGGGGAACCCTTTCCAAGATAGACGGGGGAAAGAATTTCCCCCGGACCCCCATCCCTTTATTTTTGCGAACTGGTACCCAGCCTGTGAAGGCTGGGCACTAAGTCAGCCGCCACGCTTGATCGTGTTCATCTCGCGCTCGAGCCAGGTGAGCGCCTGGTCGATCGTCTCGCCACCCTGGGCGATGCGCGCCACGACCTTCGTGTTCAGCGCCTGCGTGTAGGCCTGCACCGCGAATTCCGCCGGCGCCGGGGCGAAGGCGACCGAGGTCTGCGACTGGTGGTGCGCCTTGATCGGGTAGTTGAACACGGTACCGACCGGCGGGCCTTCCGTCGCCCAGATGGCGAAGTCGTTCATGCTCATGAAGGGCGGGATATCATAGCCGCTGCTGGTCGTGGTCTGGGCTTCCGCCTGCGGCCGTTCGGACAGGTGCTCCAGCAGCGCCTTCGCTGAGTTCTTGTTCCGCGAGAATCCCCAGATGCCCCAGAAATACGGCAGGTAAGGCGTGAAGCGGCCCTCCGGGCCGGCCGGGCACGGCACCGTCCAACACTGTGCCGCAACCGCCGGCTGGTCGCGCTTGGCGACGGCCCAGGCAGAAGGCGGGTTGAAGATCAGCGCCGAGCGGCCGGAGATCAGCGCGCGATTATTGGAGGCATCGTCCCAGGCCCAGACGTCGTTGGGCAGGAAGCGTCCCAGGCGTACCATGTATTCAATCGCGGTGCGCAGCTTGGCGTTGCCGCGGACGGTGATGTTGCCGCGCGCGTCCATCACGCTCGCGCCGTAGCCGGCAAAGACGGCGCCGACAAGATCCACTGCATCGGAGAAGCTGCCCATTGGAATGCCGAACGGGAAGCCAGCCGCGTGGCACTTCTCGGCGGCCATCAGGAAGGTGTCCCAGGTCCAGGTCTCGGCACCCGGCCCACGCTCGTTACGGTTTGGCCACATGGCGCGGATGTCGATGCCGGCATGCTGCTGCAGCAGGTCGAAGCGGACGCAGGCGGGCTTCATCTGGGTGCCCGACACCGCTGGGATCGCGACCCACTTGCCGCCAATCTTACCCAGATATTCGGCGGCGGGCGTCACCGCGCCGTACTTGGCGATGAGGCGGCCCATCACGTCGTCGACCGGTTCCAGCAACTCGGCCTTCGAGGCCGGCTCCCAGGTCGGGAAGCTCAGCAGGTCATGGCCCGAACGGCTCTGCGCCTGCGCCGCGATGGTCAGCAGGTTCTGGTTGCCGACGGAGGTGATGAAGTCGATCTGCACCTCGACGCGGTTGGCCTGGCCCCATTCAGCGCAAAGCCGGCGCAAAATGTCGTTGCCGACGGGAACCCAGTGATCCCAGAAGCCGCAGCGCAGCGTGCCGCCGGTACCCTGCGCATGGACCATCGGCGCGGAAAGCGTGCCCGCGGCCATGACCCCGGCGCCCGATCGAAGGACATTGCGACGAGAAATGCCGTTGCCGGCCCTGATGGACATTTGGCTGTTCCTCCGATTGGGGCGTTTTCGCCCTTAATCCCTGCGGAAGGTTAGACAGGGCTTCGTCGCCGATGCAATCCCGCAGCAACGGCATTGCACAAGAACCCGCACAAAGGCAGCCTGCGGCCATGGACCTGCACAATTTCGATGCAATCGTGATCGGTGCCGGCATCGCGGGTGCCACCGCCGCCGCCCATTTGGCCCCAAGCCGCCGTGTCGCGCTGCTGGAGGCGGAGGACAGCGCCGGCTATCACACCACCGGGCGCTCCGCGGCGATCTGGATCCTCAACTACGGCCCGCCGGATGTGCGCGCCCTGTCCGGAGCCTCGCGCGTCTTTTTCGAGGCGCCGCCGGAGGGTTTTCCGCCGCTCGCCCGCGCCCGCGCCATCGTCAACATCGCACCACCCGAGCAGGCCGCGAAGCTCGCCGCCATGCTCGCCGGCGGCATCGGGATGGAGGCGATTTCGGTCGCCGAGGTCGCGGCCATGGTGCCGCCGCTGCGTCCCGGCTTCGCGGCGGCCGCAACGATCGAGCGGGATGCCTTCGACATCGACGTCGCGGCGCTGCACCAGGGATTTTTGCGCGTCGCGCAGTCGCTCGGCGGCACGCTCGCGCTGCGCAGCCGCGCAGGTCGCATCTGGCGCGCCGACGGGTTGTGGCACGCCGAGACCAGCACCGGCGATGTGTTCGCCGCACCCATCCTGGTCAACGCCGCCGGCGCCTGGGGCGACGAGGTCGCGACGCTCGCGGAGGTCGCACCCATCGGCCTGCAGCCGAAGCGCCGCACGGCCCTCATCATCGACCCCGGCCCCTATGATTGCGCCGACTGGCCCCTGCTCGGCGATGCCGCGGACAGCTGGTATCTGCGTCCCGAGGCGCGCCGCAAGCTCATGCTCTCCCCCGCCGACGAGACCGACAGCCCCGCCTGCGATGCTCGCCCGGAGGAGATCGACATCGCGATCGCCATCGACCGCATGCAGCAGGCGCTCGACATCCCCGTGAAGCGCGTGGAGCATTCCTGGGCCGGGCTGCGCACCTTCACGCCGGATGGTTCGCTCGCGATCGGGGAGGGTGGCGCGCCGGGCTTCTACTGGATGTGCGGCCAGGGCGGCTACGGCATGCAGACCGCGCCCGCGGCCGGTGCGCTCCTCGCCCATATCGTTGATGGCACCGATCCCGGCGCGCTCGCGTCCATCCTGGCCGCGGTGAACCCCCGCCGCTTCGAGGCGGCCTGATGAAGCTTGGGCTGCGCCACCGTCCCTATCTGCTGGTCGCCGCCGGCGTCGGGCTGCTGCTGGGGATCATTGCGCATGTCATCGCCGCGGACCTGCCCGCGTCGATCCTGCTCGGTTGGTGCGGCGCCGCCACCGCGCACATTGCGGCGACCGGCGTCGCCATGCTGCGCGCCAGCCCCGAGAGCATCCGCCGCCGCGCCGAACAGCTGGACGAGGGCGAGGCCGCGGTGCTCGGCGGCAGCCTCGTCGCAGCGATCGCCTCGCTTGGCGGGATCATGTGGTTCCTCGTGCTGCACCACACCGAAAAAGGGCCGCTGCAGATCGGGCTGCCGATCGTGACCATCGCGATCTCCTGGACATTCCTGCAGATGCTCTTTGCGGTACGCTACGCGCATGAGTTCTGGCAACAGGATGGTGGGTTGGACTTCCCCGGCAAGGAACCACCCGACTTTCCGGACTTCCTCTACTTCGCCTTCACCCTTGGCATGACCTTCCAGACCTCGGATGTGGAGATTTCCGCACGCGAGATACGGCGCCTCGCGCTGCTGCACGCCCTCGTGTCGTTCCTGTTCAACGTCGTCATCGTGGCGATGACGGTGAACCTCGCCTCGGGCCTGGTGAAGTAAGGCTTTCGGCACGATTGCCTGGTGTGAAGCGATCGCCGCCGGTCTTCAGGCGAGCCAAGCCGCCGGAGGCGGCGCGTCGGAGACGTGCCTTCGGCACGATGCGCTTGAGGGCACAACAAATGGCGCACTGCGCCGCAAGCCCGAATGGACGCCGCCGGTCGTCCGGGGAGCCAAGTGGCCATAGGCAGCACCCGGCGCCTGGGGCCGAAAAAACGAATAACAACGGTCATTCTTCATGACCGTTGTTATGGCCGCCTGATCGACTCCACCACACGCTCGAACGCCGGCAGCAGCCGTGTGAACTCCGTCGCCGGTGCCTCCGCCAGCACCCGCAACGTGCCGCCGCGCTCGAAGAACAACACCCACTGCCGCACGCGCCGAGCCCCGGCACGCCCGTCCAGCACCACCGCCTCCGTCGCACCCAGGCGCAACGTGCCGCCGCCCTCCACGCGCACCCCAGGCAAGGTGCCCCGCAGCGCCGCCTCAGCCGCCTGCCGACGATCGGTCGGCGACGGCGTTGCCGATAGTGATGTCGCAATGGTCAGCCGCGGAGCCGCGGCATCATTCAACCCGGCCTCCTCCGGCACCAGCACCGCCGCCGCACCCCCGACCGCCTGGCGAAACCGCAGCGGCGCTACCTCATCGAACGCAAAGGGCAACGCCGCCCGCGCCGCCACCAAATCTGGCGCCCGCACTACCAGGCTCAACAAGGACGCCTCGATCGCTGCCACATCGCCCGCCGGCACCGGAAACCGCGGCACCATCACCGTCACCAACGCCGTCAACTCCGCCCCCGGCGCCGCCAACACCCACACCGCGCTCGGCCCGCGACGCCCCCACACCAACAAAGCCTCACGCCCCGCCACCACGACCTCCCGACGCGACGCGTCCGTAATCCCCTGACGCTCCGGCGCAAACGCCGCCCGCGCGACGGCCATCGACATCCTCGGCTGCTCCGCCAAAAGAATCCGAGCGCCTGTCACTGCATTCGCAAACCCCGCAAACCCCAAACTTGGGAAAAACCCCGCCGGCGGAGCCAACCCCAACGGACTCCCTGCTGGGAACAACGGCTGGGCCAATGCTGGGAAGGTGAGAGCGAGCAAGAAAGCAAGGCTGGGGACTTTGCCCCCTGACCCGCACCAGGATCGTGTCGATCCTGGACCTCCCTGTGTTGGTTTTGGGGTCGGGAGGGTTTGGAGCCTCGCCGGAGGCGAGCCGGGTTGGGGAGAGGGGAGCTTGGTGCCACCGTCGTTAGGGGAACTCATGCGAGGCGCCCCTCTCCCCAACCCGGCCCACATCAGCAAAGTCCCAGCCCTCCCCAATCAAAAACCAACACACGCAGGGGCCCGGGGATCGGCGCGATCCCCGGCGGGAGTTTGAGGGCAGCGCCCTCAACCTTGCTCTCTCCTTACCCCTCAACCGTCTCCAGCAATCCGCACAGTGTTGCGCAGCGGGGGGCCAGGTCTTGCCAGAGGATGTGTTCGAAGGGTGCGTGTGCGCCGGCGCCGGTGCAGCCGAGGCCGTCCAGGGTTGTGATGCCGAGTGCGGCCGAGAAGTTCCCGTCGGAGCCACCGCCGCGGTATTGTTTCGGTAGGGTGTAGCCGTGTGTGGCTGCGAGTGACTTCGCCTGTTCGTAGAGGGCGAGTGCGGCGGCTGTTTCGACCATGGGCGGCCGGTTCATGGCGCCTTCGACGGTGATGGTGATGCCATCGCCGTCGTCGCCGGCCATGGCGAGGAGCAGGGCGGCCATGCGTTCGCCTTCGGCGATGGTGGCGACGCGGACGTCGATTTCGCAGCCGGCCTCGGGCGGCACGACGTTGGGGCGGGTGCCGCCCCAGATGGGCGCGACGTTGGTGGTGGTGCCGCCGGGGAGGTCGGTAAGCGAATGGATCGCGAGGATCTTGCGGGCGAGTGCCACGACGGCGCTGCGGCCATCCTGCCAATTGCCGCCGGAATGGGCGCTGCGGCCGGATATGCACATGGTGAAGCGACCGACACCTTTTCGTGCGGTGACGCAGGCGCCACCGATGCCGGCGGGTTCCGGGATGAGGACGGCGCAGGATTGCAGGGCTTCCGCCTCGATCAGGGCGCGGCTGGTTGGGCTGCCGACTTCCTCGTCGGGGGTGAGCAGGAGGGTGATCGGGCGCCGGGTCCGGGTCTTCTGGCGCAGGATTTCGCGCACGCTGTGGAAGGCCGCGAAGCTGCCGGCCTTCATGTCATAGATGCCCGGGCCGTGTGCCTTGTCGCCTTCGACGCGGAACGGCATGGAGCTGGCGAGCGTGCCGTGGTCCCAGACGGTGTCGAGGTGGCCGGCCACCATCACCGGCTTGCCGGACCCTGGCGTACGCGCCACCAGGTTGTCCCCGTAGCCGTCGCGGCCGGGGATGATGGTGACGCTGGCTCCCGCGGCTTCCAATTCAGACGCGCAGCGTCCGATCAGGGCACTGACGGCGCGGGCGTCCGTGGTGGGCGTTTCGTGTTCCACCCAGCCGCGCAGCTCCGCGAGGATGCGCTCGGACGAACCGATGTCGGTGAGTGGCATGGGGCGAAGACTCCTGTGGACGGCGGCGCCAGGGTAGGACGGCCCTTGCCCGGCGCAAGCCCCGCCGGTATCGCTCCCGCATGATCCTGAAACGCATCTGTGTCTTCTGCGGCGCGGCCATCGGCAACCGGCCTATCTACCGGGAGGCGGCAGTCGCGCTCGGCCGGGCGATGGCGGCGCGCGGTATCGGGCTGGTCTATGGCGGCGGCGCGATCGGCATGATGGGTGCCGTGTCCGATGCCGTCATCGAGGCCGGCGGCGAGGTCATCGGCATCATCCCGCACGGGCTGCTGGCGCGGGAGGCGGGCAAGCGCGGGCGGGTCGACCTCCGCGTCGTCGCCACCATGCATGAGCGCAAGGCGATGATGGCGGAGCTGTCGGACGGGTTCGCCGTGCTGCCTGGCGGCTTCGGTACGCTCGAGGAGGTGGTCGAGGTGCTGACCTGGCTGCAGCTCGGCATCCATCGCAAGCCAGCGGTGTTCATCGACACGGCGGGCTATTGGCAGCCGATGCTGGCCGCCTTCGACCACATGCTTGCGGAGGGTTTCTTGCGCCCTGACGCGCGGCTGCTGGCGCAGATGGAACCCGATGGCGAGAGCGCGCTCGATCGACTTGCGAGCTTCGTGCCGCCGCTGGTGCCGCGGTGGCTGATGCCGGGCGAAGAATGAGCATCAACCTGCTCACGGACTGGCACGATGTTCCGGAGAGCGCGCGCGGCG
The DNA here is from genome assembly GCA_028288785.1 of Rhodospirillales bacterium. GTDB lineage: Bacteria > Pseudomonadota > Alphaproteobacteria > Acetobacterales > Acetobacteraceae > Plastoroseomonas. Next base: position 26,325 of record JAQGHV010000006.1, on the reverse strand, counting down.
GTACGGTTGCCCTGGGCAATTTCGATGGCGTTCACCTGGGCCACCGGGCGGTGCTGCGGGCTGCGCATGCGGCGCGCCCGGACCTGCCGCTGCAGGCGCTGACGTTCGAGCCACATCCACGCGAGCATTTCCGGCCCGATGATCCGCCGTTCCGCCTGACCCTGCTCCCGGCCAAGGTGGCCGCACTCGCCGCCGCCGGCGCCCGCGCGGTCCACGCGCTGCCCTTCGACGCTGCGCTGGCGGCGATGACGGCGGAGGCCTTCGTCGAGGAGGTGCTGCATCGGGGGATCGGCGCGAAGCACCTCGCCTGTGGGGCGGATTTCGCGTTTGGGCACCGCCGCGGTGGTGACGTGGCCTTCCTCTCGCGCGAAGCGGAGAAGCGCGGCATCGGCCTGTCCATCGTGCCGGCCGTCTCCGACGCAGCGGGGCCGATCACCTCCACCCGCATCCGCCGCGCCCTGCAGGATGGCTATCCCGACCGTGCGGCCGAGATGCTGGGCCACCCCTGGGCGATCGAGAGCGAGGTCGTCCACGGCGACAAGATCGGCCGCGTGCTGGGCTGGCCGACCGCGAACATGTGGATAGGCCGCCACCTGGAGCCGGCGCGCGGCGTTTATGCCGTGCGGGCGCGGCTGCCGGTTGGGCTGGTGGTGCCGGGTGTCGCCAATATCGGTCGCCGTCCGACCCTTGGCGGCGACCCGCAGACGCGGCTCGAGACCTACCTGTTCGACTTCTCCGGCGACCTCTACGGGCAGGTGCTGGCGGTGGAGCTGCTGCACTTTCTCCGCCCCGACGCCAGGTTCGACGGGCTTGAGGCGCTGAAGGTCGCGATCGCCGAGGATGCGGTGAATGCGCGCCGTTTCCTTGGGCTCAGTGGATGAGGTTGCGCTTGGACAGGCGCGGCCGCCATTGGCTGCTCAACGGAGACGTCTGCGTGAGCGTGAAGGCCCCGGGGCAATTGGAACCTTCAAATAATGATCAGCCGGCGCGAGGTGCCGCCGTGCTTGACCGGATGCGCGGCACCTCCCCATAAGGCATCCATGGCACTGGCGAACACCGCGCGAATTACGGCCTCGGCCCTCTGACGGGGCCGGCCCTGCCGCCGCGCGCAACCGCTGACCCGCCGCATCGCCGGCGACTTGAGATCCAGGCATCATGAACGACGCACCTTCCGAGCCTCGCGACTACCGCGGCACCGTGTTCCTGCCGAACACGCCCTTTCCGATGCGCGGGGACCTGCCGAAGCGCGAGCCCGCCATGCTGGAGCGCTGGGCGCGGATTGGCGTTTGGGAGAGGCTGCGCGCGCAATCGAAGGGCCGCACGCCGTTCATCCTGCATGACGGCCCCCCCTACGCGAATGGCAACCTCCATATCGGGCACGCGCTCAACAAGATCCTGAAGGACGTCATCAACCGCGCCGCGCAGATGGCCGGCCGCGATGCCGACTACGTGCCGGGCTGGGACTGCCACGGCCTGCCGATCGAGTGGAAGGTCGAGGAGGAGTATCGCGATCCCAAGGGCAAGTATCAGGGTGGGGTCAAGAAGGACGACGTGCCGGTGCTCGATTTCCGTGCCGAGTGCCGCGCCTATGCCGCGCATTGGCTTGGCGTGCAGCGCGAGGAGTTCGCCCGCCTCGGCGTGCTTGGTGATTGGGAGCATCGCTACGCGACGATGGACTTCCCCTCCGAAGCCGCCATCGCCGGCGAAATCGGGAAGTTCCTGCTCAACGGCGCACTGTATCGCGGGCTGCGGCCGGTGATGTGGAGCCCGGTCGAGAAGACCGCGCTGGCCGACGCCGAGATCGAGTACCACGACGTCGTCTCGCCGACCCTGTGGGGCAAGTTCCGCATCTTGAGTGCCGCCTCGCCCGATCTGGTCGGCGCCGATGTGGTGATCTGGACGACGACGCCCTGGACCATCCCGGGCAACCGCGCGGTCGCGTATGGGGATGAGATCGACTACGCGCTGGTGCATGTGGAGGGGGTCGCCGAGACCTCGCTGCTCGCGGTCGGTGACCGGCTGCTGGTCGCGCTGCCGCTGCTGCCGCAGTTCGAGAAGGATGCCGGCGTCGGCGCGCATTCCATCGCACGGCTCATCAAGGGCGCGGACCTCACCGGCGCCATCGCGGCCCACCCACTGCGTGGCCATGGCTATGAGTTCGACGTGCCGCTGCTCGCCGGCGATTTCGTTACCACCGATGCCGGCACCGGCTTCGTCCACATCGCGCCCGGCCATGGCGAGGACGATTTTGCGCTTGGCCGCGCGCATGGGTTGCCGGTCCCGGAGACCGTCAACGATGACGGCACCTTCTCCGCCCAGGCGCCGGGTTTTGAGGGGCTGCACGTCTTCAAGGCGCATACCGCCGTCTATGAGGCGATGCGCGCCGCCGGGACGCTCGCCGCCACCGGCAAGCTGAGCCACAGCTACCCGCATTCCTGGCGCTCCAAGAAGCCGGTGATCTTCCGCGCCACGCCGCAATGGTTCATCGCAATGGATGGCGAGACGCAGATCCGCGCCAAGGCGCTCGACGCCATCGCGGGCACACAATTCGTCCCCGAGGCAGGCCGCAACCGCCTGCACGCGATGATCGCGGGCAAGCCCGACTGGTGCATCAGCCGCCAGCGCAGCTGGGGCGTGCCGATCCCGGTCTTCGTGTCGAAAACCACGGGTGAGCCGCTGCGCGATCCCGCCATCATCGCCCGCGTCACCGAGGCCTTCGCGATCGAGGGCGCCGATGCCTGGTACAAGCCGGGCGCGGCGCGGCGCTTCCTGGGCGAGGGCCGCGACCCCGCCGATTACGAGCAGGTGATGGACATCGTCGATGTGTGGTTCGAAAGCGGCTCCACCCACGCCTTCGTGCTGAAGCAGCGTGGGATGCCGTTTCCGGCCGACCTGTATCTCGAAGGCTCGGACCAGCATCGCGGCTGGTTCAATTCTTCCCTGCTGGAGAGCATCGGGTCGAATGGTGTGGCACCCTTCAAGGCGGTGCTGACGCATGGCTTCGTGCTCGATGAGCAGGGGCGCAAGATGTCGAAGTCGCTCGGCAACGTCACCGCGCCGCAGCAGGTCACGACGCAGTATGGCGCGGATATCCTGCGGCTTTGGGTGATGAATTCCGACACCGCGCTGGACCTGCGTATCGGGCCGGAAATCCTCAAGCAGCAGGCGGAGCTGTACCGGCGCATCCGCAACACGCTGCGCTGGCTGCTCGGGAGCCTCGACGGGTTCACCGATGCGGAGACGGTCGCCTATCACGACTTGCCGGAGCTGGAGCGCTGGGTGCTGCACCGTGTGGCGGAGCTCGATGCGCGGATGCGGGAGGCAGCCGCCAACTATGATTGGTCGGGCGTGGTCCCCGCGCTGCATGATTTCTGCAATTCCGACCTGAGCGCCTTCTACTTCGACATCCGCAAGGACGCGCTCTACTGCGACGCACCGGACAGCCTGCGCCGCCGCTCGGCGCGCACCGTGCTGGATGTGCTGCATCGGTGCCTGTGTGCGTGGTTCGCGCCGGTGCTGGCCTTCACCGCGGAGGAAGCCTGGCTGGCGCGGTTCCCGGACGAGGAGGGGAGTGTGCATCTGCTGGACTTCCCGTTCGTGCCGGAGGGCTGGCGCGACGCGGCGTTGGCGGAGAAGTGGGTGAGGGTGCGCGACATTCGTGGCGAAGTGACCAGCGTTCTGGAAGCCGCGCGCCGCGACGGCACGATTGGCGCCAGCCTTCAGGCCGCTCCCGTGCTTGCCTTGCCGGAGGCCGATATCGATCTTCTCTCCGCCGAGCACTGGGCGGAAATCGCGATCGTCTCCTCGGCGCGGCTTGAAGCTGGTGCTGCCGTGGCCGTGACCTTCGGCAAGTCCCCCGGCACCAAATGCGACCGCTGCTGGCGCGTCCTCGAAGAAGTCGGCGCCTCCCCCGCCCACCCCACCCTCTGCCGCCGCTGCGAAGCCGTCGTCACCCCGTGATGACCCCCACAGACAAAAATAAAAGAAAGGGGTTCGGGGGAATTCCTTCCGACCTTCGCCGCCCATGAGTCTCCGCCTTGGCCTCCCCATCGCTGCCGCCCTCGTGGCCGCCGACCAGTTCAGCAAATGGTTCATTCTGGACCGATTGCAGCTCGACGACGTCGGCCAGATCCCCGGCTTCCAGGCCGGTCCTTTCGGCCTCGACCTCACCATGGTCTGGAACCGTGGCGTCACCTTCGGGATGCTCACCGGCCAGAGTTCCTGGCACCAGGTCGCGCTCTCGGTCCTGGCGCTCGGGGTGGCCGTGTTCTTGCTGCGCTGGATGGCGCGGGCGGAGAATCGCCTTACCGCCGCCGCGCTGGGTGCGGTCGTCGGCGGCGCCATCGGCAATGTGATCGACCGGCTGCGGTTCGGCGCGGTGGTCGATTTCGTGGATGTGCACGCCTGGGACTGGCACTGGTACGTGTTCAACTTGGCCGATGCCGCCATCGTCTGCGGTGTGGGCGTCCTTGTGATCGACGCCTTGTTGCGGCCCTCGCCCACCGCTAAAACCCAGTCATGAGCAAGCATCTCCGCCTCGTCCCCCTGGCGCTCGGCCTCGCCCTGGCACTTCCAGCCTGCGGCAGCGGCACGTCGCGGTTTCTCGGCCTGACGCGCGACGCGCCCGATGAATTCGTGGTCGTCACGCGCGCGCCTCTGTCCATGCCGCCGGACATGACGGGTTCGCTGCCGACGCCGCGTCCTGGCGCCGGCCGACCGATGGAGCGCAGTTCGCGTGAGGCCGCCGAGGCCACCCTCGCCCCCGGCACCGCCCTGGCGCCGGCCGGCCCGACGCGGGGCGGCAGCGGTGAGGCCGCACTGCTGTCCCAGGTCCAGCGCGGCAATGCGCCGCCCGATATCCGCCGCCGCGTGGATGAGGAAAGCACCCGGCTCGACGCGCCGGAGCGCAGCGTGACGGACCGCCTGATGTTCTGGCGCGACACGCCCCCGCCGGGGACCGCCGTCGACGCGACGCGCGAAAATGCGCGCCTGCGGGAGAATGCGGCGCTTGGCCGCGAGGTGACCAACGGCGATACGCCGATCATCCAGCGCCCGCGGCGCTCCTTCCTGGGGATCTTCTGATCCCCCACCCCTTCCCGGCGTGGCGAGTGCGCCCCATTCTGGAAGCATGATCCAGATGACGCGTCGCGCCGCCCTCGCCACCGCTGCCGCTGCTGCGGTCCCGGTGCCGCCCTTGGCGCGCCACGCGGCCGCCTTCACCCCGCCCGCTGGCGAGCGCCCTCTGTTCGGCGCCAGGGTCTGGAGCCTGCCGAACGGCATGCGCGTGGCCTTCGCGCCGAGCCGCCGGGTGCCCGTCGTCATGCAGTACCTGTTCTACGGCGCCGGTGGCGGCGAGGACCCGCAGGGCATCTCCGGCGTCGCGCACTACATGGAACACATGATGTTCAAGGGCAGCCGAAACGTGCCCTCCGGCGCCCTGTCGCAGCGCGTCGCGCGCGAGGGCGGGAACGACAACGCCTTCACCTCACGCGATGTCACCGCCTACTACCAGCAGGTCGAGGCCTCCCGCCTGTCGCTGATCATGGACATGGAGGCGGACCGCTTCGCCTTCCCGCTATTCCCCGCCGATCAGATGGAATCCGAACGTCAGGTCGTGATTGAGGAGCGCCGCCAGCGCACCGACACCAACCCGCGCGCCCTGTTCCGCGAGGAGTTCGAGGCAGCACTCTGGGGCCGCCAGCATTGGCACGGCCGCCCGATCATCGGCTGGCCGGAGGAAATCCGCGCCATCCGCCACGCCGACCTTCTCGCCTTCCACGAGCGCTGGTACGCGCCCGCAAACGCGGTCCTGGTCATCGCGGGGGATGCCGAAGAAGGTGCGCTGAGGCGGCTGGTCGAGGAGCATTATGGCGGCGTCGACGCGCGGCCGGCACCGACGCGCGACCGTGCGCCGCCGCCCGCTGCACCGCCGCAGCGCAAGGTGACCACACGATCCCCCGCGATCACCGAGGCCACCTATCTGCGTAGCTGGGTGGCCCCCTCGCTCACCTGGGGCGACACCGACCACGCCTGGGCGCTGGAGGTGCTTGCGCACCTGGTCGGCTCCGGGCAGGGCAGCCTGCTGCACGAGGCACTGATCGAGACCGGCCTCGCCACCTCGGCCAATGCCAGCTTCGATGCCGACAATGTCGGCGCCGGCGAGTTCGGCATCAGCGCCATCGCCCGGCGCGGCACGGCGCCGGATCGCCTCGAAGCCGCCACCGACGCCGTCATCGCGCGCCTGCTGCAGACCGGCGCCGAACCCGCGCGCGTGGCGCGCTCGATCCGCCAGATCACTGCCGGCGCGCTGCTGTCCCTCGATGGCATCGGCGCCGCCCCGCGGCTGATCGGCAATGCCCTCGCATCCGGCCTGCCGATCGAGACGATCGAATTTTGGCCCGCGCGCATCCGCGCAGTGACGGCGGAGCAAGTCACTGCCACCGCACGCGCCGTTCTCTCGGCGCCGCGCGATTGCGTGGGCTGGCTGTTGCCGGAGACCGCGTGACATGACCGGCTTCTCGCTGCCCATCCAGGTCATCGAAGTCCCCGCCGGCAACATCTGGCTGGTCGAGGACCACTCGGTTCCCGTCGTCTCCCTGTCGTGGTCGTGGCGCGGCGGTGCGGCGGCCGAGCCAGCCGGGCAGGAAGGTGCGACCTCCCTGATGGCCGCGATGCTCGGCGAGGGCGCCGGCGACCTTCCCGCGCGCGCCTTCACGGATGCAATCCGCGACGACGCCATCAACCTGAGCTTCGAAGCCCAGCGCGATGGCTTCGAGGGCAACCTCCGCGCGCTGAGCGATGCCCTCCCCCGCGCACTCCGCCTCGCCCGCTCCGCCATGGTCGAGCCGCGCTTCGACAATGACGCCTTCGAGCGGGTGCGCGCTCGCGCGCTGGCCGGTGCACGCCAGAGCCTGGAGCAGCCACGCGGGCAGGCGAGCCGCGCCTTCTGGGCCGGCGCATTCCCGACCCACTCCGCGGGACGGCCGACCGGTGGCACGACAGACAGCATTGCCGCCCTCACCATCCCATTGATGCGCGAAGCCCATGACCGGCAGCTGCGCTCCAACGGCATGCTGATCGGCGTGGCCGGCGCGATCGACGCGGCCGGCATCCGCGCCATCATCCCGGAGCTGTTCGCCGGCCTGCCCAACGGGGCGCCGGCCGAAGGCCCCGAACTTCCCGCCTTCGTGCACTTTCCCCGCCGCATCGTGCCGATGCCCTTCCCGCAATCCACCATCCTGTTCGGACAGCCCGGCCTGGCCGTGTCCGACCCCGACTGGGAAGCGGCGCAGATCATGCTCCGCATCCTCGGCGGCGGCGGCTTCTCCTCGCGCCTCATGCAGGCGATCCGGGTCGAACGCGGGCTTACCTATGGCGTCAGCGCCGGGCTCGACGTGCTGTTCGGACAGGCGATCATCAGCGGCGGACTCGCCACCGAAAACGGCAAGGTCGCCGAAGCCCTCGACGTGATCCGCGACGAGTGGCGGAAGATGAGCGAAACCGGTCCCACCGAGGAAGAACGCGCGGACGCGATCGCCTACCTCACCGGGTCGCAGGCGCTGCAGTTCACCGATAGCCGGCGCATCGCGAGCACTCTCCTCGCGCTGCAACGGAACAACCGTCCCCTGGACTGGCTGTCGGCGCGGCCAGAGCGGCTGAATGCGATCACCAATGCGCGGCTGGCCGCGCTGGCGAAGCGGATGCTGAAGCCTGATGAGCTGGCGGTGGTTGTGGCGGGGCAGCCGACCGGGCTTTAAACGAAAAAGGCCGGGGAAAGGAATTTCCCCGGACCCCATTCTTTTGTTTTTATCGATGGGTGCTGGCCGTGAGGTCAGCACCCATTTTCGATTCTGGTGCTGGCCCGGAGGCCAGCACCGATACCTTTTACTCTTCGCCGGCGATCTCGCGGCGGCGGCGGATGGCCGCACCCAGGATGTCGCCCAGCGAGGCACCGCTATCGGTGGTGCCGTATTCCTTGACCGCCTCGCGATCCTCCTCGACTTCCTTGCCCTTGATGGTCAGGGCCAGGCGGCGGGCGGCGCGATCCACGGCCACGACCTTCGCATCGACCTTCTCGCCGATGGCGAACTTCTCGGGCTTCTGGTCGTTGCGCTCCTTGGCGAGCTCCGCGCGACGGATAAAGCCGGTCAACACCTCGTCCACCTTCACCTCGATGCCATTGGCCTCGACCTTGGTGACGATGGTGGTGACGATGTCGCCCTTGCGGATACGGTCGAGGACCTCGGCCGCCGGATCGGCTTCAAGCTGCTTGATGCCGAGCGAAATACGCTCCTTCTCGACATCCACATCCAAGACCTTTGCCTTGACGATGTCGCCCTTGGCGTACTTCGCCATGGCGGCTTCGCCCTGCTCGTCCCACGAGATGTCGGACATGTGGACCATGCCGTCGACATCGGGCGCGATGCCGATGAACAGGCCGAATTCCGTAATATTCCGGATCTCGCCCTCGATGATGTTGCCCGGCGGGTTGGCCTCCGCGAACAGCTCCCAAGGATTGCCCTGCGCCTGCTTGAGGCCCAGCGAAATCCGGCGCTTCGGCTCGTCCACATCCAGGATCATCACGTCCACCTGCTCGGAGGTGGCGACGATCTTGCCGGGATGGACGTTCTTCTTGGTCCAGGACATCTCGCTGACGTGAACGAGACCCTCGACGCCGGCCTCAAGCTCAACAAACGCACCGTAGTCGGTGATGTTCGTCACACGTCCGGAGAACTTGCCCTGCACCGGGTACTTGATGGCCACGCCATCCCACGGATCGGACATCAGCTGCTTCATGCCGAGGCTGATGCGCTGCGTGTCGGAGTTGAAGCGGATGACCTGCACCTTAACGGGCTGGCCGATGGTCAGGGCCTCGCTCGGGTGATTGATCCGGCGCCAGGCGATGTCGGTCACGTGCAGCAGGCCATCGACGCCGCCGAGGTCCACGAACGCACCGTAATCGGTGATGTTCTTGACCACGCCGTCGAGGATCATGCCTTCCTTGAGGCCCTGGATGAGCTCGCTGCGCTGCTCGGCGCGCGTCTCTTCGAGGACGGCACGGCGCGACACGACGATGTTGCCGCGCGCACGATCCATCTTGAGGATCTGGAACGGCTGCGGGCTGCCCATCAGCGGGCCGACGTCGCGAACGGGGCGGATGTCGACCTGCGAACCCGGCAGGAAGGCCACGGCGCCGCCGAGGTCGACGGTGAAGCCACCCTTCACGCGGCCAAAGATGACGCCATTCACGCGCACCTGGGCGGTGAAGGACTTCTCCAGATTGGTCCAGGCCTCCTCACGGCGGGCCTTCTCGCGGCTGAGCACGATGGTGCCGTCGCGGTCTTCGTAGCGTTCGACGAACAGCTCGATGACGTCGCCGGGCTTGACCTCGGCCTTCATGCCGGGAGGAGCGAATTCACGCAAAGGCACGCGGCCTTCGCTCTTCAGACCGACATCGACGACCGCGAAATCATCATCCACGCGGATGACGCGGCCCGTGACGACGGAGCCGGCGAAGCCGGTGTCAGGGCCGAGGGTCTCTTCGAGGAGGGCGGCGAAGTCTTCGCTGCCCGCGCGGTCGGCGGTAATGGTAGCCATACGGTGGTGTATCTTCCGGTCTCTCGGCCCGCGCACTCTGGCAGCGTTGCCGGAAACGATCCTGCGCCCTGGGAAGGACGGCTTGGCCAAACTGACCCGTGGGGTGAAGCGCGTGACGGTCCGCCGCAATCCGGCCGGAAATCGCCCGGCGCCAATCGCTTAGGCGGCACGTCTCGGAGAGTCAACGGAAAAGCCCGGGCGTCTAAGGGTGGGTCGGACCGCGCATCGCGCGCTTGGGCTATTCCGCGATGCGCTGTCCGACCACTTCCATGGCCTGGGCGAAGGCAGCTTCGGCATCCAGGTGGGTCGTGTCCAGAAGGATCGCGTCCGCCGCCGGCTTCAGTGGCGCCGTGCTGCGCCCGCTATCCTGGGTGTCGCGCATCCGCAGCTCCGTCTCCACCTGCTCGAACACGGCGGCCACGCCCCGCCCGTGCAGCTCCGCGAGGCGCCGGCGTGCCCGTTCCTCCAGCGCGGCCGTCACGAACAGTTTTATCTGTGCCTCGGGGAACACCACGGTTCCGATGTCCCGGCCATCCAGCACCGCGCCCGCCTCGCGCGCGAAATCGCGCTGCCAGTCAAGCAGCGCGGCGCGCACGGCCGGGATCGCGGCGACCTCGCTCGCCGCCATGTCGGCGGCCGGGCCGCGCAGATCCGTGCGGTGGAGGTCTTCAGGCCGCAAGGCCCGCGCCGCCGCCTCGGCCAGCACCGCGTCACGCGGGTCCACGGCCTGATCCAGCAGCCGCCGCCCCACCGCGCGATAAAGCAGTCCCGTATCCAGGTAGGGAAGCGCCAGCGCCGCCGCCAACCGGCGCGCGAGCGTGCCCTTGCCCGCCGCCGCAGGCCCGTCGATGGCGATGACCAGGATCATGGCGCCGAGATCGCCTCGCCCCCCGCCAAGCGGTTCAGCCGCGCCGCAAAGCCGGGGAAGGAAGTGTCGATGAAGCCGGCATCATCCACCATCACCGGCGCGGCGCTCGCGAGGCCCATGACCAGCGCGCTCATCGCCAGACGATGGTCCATGTGCGTCTCGACCAGCCCGCCGCCCGGCACCGGGCCCCCCTCGACGATGAGGTCGTCGCCCTCGATCGAACAGCGCACGCCATTGGCGGTGAGCAGCGCTTCCGTCGCGGCGAGCCGGTCGCTCTCCTTCACTCGCAGCTCCGCGAGGCCGCGCATGCGCGTAGTGCCCTGCGCGAAGGCCGCCAGCACCGCCAGCACCGGGTACTCATCGATCATGGACGGCGCCCTGTCAGCCGGGACATCCACCCCGCGCAGGCTGCTGAAGCTGGCCACGATGTCACCCACCGGCTCGCCGCCCTCGACCCGCGCATTCTCAACCTCGAGCGTCGCGCCCATTTCGCGCAGCGTCGCCAGAAGACCTGTCCGCAGCGGATTCAGGCCGACGCCCTCGACCACCACGCAACTGCCGGGCACCAGCAGCGCCGCGGCGATCGGGAAGGCGGCTGAGGAGGGGTCGCCCGGCACCCGCACCGGTGCCGCCACCAGTTCCGGCTGGCCCACCAGCCGGATTTCCCGCCCGTCGGGCGTATCCGTGACCGAAACCTCGGCGCCGAAGTGGCGCAGCATGTTTTCCGTGTGATCCCGCGTCGGCTCGCGCTCGACCACCCGCGTCACGCCGGGAGCGCACAGCCCCGCCAGCAGGCAGGCGCTTTTGACCTGGGCGGAAGCGACCGGCAGCGTGTAGTCGAGCGGCATCGGGTCGGCCGCGCCGCGCACCGCCAGCGGCAGGCGACCGCCCTCCCGCGTCCAGAACTCGGCCCCCGTCGCGGCCAGCGGCACCGTCACGCGCAGCATCGGGCGCTTCCGCAGGCTGGCATCGCCGGTCATCACCGCGAAGATCGGGTGGCCCGCCAGCAGCCCGCACAGCAGCCGGGCCGCGGTGCCGGAATTGCCCATGTCTAGCACATCGGCGGGCTCGGTCAGCCCGCCCACGCCGCGCCCCGCCACGCGCCACTCGCCGGGCCCCAGCCGGGTGACCTCGGCGCCAAGCAGGCGCATCGCGGCCGCCGTGCGCAGCACGTCTTCGCCTTCAAGCAGGCCGGTAATATGGGTCTCGCCGACCGCCAGGGCGCCGAACATCAGCGCCCGGTGGCTGATCGATTTGTCACCCGGGACCGACAGCCGGCCGGTGAGCGGACCCGCGGGTTTCGAGGAGCGGAGCGGGGTTTGGGTGCCAGGGGTCATTCCGCGCGTTTGACACGCGGCGCCCGCCCATGGCAATGCGCCGCACCCCGAATTCGCCCCGGGGGGCATCCTCGCCCTCAGCCCAAGCCCCCGGAGCATTTAGCAAGGCACATTCTGCCCATGGCGAAGCCCGAACTCGGCCTGAAGCGTGTCTGCGTCACCTGTGGCACGAAATTCTACGATATGGCGCGCACCCCCGCGACCTGCCCGAAATGCGCCACGGAGCAGCCCGCCGAGCAGCCCCGCCTGCGCCGCGCCGCCGCGAACATCCCCGACGAGAAGATCAAGAAGCGCGTCGTCACGCCCGAGGCCGAGGCCGAGGACGTCGAGATCGACGCCGATGCCGACGAGGCGGTCGAGGATGCCGAGGAGCTGGAGGATGATGCCGACAGCATCGACGAGGAAATCGTCGTCGAGCCGGATCGCGACGAAGAGGTCTGATTGCCCATGAGCGACGCCCTGCCGATCCGCCGCGCGTTGCTCTCGGTTTCCGACAAGACCGGCCTGGTGGACTTCGCGCGCTTCCTGGTGGGGCAGGGCGCGGAAATCCTGTCGACCGGCGGCACCGCCAAGGCCCTACGTGAGGCCGGTGTGCCGGTGAAGGACGTCTCCGACCACACCGGCTTCCCCGAGATCCTCGATGGCCGGGTGAAGACGCTGGTGCCGCAGATCCATGGCGGCATTTTGGGCCGCCGCGATCTTGCGGCGCACGTTGCTGAAATGGACGCGCACGGCATCGCACCGATCGACCTCGTCGCCGTGAACCTCTACCCCTTCGAGGCGACCGTCGCCGCCGGTGGCGATTACGACAGCTGCGTCGAGAATATCGATATCGGCGGTCCCGCGATGATCCGCAGCGCCGCCAAGAACCACGCCCACGTCGCCGTCCTGACCGAGCCCGCGCATTTCGCCGAGATCCAGGCCGAGATCGAAGCGCAGGGCGGCACGATGCTCGCGACCCGCCGCCGTCTCGCCGCCGCCGCCTATGCCCGCACCGCCGCCTACGACGCCGCCATCGCCGCCTGGTTCGCGGAGCAGCAGGGCGAGGCCCTTCCGCCGCGCCTGGCCATGGCGGGCGTGCTGCGCCAGCACCTGCGCTACGGCGAGAACCCGCACCAGCAGGCGGCCTTCTACGTCACCCAGCCGCGCGCCGGCATCGCCACCGCGACCCAGGCGCAGGGCAAGGAGCTGTCCTACAACAACCTCGGCGACACCGACGCCGCCTTCGAATGCGTGGCCGAGTTCGAGCCGCCGACCATCGTCATCGTCAAGCACGCCAACCCCTGCGGCGTCGCCACCGGCGACACACTTTCCGCCGCCTGGGACCGCGCGCTGGCCTGCGATCCGACCTCCGCCTTCGGGGGCATCGTCGCGGCAAACCGCACGCTCGACGCCGAGGCCGCCGCCAAGATCACCGCCATCTTCACCGAAGTCGTCGTCGCACCCGACGCCGATGAAGCCGCTCGCGCCATCTTCGCGCGGAAGAAGAACCTGCGCCTGCTGCTGACCGGCGGCCTGCCCGACCCGACATTACCTGGCATGACGCTGCGCACCGTCGCCGGCGGCTTCCTCGCGCAGTCACGCGACGCCGGCCGCGTCACCCGCGCCGACCTTCGCGTGGTGACCAGGCGTGCACCGACCGAGGCCGAGCTGGACGACCTGCTCTTCGCCTTCCGCGTCGCCAAGCACGTCAAATCCAACGCCATCATCTACGCCAAGGACGGCGCGACGGTCGGCATCGGCGCCGGACAGATGAGCCGCGTAGACAGCTCCCGCATCGCCGCCTGGAAGGCCGGGGATGCGGCCAAGGGCTCGGTCGTGGCATCCGACGCGTTCTTCCCCTTCGCCGATGGTCTGCTCGCGGCGGCCGCTGCAGGCGCCACCTGCGTCATTCAGCCGGGTGGCTCGATGCGGGATGCCGAGGTCATCGCAGCGGCGGATGAGGCGGGGCTGGCCATGGTGTTCACGGGGATGCGACACTTCAGGCATTGAGTGGAGAAGGTCGGGGAAAGGAATTTCCCCGAAACCCATTCTTTTGTTTTTGGATAACGGATGCGGCCGTTGGGTCAGCACCAAAAATCAAAAAATAAAAGAATGGGGCCACGGGAAATTCTTTTCCCCAGCCTTTCTCCCCACGAAAGGCACCCATGACTCTCGACACCATCATCATCCTGGCGGTCCTCGCCATTCTCCTGGTGGTGCTGCTGCTGCGCCGCGGCAATGACGAAGCCTTTGGCCGCCTGCAGGGTACCATCCAGGCCGAGGTGCAGCGCGGCACGTCTGAGATCGGCGAGAAGATCGCCAACTTCACCATCGACCAGGCGAAATCAGCCAATGCCGGGCAGGCCGAGACGCGAGTCGTGCTGGAGGCGCAGAAATCCAGCCTTAGCCAGCAGGTGGTGGGACTTCAGCTGGCGCTTGCGGATGGTGTCGCCGCGCTGCGCACCAGCCTCTACGAGGCCGAAGCACGCGAGCAGAAGACCCAGGGCGAGCAGCGCGAGGCGTTGGTCGAGCAGATTGCCGCGCTGAAGCGCGACCTCGCGCAGGGGCTGGGTGACCAGCGGAACACGCTCGCCGAGGCCGAGACGCGCCAGCAGAAGATGCTCACCGACCAGATGACGGTCGCGCGCGACCTGATCGAGCGGAAGTCGGATGAGCAGCGCACCGCGCTGGAGGCCAAGGTGAAGGAGATGCGGGAGGCGAATGATGCGCGCCTTGCCGACATCCAGAAGAGCGTGAACGAACAGCTCGCGACCGCGGTCGAGAAGCAGATGACGGAGAGCTTCGCCCGCGTCATCGATCAGTTCAACGCCATCCAGGCGATGATGGGCAATGTCAGCGCGGTCGCGTCCCAGGTGGGCGACCTGAAGCGGCTGTTCGGCAATGTGAAGACTCGCGGTGGCTGGGGCGAGACGCAGGTGAAGGCGCTGCTCGACGACATCCTGCCGGCGGGGTCCTACGAGACCAACGTGAAGCTGCGCGACGACAGTGCGGATGCCGTGGAGTTCGCGATCCTGATGCCAACCACCGGCGAGCAGCGCGTGTTCCTCGCGGTGGACGCGAAGTTCCCGGTCGAGGATTACGAGCGCCTGATGAATGCCTGGGACGCGGCCGATCCCGTGGCCGAAGCGCAGGCGCGGCGCGGGCTGGAAACCAGGGTGCGCGGGGAGGCCGCGAAGATTGGAAGCAAGTACATCTGCCCGCCGCGCACGGTCGAATTTGGCGTGATGTATCTGCCGACCGAGGGGCTGTATGCGGAGATCGCGCGGATCCCGGGCCTCATTGACGATATCGGCCGCACGCACCGGGTGCTGGTGCTCGGACCCTCGCTGCTGCCGGCGATGCTGCGGACCATCCAGCTCGGCCATGTGACGCTTGCGCTGTCCAAGAATGCGGAGGGCGTGCGCGAGCTGCTCTCCGCGACGAAGGCGGAGATGGGCAAGATGGATGCTGTGCTGACGAGCCTCGGTAAGCAGGTCGGCACCGTGTCCAACACGATCGGCCGCGCGCAAACCCGCACCCGCGCCATCAGCCGCAAGCTCCGCGGGGTAGAGGCCATGCCAGGCGACCAGGCGGAGGTCCTGCTGGAGATCGAGATCGAGGTCGACCTGGACGCCGAGCCCTGAGCGTTCTCCAGATCCAGTCGGGCCTTGGGCTTCTGGCCCTGACCCTGCTCGCCTGGGTGCTCGGCGGCTGCCGGCGCGGCGTCTCCCCGCGCATCGTGGTGGCCGGGCTGGCGACGCAGATCGCACTCGCCGCCGCGCTGCTGCACATCCCCGCTTTGCGCGCGGTCTTCTCCGCAGCCGGCGACGCGGTGAGCAGCCTGCAACGCGCCACCACCGCGGGCACCGCGCTGGTGTTCGGCTATCTCGGCGGCGCGCCGCTGCCCTACGCCGAGATCGCCCCGGGTGCGAGTTTCATCATCTTCTTCCAGGCCTTGCCGCTGGTGCTGGTGGTCGGCGCGCTGTCGGCGCTGCTGTATCATTGGCGCATTCTGCCCTTCATCGTGCGGCTCATGGCGGGCGGGCTGCGGCGCGCCTTCAGGCTCGGCGGTGCGGCGGGGTTTTCCGTTGCGGCCAACGTCTTCGTCGGCATGGTCGAGGCGCCGCTGCTGATCCGCCCCTGGCTCGCGCGGCTGTCTCGGGCAGAGCTGTTCGTCGTCATGGTCGCCGGGCTCGCGACGATCAGCGGCAACACGCTGGTGATCTACGCCGCCATCATCGCGCCGGTGGTGCCCGACGCCGCCGGGCAGCTGCTCACCGCCTCGATGATTGCCGCACCCGCCGCCGTTCTCGCTGGATTGCTGATGATCCCACCGGAACGGGGCGCACTGCCCACGGAGGCCGATACGGTGGCGCCCCGCCTCTATGCCTCGTCCATGGAGGCGATCGTCGTCGGCACCACGGACGGGCTGCAATTGCTGCTCGGCATCATGGCCTCGCTGATCGTGTTCGTGGCGCTGGTCGCGCTGGTGAACCAGGTGCTGGAACCACTCACCGGCCTGACGTTGCAGGCCATCGCCGGCTATGTGTTCTGGCCGCTGGCCTATGCGATGGGCGTGGGTGCGAACGAGGCCTTCGCGGTCGGCCGCTCGCTCGGCGTGAAGGTCATCATCAACGAGTTCGTCTCCTACCTGGACCTCGCGGCGAACGGCGGCGCGCTTGCGCCACGCACCCGACTGATCCTCACCTACGCGCTTTGCGGCTTCACCAATCTCGGCTCGGTGGGCATCATGGTCTCGGGCATGAGTGCAATGTGCCCGGAACGCCGCGCGGATATCGTGCGCCTCGGCCTGCCCTCGCTGGTCGCGGCGTCAATCGCGTGCTGCATGACAGGGGCGGTGGTGGGGATGCTGACGGCGCCATGAAATTCAACCACGTCGCCAACCGGCTGCACCCGGCGCAGTTCGAGACGGTCGTCGCGCTGTTCACGGAAATGCTTAACTTCGCCATCCTGCGCCGCACCGAACGCGCGGTCTGGATGCGCCAGGCCGGCTTCAACATCGACGTGCAGTTCAGCCGCAGCGAGACGCCGAACCGAGACGCGGACAAGCTGCGCTCGCAGATTGCCTTCCTCAGCGACACGCCGGAGGCCGATCTGCAGCGCCTCGCCGCATGGCTTTCCGAGCATGGCTGCGCGGCCAGCGTGGCCGCTTACTCGACGCGGGAATTCTACCTCGACGCACCCGAGGCCTTCGTCGATTTCGTCGTCGAGGCCATGCTGCCCGAACTCGCCGACTACCCCATTCCCGAGGTTTCCCCATGAGCCACATCGTCCATCGCAACCTCCGCAGCGATCCGCCGCTGGCGATCTCCGGCGAGGGGATCATTTTGCGCGACGCGGCGGGGCGCGAGATCATCGATGGCTCGGGCGGCGCCGCGGTCGCATGCCTCGGGCATGGCCATCCCAAGGTCATCGAGGCGATGAAGGCGCAGATCGACCGGCTCTGCTACGCGCACACCTCGCTGTTTTCCTGCGACAGCGCGGAACGGCTCGCCGACCAGATGGTGGGGCATGCGCCGGGGGGGCTGACGCACGCCTACTTCTGCTCCTCCGGATCGGAGGGGAACGAGGCCGCCTACAAGATGGCGCGGCAGTATTTTCTGGAAATCGGCCAGCTGCAGCGCCGGCATTTTGTCGCGCGCAAGCAGAGCTATCATGGCAATACGCTCGGCGCGCTCTCGGCCTCCGGCAATGCCGCGCGGCGGGCGCCCTATGAGCCGATCCTGTCGCCCGCCTTCAGCCATGTCTCGGCCTGCTACGCCTACCGCGACCGCGCCAATGACGAGGATGATGCCGGCTATGTCGCGCGGCTCGCCGCCGAGCTTGAGGCCGAGTTCCAGCGCCTCGGCCCCGACACGGTCATCGCCTTCATCGCGGAGACGGTGGTGGGTGCGACGCTCGGCTGCGTCACCGCCGTGCCAGGCTATTTCCAGGCCATGCGTGCGGTCTGCGAGCGGCACGGCGCGCTGCTGATCCTCGATGAGGTGATGAGCGGCGTCGGCCGCTGCGGCACCATGCATGGGTGGGAAGCGGAGGGCGTGACGCCTGATATCCAGGTCATCGCGAAGGGCCTCGGCGGTGGGTACCAGCCGATCGGCGGCATCCTCGTGCATGGCCGCGTCATTGAAGGGCTTACGCGCGGCAGCGGCACCTTCCAGCACGGCCACACCTACCAGGCGCATCCGGTGGCCTGCGCGGCGGCGCTCGCGGTGCAGCAGGTGATCGCGGAGGAGAACCTGCTCGCGAATGTGCAGGCCATGGGCGCGCTGCTGGAGACGCGCCTGACCGAGCGCCTTGGCAATCACCGCCACATCGGCGACATCCGCGGGCGGGGGCTGTTCTGGGCGGTGGAGTTCGTGACCGATCGCGCGACCAAGACGCCCTTCGACCCCGCGTTGAAGCTGAATGAGCGGGTGAAGCATGAGGCCTTCGCGCTGGGGCTGGCCTGCTATCCGATGGGCGGCACCATCGACGGCAAGCGCGGCGACCACGCCATCCTCGCACCGCCCTACATCGTCAATGCCGCACAGATCGACGCGATCGTCGATCGCTTTGGCGATGCGGTGGACATTGCCATCGCCAGCCTCTGACGGGATTTTGCTGACAAGGTTGGCAAGGTGAACATGCCAGCCGAACATGAAAGGCGCCTGCCATGATCCGAGTTTTCGCCGCGCTGGTCCTGATGCTGCCATTTCCGGCGCTGGCCCACCACCCCTCTGGCGGCTTGCCGCCCGCGAGCCTGTGGGAGGGCATCGCCTCCGGCATCGCGCACCCGATCCTGGGGCTCGACCATCTGGCATTCCTGCTGGCGGCGGGCCTGCTGCTGTCAGCCGCTCCTCGCGCGCTGATCGCCTTTCTGGGGGCGGCCCTTGGCGGCGCGCTGCTACACCGTGCGGGCTGGGGCCTCGGGCCGGTGGAGGTTGTGGTCGCCGCTTCCGTCATCGTGGCCGGCGCCGTGCTGGTGGTGGCGGGTCGTGCCCGACCAGCGGCCGCGCTGCTGATCCCGGCCTTCGCACTTGCAGGATTGTTTCATGGCCATGCCCTTGCGGAAGCTGCCGTCGCCAGCCCCGCGCTGGTCTTTGCCGGCTACCTCGCGATGCTGACCGTGATGCAGACGGGCATCGCGCTGGGCGCCATGGTGGTGGCGCGTTGCATCACAGGGGCGCTGCCGTTCCGCGCCGCCGGGTTCGCGGCGATGGCTATCGGCATCGTTTTCCTCGCGGCCTGAGGTTGGCTGGCGCGATCGGCTTCGGTTCGCGGTTCAGTTATCGACGGCAAGACTTTGCTATCGCCGGGCGCAGCGCCGGGCATTCAAGTCAGGCAAGATGGCCGGTGCCTGCACATCGCATCTCGTTTGCACCGTAGGCCATATTGCTCCGCGCTTTCCGCTGGGAACCTCCGCGGCGCGTCGGTCAGAGGCGACAGTACCTTGCTCTTGTCGCCATCAACGGCACCTTCTCAACGGACTTGAGGCGGTAGCGGCATTGCGCGAGGCCCGCGCTCAAGGCGGCGCAACGAACGCGGTCACAACGGACGCGCTCCCCTCAATCTACCGTGACACCGGCGGCACGCACCACCGGTGCCCAAAGCTCCTTCTCGCGCAGCATGTAGGCGTCATATTCGGTGGGTCCGAGCGGTGCTGGCTCCGCCCCGTAGTCGCGCAGGCGCTGCGCCACGGCCGGGTCGTTCAGCGCAGCCACGATCTCGGCGCCCAGGCGCTCGATGATCGGGCGCGGCACCGCCGCCGGCGCGGCGATCCCGTACCAGGACGCGACGTCGAACTCCGGCACGCCCTGTTCCTGCAGCGTCGGGATTTCCGGCATCGTCGATACCCGCGCGGCGGTCGAGACCCCCAGCGCGCGCAGCATCCCCGCGAGCACCTGCTGACGGCTCGCGGGCGCATTGTCGATCGCGAACAGCACCTCGCCATTGAGGACCGCCGCCATGGAGGGCGCGGTGCCGCGATAGGGCACATGCTGCACCTCCACCCCCATGCGGCTGCCGAACAGCACGCCCGACAGATGCGACGACGTGCCCGAACCTGCCGACGAGAAATTCGATCGCGCCGGATTGACGCGCGCGAAGGCAACGAGCTCGGCCACGCTGCGGATCGGTCCATCGCCCTTCACGATCAGCACGTTGGGCATCGAGGCGATGCGCGCCACGCCGGGCAGGTCGCGCAGCGGATCGTATGACAGGCGGCGGTACAGCGTCGGGCCAATGCCATGGGAGGCGATGTGGTTGATGTAGAAGCTGTAGCCATCCGGCGTCGCGCGCGCGGCGATCTCCGCGCCGACCATGCCGCCCGCGCCAGGGCGCGGGTCGATCATCAGTGGCTGACCGAGCTTTTCCCGCAGCCGCACCTCCAGCATGCGGAGGAAGATGTCGGAGGCACCGCCCGCGGCACCGCCGATGATAAATCGGAGCGGCCGGTCCGGCCAGGTTCCCTGCGCGCGCGAAACTCGCGGAAGCGCCAACAATGCGGCACTCGCAAGAATATGGCGTCGTTGAGCCATGGCCGGTTCTCCCCCGATTTTCCCGGGAGGCTAGAACCCCGTGAGCAGGAGGTCGAGCGCGGCAATGATGCGGTCCCGCTCGATGCTGAGATCACCGAGGACGGGGCCGAGCGCGCGCCGCTCGATCGATGCCATCTGTGGGGTCAACATAAGCCAGCGTTCACCGTCGATGTCGAAGACCGGCATCAACCCCTTCGTCGCCAGTGGTCCGCCACGCTCGGCGATCAGCGGCACCACGACGCGGGTGGCGAGCCAGTCCAAATGCAAGGACTGCACATCGAGCAGATATCCCGGCGTGTTGCGCAGCCGATGCAACCCGAAGCGAGCCATCAGAACGTGCGATACTTCGCCAAAATCACCCCGTGTTCCTCTACCCAGGCATTGTAGGACTCGATCGCCTCTCGGTTCTCCTCCGCCCAGCGCCGCGCCTTTTCGTCCCCGGCGGCCTTGGTCAGCGCCGCCTCCGGGATGTGCTGGGGATCGACGCCCTGGCTGCGGGCCTCCGCGAGGTAGGGCGCCTGGGTCTCCGCCATGCCAGGCTGGTCAGGCAGGGCATAGAGCTCCGGCCGAAGCCGGTGCCGCGGCACCCCGGTCACCGCCTCGATCGCCACCACTCGGTCCGCGGGCACGCGCCCCCGCTGCCGCCATCGCACCACGGAGGAATGGGCGCACCCCAGCGCGTTCCCCAGCCGCTCGACGCCGCCAGCGGCACGGATAGCGTCATCGATCCCAGAACCAGTCGTTTGTGTCATAAGCGCACAATGCCAGAGCACGCAGTCCTTGTGCAATCGCTATCGCGCCGCGCGCCGCCCCAACATCTCGTACAGCCGCGGCCCGATCAGCGCCGCCGCCGCCAAGCCCAGGATGGAGACACTCACCGGCCGGGTCACGAAGGTGCTCCAGTCGCCCTGGCTGATGGTCAGCGCCTGGCGCATCGCCTGTTCCGCCATCGGCCCCAGGATCATCCCGATCACCACCGGCGCGGTCGGGAAGTCGAAGCGCCGCATGAACATCGCCACGATCCCGATGATGTACAGCAGCACCAGGTCGATCACGCTGTTGCTGATGCCGTAGGTGCCGATCGTCGCGAACACCAGAATGCCGGCGTAAAGCTGCGGCGTCGGGATCTTCAGGATCCGCACCCAGAGCCCCACCAGAGGCAGGTTCAGCACCACCAGCATGACGTTCGCGATGAACAGGCTGGCGATCAGCGTCCACACCAGATCGGCCTGCGTCGTGAACAGCAGTGGCCCCGGCTGGATGCCGTAGCTCTGGAAGGCGCTGAGCATGATGGCGGCCGTGGCACTCGTCGGCAGTCCCAGCGTCAGCATCGGCACCAGCACGCCGGCGGCGGCGGCATTGTTCGCCGCCTCAGGGCCGGCGACCCCCTCGATCGCGCCGGTGGTGCCGAATTCATGCGCGTATTTCGGGTCCACCAGCTTCCGCTCGGCGTAGTAGCTCAGCATGGTCGGCATCTCCGTGCCGCCAGCCGGCAGGACGCCGAAAGGAAAGCCGAGCCCCGCGCCGCGCAGCCAGGGCCCGATGCTGCGCTTCCAGTCTTCCTTCGACAGCATCAGCCGGCCCACCGGCATCACCACTGCCTTCGTCTCTGCCCAGCGCCAGGCGAGGTAGAGCGTCTCACCCACCGCGAACAGCGCGACGGCCACCAGCACCACGTTCACCCCGTCCAGCAGCTCCGGGATGCCGAAGGTCAGCCGTGCCTGCCCGGTCTGGTTGTCAATGCCCACGAGGCCCAGCAACAGGCCCAGGAACAGCGACGCCAGGCCGCGCAAGGCCGATGACCCCAACACCGCGGAGACCGTGACGAAGCACAGGATCATCAGCGAGAAGTACTCCGCCGGGCCAAGCTTCAGCGCGAGCTCGACCACGATCGGGCCGAGGAACGCGATGCCCAGCGTCCCCACCGTGCCCGCCACGAAACTGCCGATCGCCGCCGTCGCGAGTGCGGGTCCGGCGCGCCCGTTCCTGGCCATCTTCGAGCCCTCGAGCGCGGTGATGATCGACCCCGATTCTCCCGGCGTATTCAGCAGGATGGAGGTGGTCGAGCCGCCATACATCGCGCCATAGAACACGCCGCAGAACAGGATGAAGGCACCGGTGGCGCTGACGCTGAAGGTGATCGGCAGCAGCAGCGCGATGGTCAGCGCCGGGCCAAGGCCGGGAAGCACGCCGATCGCGGTGCCGAGGAAACAGCCAAGCAGCGCCCAGCCGAGATTGGTCAGGGTGAGGGCATGGGAGAAGCCGAGGATGAGGCCGTCGATGCTGTCCATCACTATCCCTACGTGAGAAAGCGCGGGGGAAGGAATTCCCGCCGGACCCCTATTCTTTTATTTTTGGCTCTGGGTACCGGGGCTGGGGACGGCGCTCACAGGATGCCTTCGAGGATGCCGGCGCCGATGCTGACGCCGAGGACGCGCGCGAAGAACAGGTACGCCGATACCGTCACCGCGAGGCCGATGCCCAGGTCCCGCAGCAGGGCGCGCGAGCCGAATGCAGCGCAGACCAGGACGAACTGCACCGTCGCCGCCAACACGAAGCCCAGCCACTCGATCAACGCCACATTCGCGATCAGGCCCGCGGCGAGATAGGCGAGCGAGCGCCAGGCCGTCGGCGGCGCCTGCACCACCTCCTCCATCTCGGAGGACCAGCCACCGCGGAGCGCCACCACCACAAGCCCGGCGCCGATCAGCGCAAGGCACGCCGCCACGCCATACGGCACCGCCCGCGGCCCCACCTGGGCATACAGGGGTGAAGACTGGATCGCCGCCGCCTGCCACAGCGCCAGCGCGCCGAGCAGCAGCACGAACAGGCCGGCGCCCAGATCCGGCCCATAGACGCGCCCTCGCATCACGCGAGCCCGATATCCTTGAGAACCGCTTCGGTCGCCGCGATGTCGGAGCGCAGGAACGCCTCGAAGGCATCGCCCACCAGGAAGGCGTCATCCCAGCCGCGGGTCTGCAGCAGCGCCGTCCACGCCGGCAGGGCGTGCAGTGCGGTGATGAAATCAACCAGCGCCTGACGCGCGGGCGGCTGGATCCCCGGTGCCGCGAACACGCCGCGCCAGTTGGTGGTGACGACGTCGCAGCCGCTTTCCTTCAGCGTCGGCACGTTCGGCGCGGTGCGCGTGGCACCGGTCGTTGCCAGCGCGCGCATCCGGCCAGCCGCGATCTGCTCGGAGAATTCAGACCAGCCGGAAATGCCGGCCCGCACCTGCGCGCCGAGCAAGGCGGCCTGGGCCGGGCCGCCGCCCGCGAAGGCCACGTAGCTGCCTTCCCGCGCGTTGCGGCCGAGCGCCTTCAGGATCAGCCCGAGCGTGATGTGGTCGCTGCCGCCAGCCGAACCCCCGGCGACGCTTACCGCCCCGGGTGCGGCGCGGAACGCGGCCAGGACCTGGCCGATCTCGGTGAATTCCGAGCTCGCCGGCACCACGATAACGCCGACCTCCTCGGTCATCCGCGCGATCGGCACGACGGTGGTGATGCCGACCGGGGAGCGGTTGGTCAGCACGGCGCCGACCATGACGGAGCCGGCAACCATGAGTGCATCGGGACGACCGCGCCGTTGGCCCACGAAACGCGGCAGGCCCACCGTGCCGCCGGCGCCGCCGACATTCTCGAATTGGAAATTGCCGACCAGGCCGGCCGGGCGCGCGACCTGCTCGATGGCGCGGCCGAGCCCGTCCCAGCCGCCACCGGGTCCGGCGGGGATGAACATGGACATCTGCGCGAAACGCTGCTGCGCGACGACCTCGCGTGGCGCGAGGGCCAGCGCCGGCAGGGCCAAGCCTGAACCAATCAGATGGCGGCGATTCATCATGGTGTTTTCTCCCGTGTCGCGCTGAAGAACGAACGAAGCATGGCCCCTGCAAAGGGACAAGGGACGGTCGGCAAGCCGTCACCTAAGATCGACGACGCCGAATTGGCTGTTGCGGATCTTCCACAATCGGCAGGGCCGTCACGGTCGGTGCAAGAAAATGAAGCCCAGCCTTCGAATCCCTTGTGTCGTCGTGAATTGCATCGGAATGTGGCTATCCGTTTCGCAGAGGGTCCGATGAGCAACAACGACAAGAACCCGAGCCCCGAGGCCGAAGCAGCGCCGTCGAAGCTCTCGCGGCGCCTGGTTCTCGTTCGCGCGGCGGGTGTCGTCGCTTTGCCGATGCCGCTCATTGGCTGCGTGGTCGCGCCGCCGCCACAGCAGATCTACGCGCCCGTCGGCACCGGCGTCACCGATGCCGACCCCAATGATGGCGCGGGCAATGGACGCGGTGGTGCCTACCGTGCGCCCGTGCGCGGCACCGGCATCACCGATGCGGATCCCAATGACGGCCCCGGGAATGGTCGCGGTGGCTATCGCGGGCCGGTTCGTCGCGGCACCGGCATCACGGACAGCGACCCCAATGATGGTCCCGGCAATGGGCGCGGCGGGTACCGCCGCTCAGGCACGGGCATCACCGACAGTGATCCCAATGACGGGCCCGGCAACGGGCGTGGTGGCTATCGGGGTGGTAGCAATCGCGTTCGCACAGGCTACTCGGATGCCGACCCGAACGACGGGGCCGGCTATGGTCGTGGCCGCCGCTACTGAGCGCGGCGCCACCCTCAGGATCTGACCATCGATGACGACGCTTGCCGAGACCGCCTTCCAGCTTGCCTTCGGCGACCTTTCCTTTGAGGACGCTGTTGCCCTGCGTGAGGGCGATGCTTGGCGCTTCTTCCCCGGCCACGACCCGAAGCGCTTCGCGCACCTGCTGAGCACCGCCGACCTCGATGCCTTCTTGCGTACCGATTCGGCGCGCTCGCCGCGCGTCTCCATGGCCGACAACCGGCGCGAGGGCAGCGCCGGCGTGCCGCAGGACGAGTTTTTGTTGCCCGACAGTACCCGCGTGGACCTGCCGAACCTGTTCGGCCTGTTCGACCGCGGCGCCTCGCTCGTCGTCTCCCAGTTCCATGAGCTGCATCCCCCACTCGCCGCCTTCTGCCGCGGTCTGGAGAAGGGGTTTCTGCACGCCTCGCAATCCAACATCTACCTGACGCCAGCCGGCGCGCAGGGCTTCCGCGCCCATTACGACACCCATGACGTGCTGGTGCTGCAGGTCGAGGGCCGCAAGATCTGGCGGGTCTGGGACGGCACGCCGGTCGTGAGGCCGACGCGGGCGACGCCCTGGGAAAACCGCTTCCGCTCCGAGGGCGAGGCGCACCGCGTCGAGATGAACGCCGGCGACCTGCTCTACATCCCACGCGGCATCATGCACGACGCCGCCACCGCCGATGGCCCGTCGCTGCACATCACCATCGGCTTCCTCGACCCGAGCTGGGCGAACATCCTGGCCGGCGTGATCGAATCGCTGGAACGCGAGCTGCCCGAGTTGCGTGGGAGCGTCCCCACCTGGCGCCTCGGCGACCCGGAGGGCGCGGCAATCCTCGCGCAACGCCTGGCCCCGGTGCTGGAGGCGCTGAGCGGCGCTAACCTCGCCGAGCGCATCGCCATCGCCGCACTCGACCGTCTCGCGCAGGAGCGGCTGCCGATGCCGGCACGCGGCCTGTTCCCGGCCCCGATCGAGGCGGAGACGCAGCTACGCCTCGCGGATTCCATGCTGCATCACCTGATCCCGACCGACGATGGCGGCGCCACGCTGCGCTGGTACGGCGGCGCGATGCTGCTTACCGCCGAGGAGCTCGGCTGGCTGCAGGCGCTGGAGGAAGAGGCCACCGCGGGCAGCCTCGGCGAAGGCGGCGTGGAGTTCGGGCGCAAACTGGCGGCGCTGGGGCTGCTGGAAAGCTAAGTTCAGCGGTAAAGAAAATGGCCGTCGAACTTAGCTGTTGAGCGTGCCCTCCGACGCCAAACTCCGCGTTCGACGACTAGGGCCTGTCATCGCTTGAGCCAGTCGCAGGTGGCGGCGAGGCAGAGGACGCCGAGGAAGGACGTGGCGGTTTTCTCGTAGCGGGTGGCGACGGCGCGCCACTCCTTGAGCCGCGCCCAGAGC
>JAQGHV010000003.1 GCA_028288785.1 Rhodospirillales bacterium | reverse complement strand
ATCAAACGCTGCTCGACGGCGTGATCGATCGCGCCCGTCGCTCGGCCGAGGCCGATGGCGAGGCAGGCCAGGACCACCAACTGCGTGGTGAAAGCCTTCGTGGAAGCGACACCGACCTCGATACCTGCCAGCGTCGGCAGCACCGCATCTGCTTCGCGTGCCAGCGTGCTTTCGGGCACGTTGACCACCGCGATGGTCCGCGCGCCGCGCGATTTCGCGTAACGCATCGCCGCGAGCGTGTCCGCTGTCTCGCCCGACTGCGAAATGGCTATGACGACCGAACCGCGCCGCAGCGGAGGCTGCCGGTAGCGGAACTCCGAAGCGATCTCGCATTGCACCGGCAGGCCCGCAAGTGATTCGAGCCAGTAACGCGCCACCATGCCGGCATGGAAGGAGGTGCCACAGGCGATGATGGTGACAGTGTCGATGCCGGCGGTATCGATGCCCGCACGCTCGAGGTCGATGCGGCGCGCGGCCGGGTCCATCATGGCGTGGAGCGTGGAACTGACCGCCGCCGGCTGGTCGAAGATCTCCTTGTGCATGTAATGCGCGTAGCCGCCCTTGCTGGCGTCATTCCGTGCAGCCGCCACATGGCGCTGCGGGCGCGTCACCCGCTTGCCGCTGGCGTCATGGATGATGGCGCCGCTGCGCGACACGACCGCCCAATCGCCCTCCTCGAGATAGGTGATGCGGTCGGTGAAGGCGCCAAGTGCGAGCGCGTCACTGCCGACGCTCATCTCATCCTCGCCATGGCCGATGGCCATCGGACTACCGCGTCGGACGCAGATCATCATGTCCTCGTGGCCTACGAACAGAATCGCCAGCGCGAGTGCGCCTTCCAGCTCGCTCAGCGCCGCCTTGACCGCGCCGACCGGATCCAGGCCGGCGCGGAGCATGCGCGTGAGAAGCACCGCGATCACCTCCGTATCGGTCTCGGTTTCGAAGCGCTCCCCTAGCGCCTCCAGCTGGGCGCGCAGCGCGCGGTGATTTTCGATGATGCCATTGTGGACAACAGCGACGCGGTCGGTGCTGATGGGGTGTGCGTTTCTTTCGCAAGGGGCGCCATGCGTCGCCCAGCGCGTATGCCCGATGCCGGTCACCCCAGCCAAGGGTTCACGGGCCAGCTTCTGAGCAAGACGTTCGACCTTACCCTCGGCACGCCGCCGCTCGGTGGTTCCCCCAACCAGCGTTGCGATACCGGCACTGTCATAGCCGCGGTATTCCAACCGGCGCAGCGCTTCCAACAACCGCGGCGCCACCGCGCTACGTCCGACCAACCCGACGATTCCGCACATGGTGAGTTCTCCCTCGCAGGCATCTCGGTTGTGCTATCGCAATCCGTGCAGATGCCGGCGCACGAGCGTCGCAAGGTCGTCACTGGCCACCGGCTTCCGCACGAAAATTGCTTCACCGCCCGTGCTTTGAGCGATGCAAAGGGCCAGCTCGGTCGGGTGCAGCCCAGCCATCAGGATCAGTGGGCGTGAGGCAGCGGTGTTGTCCTGCACCGCCCCCTCGCGCAAAGCGGGCGTCCAGCCTCGTTCGACCAGGTCGGCGGCTTCCTGCGCCGAACCGGCAAGGAGCACGCGGCAGGGAAATGGTTCCAGCATCGCGCGGTAGAGACGCGCGCAAACCGGATTTTGGTCCACGATCACGACGGTCTGGACTAAGGCCGCTGCGCCAATCCGCGTTGCCGGGGCTGCTGCGCTTGCCGCCAGTTGCGGCGCCGTCTCGGCGTTGTCGTACATCGGAGTTTCCTGAGCTCGGGCGAGCATCGCTAAGCAATCACGATCAGGTCGGCGGCCGCGACCGACGGCAGGCCGCTGAGCGCGGCGATGCTGACGCCGCCTCCGTTGCTGCCGCCCTTCGGATCTCGCCACAATAACCCAGAATCCATTTCGATGATGGATTGACTGATCCCCGCGGGGCCAGTCGCGGCGCTCTTGCTGTTTGCGAAGAAGTGTCCGGCGGCGGCGGCGTCTTGGTTCGCGTTGAGCCAGAATGTGGTAGCGGCACCAACTGTGCCAAAATCCGAGTGCAGTGCAAAGAAAAGGAACTGACCCTCAATCTGAGCGCATAGGTTAAACCCCGGAGTATAGGTTGGCGGATAGCCGAGACGGTCAAGTGACGACCATTCATCGAGCGTACCATCGATGATCACGGAGTTTCGATTGCCCAACGAAATTGATGCCGACATAACCCCTCCTCATACGGTCAAAAGATAAAGTCGGAGGAACCGACAAGCGGCGCGCTTGCCACGCCGTCGGTGAAGTTGAAGCCGGCGGTACCGGCCTGGGTCAGGGCGGTGGTGGTGCTGGACACCACGCTTGGCGTCGCGGCGGCATCGTCTTTGAAGGTGATGCCGTCCACATACAGGTTGCGGTCGGTGGCCGCCGTGCCGCCCCAGACGTCGTTGAGGAAGCTGACCGACACGGCGTGGTTGCCCGTCCAGTTGCCCAGCACCGTCACCGTGTCGAACAGCCCCGAGGAGTGCAGCGCCGCCGCCGTTATCGGCGTCGAGTTGATCTTCAGGCCATCCACGGCGATGTCGTACTGCGCGCTGCCCAGATAGGCGTCCTGGCTGATCTTCAGCACCAGGCTGTCCGGGCCGGAGCCGAAGTTCGCCGTGCCCGGCGGGGCCGATTCATCCACGTCGGTCACCGCGATGCCGAAGGCGCTATCCGCGGTGGAGCCGTCGGCGGATGTGGCACGCACGGTGATGCTGGGCGTGGGGACCGTCTCGAAGTCGAGCGCACCGGCCACCGTGACCACGCCGGTGGCCGCGTTGATGGCGAAGCGCCCGCTGGCGTTCTCGACCAAGCTGTAGGCGACGGCGTTGGTGGTGGCGTCAGCGTCGGCGGCCTGGGCGGTGATGCCCACCATCGCACCAACGGCCGCGTTCTCCGGCACCGTGTTCGTGCTCGCGTTGCCGTCGACCGGCGCGGTGACGTTGAACTCATCCACGTCGCCCAGTGCGATGGTAAAGTTGGCATCGGCAGAACTGGTATCGCTGGAGGTCGCTCGCACCGTGATCAGGTGCGCGGCCGCCGCTTCGCGGTCCAGCACGGCGCCTGGCGCTACCGTGACCACGCCAGTGGCCGCGTTGATGGCAAATTGCCCACCTGCATTGTCGGTCAGGCTGTAGCTGACGGTGTCGCCGGCATCGCCGTCGGTAGCCTGGGCGGTGATGCCGACCACCGTGCCGGCGGCAGCGTTTTCGCCCACTGCGTCCGGCGCCAGATCTGCATCCGTCGGCGCGGCGACGCTACCCTCGCTCACGTCGGTCACCACCACGGTGATCGCCTGGGTGTCCACGCCGCCGAAGGCATCGGCCGCCTGGACGATGACCTGGTAGCCATCGACCAGCCCGTCACTGGGAAGAGCCTCGAAGTTCGGCGCCACAATGAACCGCAGCTGGCTGCCGCTGAGCTGGAACAATGCTGCATCCTCGCCACCCGCGATCGAGAAGGCGGCGGTCTGGCCGACATCCGCATCTGTCGCGGCGAGCGCGGCGACGGCGGTCGTGTTCTCCGCGACGAGCACCGAGGCCGTGGCGCCACCTTGGATGACGGGTGCGTCGTTGAGGTCAACTAAAAGTGTAATGTTCGTCGGCTGCGCCCCGGCGACGGTGCTGTCCACATCCACCAGCCGGCCCTTGCCTGCAACATTCAGGAAGATGCCATCAGCGGTGACCGTCA
Source organism: Rhodospirillales bacterium (assembly GCA_028288785.1). Lineage (GTDB taxonomy): Bacteria > Pseudomonadota > Alphaproteobacteria > Acetobacterales > Acetobacteraceae > Plastoroseomonas. The sequence continues at coordinate 3,693 of JAQGHV010000003.1, read as the reverse complement.
GGTCCGCGGCAGTCAGTGGTTGCAGGGCGCCACTTGCATTCGTGAAGCCCTGTTGGCCGATGATGCTGGCGCCGAGGATCGTGGGAAGCCCATTGGCGGCATCTGCGATGCGCACGCCGTTGAACGGCTTGTCGGCAACGCTTGCGAAGGCGAGGAAGCCCGAGAACTGCCCGCTGTCGAGCGGGAAGTCGATGCGAATGGTCTGCTGGGCGACGTCAGCCGCGGCCAAGCCGAAGGGACCGTTGCCCACATTGGTGGCATCGGCGGAGGGCAGGTTTGGGAATTCGATGCCTGCGCCAACCGTCGCCGTCTGGGTGGCTCCTGCACCGGGGAAGAGTGTGGTGGGCGTCGCGCCAAAGATATACTCGGCCGTGAGGCTGCTGCCGGTGAAGCTGGTGGACCCGGCGACACCTTCATTCACATCGGCAAGGTTGACCGTCAGTTCCTGGGTGACTGCTGGTGCAACACCGTCGCTGGCGCTGACGGTGACGTTGACGTTGAAGACGGTGTCGCCCGCCTCGTAATCCTGCGGGAAGAGGAACCGGAGCACCCCGTTGGTCGCGCCGATCTGGAACAATGCCGCATCCACGCCGCCAGCGATGCCATAGGTCAGCGTCTGCCCAGCGTTCGGATCCGTCGCAGTGACGTTGCCGACAAGCGTCTGGTTTTCGTCCGCCACGAAGATCGCGGGCGAGGTGAAGGCCGGCGGCGTGTTGACGGGCGGTGTCGAGCCGGGCGTGAACAGCACATCCGTCCAGTAGTTCGTCGCGTTGAAACTTGCCGTGGGGAAGGTGCTCGGCGCGCCATCAGCAAAGACGCCGTTGCCGCCGGAAGTTCCGGAGGCAGGGCCGATCAGCACGCCATCCGGGCCGGGCCGCGCAGCCGCGAAGTAATTGCCCGTGGCAGCGTAGCTCTCCGTCGCGCCGACGCCGTTGTCGGATACAAAGCTGTAAGAAACGACATAGGTCGCGTTCGCCGTGAGGACGATGGGCGTCGCCAGGGTCCCGGTTTGCCATCCGGTCTGGTTCGGCGCTGCCGTGATGGAAACCGAGCCGAGCGCCTGCCCGCTGCCATTCCACAGCGTCATGGTCCGGACATCGGTGTCATCGGCATCCGCAATGCCGCGGTAATATTGCAACACCGTCGCTTGGCCATCGCGCGTCGCGGTGAATTTGGTGCCGAGCTCGTAATTGGTGCGGTCATCGCCGACGAAGTTGGCTGGCACTTCGGCCGGACCGAAAAGCCGGGAACCGGTCGGCACCGTCTCCGTGGCATCGGTCACGGTCACGGTGATGGCCCTCGCCACCGGGTCCGCGATCCCGTCCGAGGCGCTGATGACCAAGTCGTAGATGTTGTTCCCGCCCACGTCGGCGGGCGCCTCGAAATCGGGCGCAGTCGTGAAGGCGAGTGCACGCGTTGCCGGATTGACCGTGAAACGGGCAGCGTCCGGACCCGTGATCCCGTAGGTGATCGCCGTACCGTCCGGGTCGGAGACGTTGAGCGTTGCGACGGCGGTCGTGTTCTCCGCCACCGTAAAGGCGAAGGGCGCGTTGAAGACCGGGGGCTGGTTGGTGCCGCCGCCTTCCGCCGGGTCGAAGGTGATATCCACCCAGTAGTTCGAGGATTGGAAGGTATCCGTTGGCATGACCGCGTCGGCGCCGTAGCGGTAGACGCCATTGCCGTCGCCAGCTTCGTCCTGCGGCGCGCTGATCTTGCCGAAGGGATCGGTGAAGGCGTTGTTGTCCAGCCCGTCGAAGGCGACTTCATTGGCCGGCGCAAAGAACCCGTTGGTGGCGACGTAGTTGTTCGCGGTGCGGTAGGACACCGTATATTCCACCCCTGGCGCAACGGCGACCGGGGCGGCCAGCGTCGCGATCTGCCAACCGCTCTGTCCCGCCGCCGAGTTGAAGGTGGCCGTGGCGAGCAGCGTGCCGTCCTGGCCCCAAAGATGACCGTCGCGCACGTCGCTATCGCCTGCATCCGTCGCGGCACGCCAATATTTGAGCTGCGTGATCGTGCCCGGCTCGCCCACGCTGAACTGCATTCCCAGCTCAATCGCCTGCCCGTCGTTCGATGTCGTGGGAGTAATGGGAGCAGATTCAAAGAGGCTGACCGTGGGCGGTGTAGCCGCGGCAGTCACCGTGACCGTGTCCTGGGAGACGCCGAGGGGGCTGATGTTCAAGCTGTCATCGATAGCGCGGGCGCGGATGTTGTAGGTGCCCTCAACCGTTGGACGCCAAGCGTAGGACCAGTTCGTGGTGCCCTCGGCGAGTCTCCAGGTGGCGCCCCCATCCACCGAAACCTCGACCGCCGCGACCACGCCGTCCGGGGTTGCAGCGTTTCCGTCGACGTCGGTCGCCGTGCCGGTGATCGTCAGAGTCTGCCGTGCCGAGATCGTGCTGGGCAGGTCGACCAGTCCTGCCGAGGCTGGCGTGGAGTCGTTCGACGCGCTGGCGCGGACCAGGCTCTGGCTTGCCAGGATGGCGTCCGCTACCGCGGGCTGGATGCCCATGTCGGCGAACATGTTCACGGTGAACTGCTGGATGGTTCTGCCTTCGATCTGGGCGCTGTAGGGCGCGTTGTCATGCTCGTTGCTGAGCGCCCAGGTCCAGAAAACGGTGCCTGCGCCGAATACCAGCGCGCCGCTCTCCGCGCGGTAGAGGGAAAGGTTGTGGGTAGCGGTGCCGGGCGCGGTCGTGTTGCCTTGATCAACCAGGATGCCGCTCCAGGGGATCGTCGTCTCGGAGAGCTTGATCAGACCTTCGGGCCGGTACTCGTCCTCGGGTGAGGTGTTCCATTCGTATCCGACGATGCCTGGCGCGAGGTCGAGTTGGCCGCCGCTGGGCACGCCGGTGTCGCGCCAGACCCGCAGCCCCGCGAATGGCGCGGGAATGTCGAGTGCGCCGCCGAACTCCCCGGTGCCGTCCGGGCCGAATAGCTGCCCCGTCAGTGCGTTCTCCGGCTCGGCGCCCCGTGCGATCAGGTTGCCGTTGGCGTCAATGGAGTTCGCGAAGCGCAGATCGCGCCAGGTGCCGGTCCATTCGTTGGATGGGTCGATGTTTGCGTAAGCTTCCGGCGGGGCATTCGGGTCGCGGTTTGCCCAGGTCTCCTTGTAGGAAACCAGGGTGCGGTAGGCCGTGCCACCCTCCGAGATGGAGGGTTCCCAGCGGGTCTTCCAGTAAACCTCGTTGCCACTCCAGAAGAGAAGGTTCACGCCCGCATCGCGCGCGGCCTCGACATTGTCGCGTTGAGGACCGGACCAATATTCGTCGTGGCCCACGGAGATGAAGGCCTTGTGCGCCTTCAGGTAGTCTGCGCCGAGGCGGTCCGTGTCGACGCCCGAGATGTAACTGACGTCGTAGCCGTTCTGCTCGAGCCAGTGGATCGCGGCGTAGTCGGCGCCGAACAGGTAGTCCTGCGCACCGGACGCTGCACCACCGCCGTCACGCGTGGTAATGGGGCGGTTGTAGCTGACCGCGTAGGATCGGTCCTGGTTCAGGCCCGGGTCTGCGACGGCGCCGGGCTGGTCGAAACCGCCATAGAAGTTGCCGGCGATCTGCCCGTTATTGCCTCCCCAGCCATTATAAGCCTGCCACGTGGTATCCGAAGTTTGCAGCAGGATGTCGCTGCGCGTGCCATCGGTTCGCAGTTCGTCCTGACGGACGATGAATGGGATCTGGTTCGTGTCGCCCG
>JAQGHV010000372.1 GCA_028288785.1 Rhodospirillales bacterium | reverse complement strand
CTCGTTCTCATGGTGGGGAAACAGCAGGTCGGCGCCGCCGCCATGGATGTCGAACTCGTCGCCGAGATAGCGCCAGGACATGGCCGAGCACTCGATATGCCAACCGGGGCGGCCACGGCCCCAGGGGCTGTCCCAACCCGGCGTGTCGATGTCGGAAGGCTTCCAGAGCACGAAGTCGCCCTGGTCGCGCTTGTACGGCGCGGCGTCGACGCGAGCGCCGGCAAGCAGCTCATCCGGAGCACGGCCAGACAGCGCGCCATAGGCCGGGAAGGACGACACGGCGAACAGCACGTGCCCCTCGGCGGCATAGGCATGGCCGTTGGCGATGAGCTTCTCGATGATCGCGATCATCTGCGCGATGTTGTCGGTCGCCCGCGGCTCCTCATCCGGCGGCAGCGCGCCGAGGGCTGCCATGTCGCGGTGGAAATCGACGGTGGTGCGTGCGGTGATGGTGGCGATCGGCTCGCCGGACTCACGCGCGCGGGCGTTGATCTTGTCCTCGACGTCGGTGATGTTTCGCACGTAGGTCACCCGCGGGTATAGCCGCCGCAGCAGCCGCACCAGCACGTCGAACACCACCACCGGCCGCGCATTGCCGAGATGCGCCAGGTCATAGACCGTCGGGCCGCACACATAGAGGCGGACGTGATCGGGATCGATCGGGGAGAAATCCTGGCGCTCGCGCGCCGCTGAATTGTGGATCTGGAGCATCTCAGTTCGCCGACAAGGTCAGCCGCCGGACGGCGCGTTCGCGGCCGATCAGGGGCAACAGGGTTTTCAGATCCGGGCCATGCTCTTCGCCGGTCAGCGCCACGCGCAGGGGCAGGAACAGCGCCTTGCCCTTGCGCCCCGTGACCGGCTTCAGCGCCTCCACCCATCCCGCCCAGGTGAATTCGTTCCACGGCTCAGGTGGCAGGTGCTCCAAAGCGGTGCGCAGGAATTCGCGCTCATTCGCCTGCACCGGTGGCACGATGGCGCCGCGGATCACCTCGATCCAGGCCGGCGCCTCGCGCATCAGGTCGAGGTTGCCGCGGATGGCGTCCCAGGCCTCGGCGTCTGCGTTCTCGGGCAGACGATCGCGCACGCTTTCGAAGGATGCCTCGTGCAGCACGCGGCGGTTCAGCGCGAGGAGCTGGCGCATGTCGAAGCGTGCGGCCGAATGCGAGACGCGCGTGAGGTCGTAGGCCGGCGCCAGCTCGCGCGGCTTGCCCGGCACCGGGTCGACGCTGGTGCCGAGTGCGGCGAGGTAGCCGACCAGCGCGGCGGGCTCGATCCCGTCGCGGCGTAGATGCCGCAGCGAAATCGCGCCGAGGCGCTTGGACAGCGGCCCGCCATCCATGTCCGTCAGCAGCGGCAGGTGCCCGAAGGTGAGCTTCGACGCGTTGCCGCCCAGCGCCTCATAGAGGTCGATCTGGATGCCGGTATTGGTCACGTGATCCTCGCCGCGCACGACATGCGTGACGCCGGTCTCGAGGTCATCGACCACCGAGGTGAAGGTGTAGAGCGGCGACCCATCGGCGCGGATCAGCACGGGATCGCTGATCGCCTGCAGCTTCACATTGCGCCTCCCGAGCACCGCGTCGTGCCACTGCACCGCGCGCGGCGAGAGATTGAAGCGCCAGTAGGGCTGCTTGCCGTTGGCGAGCGCGCGCTCCAACTGGTCGGGCGTCATGCGCAGCGCCTCGCGGTCATAGACCGGCGCCTTGCCCTCGCGGCGGCGACGCTCGCGCTTGGCGGTGAGCTCGTCCTCGCTCTCGAAGCAGGGGTAGAGCCGCTTGGACGCCTTCAGCCGATCCGCCGCCGAGGCGTAGAGATCGAGGCGCGACGACTGCGCGAACTTCTCATCCCAGTCGAGGCCTAGCCAAGCCAGATCCTCATCGATGGCGGCGATGAACTCGGGCTTGGTGCGCTCGGCATCGGTATCATCGAGGCGCAGCACGAAGGTGCCGCCATGGCGCCGCGCCAGCAGCCAGTTGGCCACGGCGAGGCGCGCATTGCCGGCGTGCAGCAGGCCGGTGGGCGATGGGGCGAAGCGAAGTTTCATGGGGTCAGGGATTCATAATTGGTGTCGCGCGGCGAGGTCGCCGGGTTGGCGATGCAATGCGCGACCCAGGCCTGGGTGTCGAGGCCTTCCGTCGCCGCGTACTCGCCGAAGGTGAAATAGGCGTCGCGGAGGGCGGCGGGGTTCGGCGCGTCGGCGCGGAGGTGTTCGATCTGGGCGCGGATGAAGCGGCGGGCGTATTCCTGTGCGGCGTCGGCGGTCGCGAAGCCGGGCACCAGCCACTCCTCATCCGGGTCCTGGTAGGCGCCGAAATCGCCGCAGAGGACGGAGTGACTCATCCCGGCCGGTCTTCTTCTTCCTCTTCTTCTTCGTCGTCCTCGTCGTCATCATCGGTGTCGGCGCGCGGGTCGAGGATGCGCCAATTGCGCTCTTCCGCATCGCCCGTCGGGCGCGCGGCGAAATCGGCCAGCTCGTTCGCGCTGCGCCAGGCCTGGTCGGCGGTGGGGGTGATCTCGGCATCCTCGCCAAACATGTGCCAGGCGGCGAGCACGGCCTCTGGCGTCGCCTTGGGCGCACGGCAGCGCTCGATGCTGTCGCGCACGTAGCGGCGCGCGAAGGCGTTCGCGTGCTCCAGGCTGGGGAAGCCGGTGATGGTCTCGACCGGCTCGGCGCCATTGGCGCCGGAGAGGTCGAGGATGCGGACGGCGTAGCCGCCCTCGGGGGCAAAAAGGTCGCTCATGAGATCAGTGCCGTGAAGCCGTTGGTGATGGGGTAGCGGCGGTCCCGCCCGAAGGCACGGGGCGTGATCTTCACCCCAGGCGGTGCCTGGCGGCGCTTGTATTCGGCGCGGTCCAGCATGCGCCAGATGCGCAGGATGGTGGCGCGCTCGAAGCCCTTGGCGACGAGCGCATCGACGGATTTCTCGCCCTCGATCAGCCCCTCCAGGATTGCGTCCAGCTCCTCGTAGGGGGGCAGCGTGTCCTGGTCCTTCTGGTCGGGCTTGAGCTCCGCGGAGGGCGGCTTGGTGATCACGCGCTCGGGCATGACGGCCCCCTGGGGCCCCAGCGAACCGGCCGGCACGTTCGCGTTGCGCCAGCGGCACAGGGAGAACACCGTGGTCTTGTAGATGTCCTTCAGCACGGAATAGCCGCCGCACATGTCGCCGTAGAGCGTGGCGTAGCCGGTGCTCATCTCGGATTTGTTGCCGGTGGTCAGCAACATCGCGCCGAACTTGTTCGACAGCGCCATCAGCGTGACGCCACGGATACGCGACTGAAGGTTTTCCTCGGTCGTGTCCGGCGGGGTATTCCCGAAGGCGGGCGCGAGCATGGCCGTGAAGGCCTCCACTGCCGGCCCGATCGGGATGCTCTCGTAGCGGATGCCGAGGAGATCGGCGCACGCGGCCGCGTCCTCCAGGCTCTCGGGGCTGGTGTAGGGCGAGGGCATCATCACCGCGTGGACGCGATCCGGCCCCAGCGCATCGCAGGCGACGGCGGCCGAGATGGCGCTGTCGATGCCGCCCGAAAGCCCCAGCACGATGCCGGGAAAGCGGTTCTTTTCCACATAGTCGCGCAGGCCCAGCACCATCGCGCCATAGATCTGGGCGTCGCGCGCCACCGCCGGCGCCAGCGCACCCTGCGCGCAATCCAGCCGCGAGCCGGACCGGGTCCAGGTGGTGAGGCGGATATCCTCAGCGAACATCGGCAGGATGTGGGTAAGCGAGCGGTCCGCGTTCATGACGAAGGATGCGCCCTCGAACACCAGCTCATCCTGGCCACCGACCTGGTTGAGGAACACGAAGGGCAGCCCCGTTTCGACCACGCGCGCGACCGCGAGATCGACCCGCGCATCATGCTTCTCCGCCTCGAAAGGGGAGCCGTTGATCGAGAGCAGGATTTCCGCCCCCGATTCCGCCAGCGTCTCGGACACCGCCGGGAACCACCAATCCTCGCAGACCATAAGCCCGATGCGGAAGCCGCGAAACGGCACCGGACCAGGTGCGGGGCCGGGATCGAAGACGCGCTTGTCGTCGAAGACGCCATAGTTCGGCAGCTCATGCTTTGCGCGCCGCGCCACGATGCGGCCGCCATCGAGCACGAAGGCGGCGTTGTAGAGCTGCTCGCCATCCTGCCACGGGCCGCCGATGATGAGGCCCGGGCCGCCGTCCGCGGTCTCCGCGGCAAGTTCCGCGATCGCGGCTTCACATGCCGCGACGAAGGCGGGCTTGC
>JAQGHV010000367.1 GCA_028288785.1 Rhodospirillales bacterium | reverse complement strand
CGCGGCGATGGCCTATATGGGTCCTGCCGCTTGCGGCTATGGTGATAAACGTTGCGTGGAATAAGCGTTGCGGACCCGGGGGCAGTACTCGGCGTCTCCACCAACTCGGCCAGACCCTTTATCAGGGGCGGCCAGGGGGGACGAAATAGCTTCGACGCGCGCGGTAAAGACGCTGCTTTTGCCCGGCATTGTACCGCCGTTATCGGGCTATATCACAAGTGCCAATGATAACGTTCGCGAGAACGTGGCGCTCGCTGCCTAGAGATAGGTAAGCGCGGTTCGGGGGGCACCGGGCAACAGAAGCCCCCCACTTTTCTCTGGTCTTTTCTGGTTAAGGCATTCGCCGTAGACTACGGTTCCGACGATCAGGGGTTTCCATGACCGACGACACGCCGACGCCCGAAAGCCTGCTGCCCTACGACCGCTGGACCGAAGAGGCCCTGCGTGAGGTGGTGGTACGCGCGCTGGAGCACGCCGCGGCCCATGGCCTGCCGGGCGAGCACCATTTCTACATCACCTTTCGCACCGATTTTCCCGGCGTCGAAATTCCCGGCCACCTGCGCGCCCGATATCCGCAGGAGATGACGATCGTCCTGCAGCACCGCTTCTGGGACCTGATCGTCGACCGCGCGGCGCAGCGTTTCTCGGTCGGCCTGTCCTTCGGTGGCGTGGCCTCCGCGCTTAGCATTCCGCTCGCCGCGCTGACCGCTTTCGCCGATCCGCAGATCCGGTATGGGTTGCGCTTCCAATCCGCGGTCGAGCAGGTGCCCGCCGCGCCGGAGACGCCGGAATTCCCCGACACCGCCGAGGAATCGCCGCCGGCTCAGGTCGTCAGCCTCGACGCGTTCCGCCGCCGCCCCGCCAAAGAGGGCTGAGCGCACCTTTCGCCCGCCTGCAGGATCCCGCCATGACACCGCCGCTCGATGCCGCCGCAGCCCCCCGCCCGGCGGGGTTCCGCTATAGCCCGATGTTCCCCCTGGGCGAGGACCCCACGCTTTACCGGAAGCTGGATATCGCCGGCCTCTCGACCATCGAAGTCGAGGGCAAGCGCGTCCTGAAGGTGGCGCCGGAGGTCTTGGAGCAGCTGGCCTTCACGGCCTGTAGGGAAGTGAGCCACCTGCTGCGCCCGGCGCATCTTCAGCAGCTGGCGAAGATACTCGACGATCCCGCGGCCAGCGCGAATGACCGGTTCGTGGCTCTCGACCTCCTCAAGAACGCCAATATCGCGGCCGGCGGGGTGCTGCCGATGTGCCAGGACACCGGCACCGCGATTGTTTTCGGCAAGAAGGGCCAGCGCGTCTGGGTCGATGGCGACGAGGAGGAGGCGCTGAGCTACGGCGTCCACCGCACCTATACCGAGACCAACCTGCGCTATTCGCAGATGGCGCCGCTCTCGATGTTCGAGGAGGTGAACACCGGCAATAACCTGCCGGTCCAGTTCGACATCTACGCAAGCCCAGGCGATCACCACGCCGATGAGTTGCACCTCATGTTCGTCCTCAAGGGCGGCGGTTCGGCCAACAAGACCTTTTTGTTCCAGCAGACCCGCGCGGTGCTGAACAAGCCAAAGCTGCTCGCCTTCATCCAGGAGAAGGTGAAGACGCTGGGAACGAGCGCCTGCCCGCCCTACCACCTGGCCATCGTCATTGGCGGCACGAGTGCTGAGACCACCACCAAGACGGTGAAGCTCGCCAGCACCAAATGGCTCGATCAGCTGCCGGACCATGGTGACCTCTCCGGCCATGCCTTCCGCGACCGCGAGCTGGAAGCGGAGGTCCAAAAGCTGACGCAGAACCTGGGCATCGGCGCGCAGTTCGGCGGCAAGTATTTCTGCCACGATGTGCGTGTGGTCCGGCTGCCGCGCCACGGCGCCAGCCTGCCGATCGGCATCGGCGTCTCCTGCTCGGCCGACCGGCAGATCAAGGCGAAGATAACGGCCGAGGGCGTCTTCCTCGAACAGCTCGAGCACGACCCGGCGCAGTATCTGCCTGAGCACACCGACGAGATTCTGGGCGGCGAAGTCGTCGCGATCGACTTGGCGCGGCCGATGGCGGAAATCCGGGCGACCCTCTCCGCGCTGCCGGTCAAGACGCGCGTGTCGCTGACCGGCACCATCGTTGTCGCGCGCGACATCGCGCATGCCAAGCTGCAGGATCGCCTGGATGCCGGGCTCGGCCTGCCAGACTACATCAAGGATCACCCGGTCTATTACGCGGGCCCGGCGAAGACCCCGGTGGGCATGGCGACCGGCAGCTTTGGGCCCACCACGGCGGGCCGCATGGACAGCTACGTGCCGGCGTTCCAGGCGGCCGGCGGGTCGCTGGTCATGCTCGCAAAGGGCAATCGCTCGCGCGCCGTGCGCGAGAGCTGCAAGGCGCATGGTGGCTTCTACCTCGGCAGTGTCGGCGGCCCGGCCGCACGCCTGGCGCAGGACTGCATCACCAAGGTGGAAGTGCTGGAGTATCCCGAGCTGGGCATGGAGGCGGTGTGGCGCATCGAGGTGAAGGATTTCCCGGCCTTCATCGTGGTCGATGATAAGGGCAATGATTTCTACGAAGGCCTCGAATAAGCGCTGGCAGCATGGCTAACTGGGCCTGATCGACGCACCGGCGCAACAGGGGAACGAGTGATGCTAGAGCTGCGCCCCAACTGCGAATGCTGCGGCCGCGACCTCCCGCCCGACAGCCCCCTGGCCCTCATCTGTTCCTACGAGTGCACCTGGTGCCGGGACTGCGCCGAGACGCGTCTCGGCAACATCTGTCCCAACTGCGGCGGCAACCTCGTCGCCCGCCCGGTTCGGCCCGCGGCGAAGCTGCTGACCCACCCCGCATCGACCCAACGCAAACACCGCCCGGAGCGCTGCGCATGACCCGAACCCTCATCTCCTCAGGCTCCCGTTTCGAGGAGGAGATCGGCTATTCCCGCGCCGTCGTGATCGGCCAGGACATCTGGGTCTCTGGCACCACCGGCTACGACTACGCGAAGATGACTATCGTAGAGGACGTCGTCGGCCAGGCGGCGCAGTGCTTCAAGAATATCGCCGCCGCCCTGGCGCAGGCGGATGCCAGTCTCGACGACGTGGTGCGCGTGCTGTTCATCGTGCCGAACCGCGCCGACTGGGAGCCGTGCTGGCCGGTCATCAAACGCTACCTCGGCAAGGCCAAGCCGGCATCGACACTGATCCATGCCGGCTTGCAGACTGACGCCATGCGCATCGAGATCGAGGTCACCGCGCGCAAGAGCTGAGCCTCAAGCGACCCGGCATCGCGCCCCTGCGTGACAGCCGCCCGGGTCGCGGCTATGGGGTGGCGTCCGCGAGAAGGTTGCCCCATGCGCTTCGCCGTCGATCGCCTCGATCACCTGGTCATCACCTGCCGCGACGTGGGTGTCATGGCCTCCTGGTATCAGCGCGTGCTGGGCATGGAGGCGGTGGCCTTCGGGCCGCACAAGCGCACATCGCTCTCCTTCGGCGGCCAGAAGATCAACCTTCGCCCGGAAACGGCGACGCAGGAGGAATGGTGGTCCGGCGTTGCACCGGCACCGGGCAGCCAGGACCTCTGCTTTATTGTTACCGTGGCGGCCGAGGAAGTGGCCGATCATCTGGAGCGCTGCGGCGTCGCCATCGCCGCCGGCCCCGAGGTCAAGGACGGCGCCCTGGGCCCGATCCGCTCGGTCTATTGCCGCGATCCCGACGGAAACCTGATCGAGATCTCCAGCTACCAGGATTGAAGGCGGCGCCACGCTCGGCGCGCCTGCCCGGCCCACGCTGCGCCGCTGATCCCCCGGCCGAGCAATTTTGCGGCATGCACCCGCCCGTCACCCTCGAACTTTCCCTGGCCGCAGGCCATGTGAGCGTCATTCACGCCTGATCCCCGGTGGAATGCGAAACCACGACCGCCGCGATTCGGCACCGGCACAAAGGTAGTTCGATGAACCCCACGCGGCTTGAGACCGACAGCCTTGGCAGCATCGAGATCACCGCCGACCGGCTTTGGGGACCCCAGACCGAACGCGCGCGCCGTCTGTTCAACATCGGCACCGAGCGCTTTCCGCCGATCCTCATCCGCGCCGTCGGCCTGCACAAATGGGCCGCCGCGGAAGCCAACCGCCGGCTCGACGAACTGCCCGCCAACGTGGCGGACGCCATTGCCCAGGCCGCGGAGGAGATCATCGCCGGGCAGCGCGACGATGAGTTCCCCCTCGTCGTCTGGCAGACCGGCAGCGGCACCCAGACCAACATGTGCGCGAACGAAGTGATCTCGAACCGCGCGAACCAGATCCTCGGCCAGCCGCTCGGCACGCGCAAACCCGTGCATCCCAACGACCACGTCAATCGTGGCCAGTCCTCGAACGACAACTTCCCCACGATCATGCACATGGCCGCCGCCATGCTGGTGAGCGAACGCACCATCCCCGCCCTCACCACCCTGGCCGATGCCCTCGACGCGCGCGCCGGCGAATGGGCCGAGATCATCAAGATCGCCCGCACTCACATGATGGACGCGGTGCCGATGACCCTCGGGCAGGAAGCCCGCGCCTGGGCGCTGCAGGCGAGGCTTGGCGCCGCGCGGCTTGGGGAGGCCATGGCGCGGCTGATGCCGCTGGCTCAGGGTGGCACCGCCGCTGGAACCGGTCTCAACAGCCACCCCGATTTCGCGCGCCTGTTCGCCGAGATCATCGCCGAGCGCACCGGCCTGCCCTTCCGCGCCAGCGACAATCCCTTCGAAGGGATGGCCGCGCATGACGCCCTGGTCGAGCTGTCGGGCGCGTTGAACACGGTCGCGGTGTCGCTGAACAAGATCGCCAACGACGTCAGGCTGCTGGGCTCCGGTCCGCGCGCGGGCTTGTCGGAGCTGGTGATCCCCGCCGATGGCCTGTCCTCCAGCATCATGCCGGGCAAGACGAACCCGACACAGTCGGAGGCGCTCACCATGGTGTGCGCGCAGGTGATGGGGAACCACGTCACCGTCACCATCGCCGGAGCGCAGGGCCATCTGCAGCTCAACGTCTTCAAGCCTGTGATCATCAACGCCGTGCTGCAATCGGCCCGCCTCCTTGCCGATGCGGCCGAAAGCTTCGCCGAGCACATGGTGGCGAAGCTGGAGCCGAACCGGCGCCGCATTGCCGAGAACGTCGCGAAATCGCTGATGCTGGTGACCGCGCTGAACCCGCATATCGGCTACGACAAGGCCGTCGCGATCGGCAAGCTTGCGTTGGCCGAGGACATCACGCTGCGCGAAGCCGCAGTGCGGCTGGGCACCGTCAGTGGCGAGTCCTTCGACCAGTGGGTGCGGCCGGAGGCGATGCTCGCGCCGGGCGGAGATCCGGCTGGATGAGCGGGCCGCATCTGGCCAAGCGCAGCGTCAGCCTGGCCGGGCATCGCACCTCGATCGCGCTGGAACCGGCCTTCTGGGCGGCGCTGGAACAGGTTGCGCGATCGCGCGCCATGAGCCTGACGGCGTTGATCGGGCAGGTCGACGCCGCCCGCGCCGATAGCGGGGCGCCGCTAGCCAGCGCGCTCCGTGTCTTTGCGCTCAGTGAGGCCGATGCCCGTGGCTGAGGGCAGCGTCACGACCCTGAAGGGATTGTCTTCAGGGTCGAGCGCTCCGGCGCGGAGGATGATCGGCGGCGGTGGCAGCGGCGCGACCATCGGCACCGTATTCATGGAGCGGGTACGGCGTTTTTTCGACGCGGCCGGCGGTCCCGCCTCGGCCGGTAGCCAGAATGGATCCTGCTCGGCGAGGAACACCTCGATCTCCAGGGTCGGTGCGTTGCCGTGCGGCGAGGTCAGGCGCGGCAGTCCGGTCAGCAGCGCGGGCGGCAGGCGGACGACGCCCTCCATCCAGCGGCGCAGTCCGCCGCGTACGTCAGGCGGCGGCGTTTCCGGCGCACCGAGACCGCGGATGGAACGCAGCCGGGGATCGCCGGCACCGATGCTGATTGAGGCCTTCCCGGCGCGGAGCATGAGGCCGGAGATGGCCGCGCCCAGCTGCCGTCCGACCGCTGCGGTTTCCGTGGATACGCGCGAGGTCAGCGCCATGCCGCGGCTCCGCGCAAACGTGGCCGCTTCAGCGTTCAGGCGGAACATGTAGCGGCCAGGGCCGGCGCGCTGGCCCTTCAGCACGATCTCGCCCATGCGCAAGCGCAGGTCAGGTTCATCGACTTCCTGGAAGCCGAGATCGCGGGCGCGGGCGGCCAGGCTCGCGCGCAGCGGCGCGGTGCTTCGCTCATCGCGCAGCACGGGAAAGCAGGTCAGCCCGCGCGAGGCGCAGGCCCCTTCGAAATCGACGAAGCGCACGGTGACGCCGCTATTGCTGAACTGCGCGCGGCGGCCGTCATCGAGCCAGCTTTCCGCCGGGGCGCCATCGGCGATCACGACGGAATGGCGCGGAAGCTCCAGGTGATAATAGGTGATCTGCGGCCAATCCTGCTCCTGCAGGATGGTCACCCCGTTGAGCAGCAGCCGCGCCGGCACCAGCACGATGCCGCGCAGGATCGCATGGTCCGGGGAGACACGGAGGTCCCGCGCCGGCACCCCATCCTCGAGCGCGCCGGCCTTGATCAGGATCGGGCGCACGCGCTCGGGCCGCGGATGTCTTGCGATCTCGGCCTGCACCTTGCCGATCCATTTGATCGGTTGTACCGCACCGCCGATGCCCTGGCACAGCACGAGGTGACCTACGCGCAGATCGCGCATACGCACCTCGCCGCGCGGGGTCGCGATGCGGGTATCCGGCGTGAAGCACAACATCGGCGCGTCGCCGACAGACAACATGGTCCGGCACTCCGACGAAACGCCGCCAAGCGTTTGCACGACCCGTATCCCGGCGATGCAACCTCTCCCCTGCGATCTTGAACCGGGTGGTGACGCGTGGTGCTAAAAGATCAGCCCAGGCTCCACCATCCCGGTGAGAGTAGGCCAGCTGATTTAACAGTGTCGTGCCCCGCGCGACAATCGCCGAAGCGGCACAACCGCAGGAATTCGACAAAGCGTGGCGCGAGAACAATGTTTTGGCAGCGCCGCGACTGTCGTGGTCGGTGGCTGTAGTGCCGATGGAAGCCGCGTAAACGCGCCAAGAAGCAGTGCATTTGCTGGCCAAATACAAGCTCGTTGCGTCGTCACGAAACGATCACGATATTGCAGGAACGCACTGGCGAAGAGCGTAGAGGCGAACGCTTGCCTACCGCGAAGCGCGCCAGCGCAGCCAGTCGGCCAGCTCCACCGTCCGTCGCGGGTCCGCAACCAGGCCGTGCAGGCGGAGCGCGACCTCGGGTGCCTCCACCGCGCCCGGTCGAGCAGTGATCGCGACGTCGAGCGTCCCGCGCCCGATATCGATCTGCCCTGTACCACCGGCGAGCCCGGCATTGCCCGCCGACAGCGCGGCCTGCTCCAGCTGCGCGACCCCAGCCGCGAGTTCCGCCGTGACGTCCAGGCGCTCGAACCCGGTATTGCCCGATAGCAGCGCCTCGCGCAGAGCCGGCTCCGGCTCAGCGATTTCGGATGCGGCTTGAAGTGCCGCCAAGTCGATCCCGCGCAGTGCGCCATCGCGAATGGCGATGCGCAGGCGACCGGCGAGGCTGGCGGCGAGTGCGTCCGGACTGTGCCCGATGGCTTCGACGGCGAGAGTCGCCTCGCTGATGGTGCCGGCGGTGATATCGATGGGCAGGCCGAATATCGGTGCCGTCAGCGCCGCATCGGCCAGGCGAAATGCTGCGCGCAGCCGCGGTGCCTCCGCCGGCGAAGCAGCTAGTGAGACTTCGCCGGACAGCGCGCCGCCGGACACCCGTGCCTCGATCCCGCTCAGCGCGATCTCGCCGCCGGCGAGGCGGAGGGCCGCACGCAGGTCCTCAATCATCGGGAGGTCCGGCACCTCCAGCCTCTGCGCCGTGAGTGCGATCTCGGCATCGAAGCGGTTGAGCAGCGCAAGGTCGATGGGTTCGCGGCCGCGCCAGGGCGGTTCCGGCAACATCAGGCGTTCGGCGGCGATCCGCCCGGTCAGCGCGGGGCGTGGACCGTCGAGGCCCAACGTCAGGGTGCCACGCGTGCGTATCTGGCCGGCGACGAGCTCGAAATTCTCCGATGACGCCCCGGCCGGTCCGGCAAGGAAGCCGGCGATCACCGAGAGCGAGCCCTCGCCTATCCAGCCGAGCTCCCGGCCCGGCCAAAGTGACGCGAACAGGCGTGGCGCGCCGGGGTGGCGCAAGGTCAGGGCGCCCTGCACACGCGCCTGTGGCAGGTCGAGCGTCACTTGCGATTCGAGGCGCAGCTCGGCGAGATCACCCTCGATCCGGAGCGCGAGGGCATCGGCGGGGCCGCCGCCACTCAATCGCACTGCCAGCGACTGTTCGGCGAAGGCGGTACCGAGCTGCCACACCGGCGGAAGCATTGCCAGCATGCCCCCGGCCGCGGTGGCGGTCACCTCGACCGCGAGGTCGGAGAAACGGGGCAAGGCGCCGAGCGCCACGCTGCCGGAAACCGAAAGGTCAGCGCCGGCCGCACGCCCCGACAGGCGCCGCACCGCGAGCCGCCCGCCCTCGAAGCCGGCGTCGAGGGTGACGCGCTCCAGGCGTTGCCCACGGAAGGCAACCGCGTCGGCGGCCACGCGGAGATTGCCGTCGATGGGACCGAGCCGCTGCCCCGCCGCCGACCAATCCGCCCAATCCGGGAACAGTGCGTCGAGGTCCAGCTGATCGACGTTGATGCCGATGCCGAGGGAGGGCCGCGCGCCATTGCGCCAGACGCCGCCGCCGTTCACGCGCGCGCCATCGAGGAGGGCGGTGAGTTCGGGAATGGCGAACTGCGCCTCCTCGATCACCAGCCGTGCCCGGCCTTCGACGGCGCGCGGCCCGTCGGGCCGCGTTGACGGCACGGGCATGCCGAGCGCCGTCAGGGCGGCGCGGAGATCGGGGCCCGCAAAGCGCAGTGCGAGTTCCATCCGCTGGCCGGCGGAGGCACCCGCGATATCCACCATCATCTCGCCGGGAAGGATCGCCGAGACATCGGAGAGCGTCACCCGCTCACCCTCGCGGAACACGCCGCCGCGGAGGCGCCGCAGCGCCACGCCACGAAAGCTCGCCGCCTCGGCCGCGAGGTCGAGGGCGGTCGGCAGAACCGGGGTCGGCGCGGTGCGCAGGGCCGCCGCCCAGGCGTCGAGATCGAGCCGCGCGCTGCTGAGCGCGATGTCGAGGCGCGGGCTCGGCACCAGCCGCAACGCGAGCGCGCCACGCGCCGGCACGCCTGCGAGGTCGATGGCCATGTCGTCGGTAGCCAGCAGCTCGGCCGAGACGGTGAGCTTGCCGGCGGCTCGGAAGGCGACCTGCGGTGCGGGCAGCAACAGCGAGAGGTCCGGGCCGGAGGCTTCGATGCGGCCATCGAAACCGCCATCCTCCACCAGCACGCCGCGCGCCTGGGCGCGGGCGCCAGCGGCGGCGACCGTCAGCTCGAATGTCGCGATGTTGTCGTATCCTGGGCGGCCGATGGCGGCCTCGAAGGTCATCGATTGGCCGCGCCAGGCGAACGCCCCAACGGCACGCACCGCATCGAGCACGCCGCCGGAAGTTACGCGCGCCGCGACATCCTCCAGCGCGACCTCACCCACCAGGATGCGGCTCTGCTCGATCTTCGCATCGAAAGTGGTGAGCCAGGGCGGCGGCCGCAGCGCCGGCGCATTGCCCGGCGGCCAGGGCAGCCGGATCTCGGCGCCGACCAGCACGACCTCGCGCGGGTCAAGCCGCCCGATCAGCAAGGACGGCAGCGCGAGCGTGACCTGCAACGCGCGGGCGGTGACCCCGATATCGTCAGGCGCGCCACCGACCAGCACGTCGCTCGCCTCGATCATCGGACGCGGCAGCAAAGTGAGGCGCAACGGGCCGGAAATCGCGACGGGGCGCCCCATCTCGCGTGAAGCCAGCGCGGCGATGCGCTCGCGCTGCTTTTCCCAATTGATGGCACGCGGCGCCAGCCAAAGTGCCAGCACCGAAAGCACGCCGAGGATGGCAAGCAGCAGCCCGGCGCGCCGGCGGTTCATGGCGATGACGCTGGCGCAGTTGGACGCATCAGCCCCAGCCGCCCCCGCCTGGGGTCTCGATGCCGAGCACCTCGCCGGCGGCCAGCTCCGCGCTCGCGCTACCGGCGAGCCAGTCGATGCTGCCATCGAGACGCTCGACCCATTGGCGGCCCGGCGCGCCATCGGCGCCACCGTGCAGCCCGTGCGGCGCAACGGTGCGGCGAGACGCGACGATCACCGCCTGCATCGGGCGCAGGAAACGGATGCGGCGCATGGCACCATCGCCGCCATTCCACTGGCCGGCGCCGCCCGAACCACGACGGATGGCGAAGGCCTCCAGCCGCACGGGGTAGCGCAGTTCCAGGATTTCGGGGTCGGTCATGCGCGTGTTGGTCATGTGCGTCTGCACCGGCCCGGAGCCATGGAAGCCGGGGCCGGCGCCAGTGCCGCCGCAGATTGTCTCGTAATATTGGTAGGTGGCGTCCCCGAAGAGGAGGTTGTTCATCGTTGCCTGCGCCGATGCGCAGGCGCCGAGGGCTGCCAGCAGCGCATTCGCGGTCATCTGGCTGACCTCGGTATTGCCAGCGACGACAGCCGCGCCGCCGCCCGGCCCACCCGCGCGCGGGTTGAGAAAACACCCCTCGGGCGTGATGATTTCAAGCGGCTTCAGGCAGCCATCATTGAGCGGGATGTCCTCGCCGACGAGGCAGCGGAAGCAATACAGAACCACGGCGCGGCACACCGCGGCGGGTGCGTTGAAGTTGTTCGGACGCTGGACGCCAGTGCCGGTGAAATCTATCACCGCGCGGCGGTTCGCACGGTCCACCCGCACGGCGACCACGAGCGGCGTGCCGTCGTCGATGGTGGTCGCGAAGGCGCCATCCGGCAGGCGCTCCAGCACGCGGCGGACGCTCGCCTCGGCATTGTCCATCACGTGGCGCATGTAGGCGCGGACCGTCTCCAGGCCCCACTCGGCGATGGCGCGGCCGAGCTCCTGTACGCCCCTCGCATTCGCCGCGATCTGGGCGGTGATATCGGCGACATTCACGTCCGGGCTGCGCGCGGGGTAGCGGGCGGAGGCGAGCAGTGCGCGGAACTCCGCCTCGCGGAAGCGGCCCTGCTCGACGAGGAGGAAATCATCGATGACGACGCCCTCATCCTCGAGTGTGCGGCTGTCGGGCGGCGTCGATCCCGGCGTCAGGCCGCCGATATCCGCGTGGTGGCCGCGAGAGCCGACGAAGAACAGGATCTCAGCACCGGCCGTATCGAACACCGGCGTGATCACCGTCACATCCGGCAGGTGCGTGCCACCATTGTAGGGGTTGTTCAGCGCCACGACGTCGCCGGGCCGCAGGCTCGTGCCGCGGCTGCGGATCACGGTGCGCACGCTCTCGCCCATGGCACCCAGATGCACCGGCACATGCGGGGCGTTGGCAATCAGTGCGCCGGTCGCGTCGAACAGAGCGCAGGAGAAATCCAGGCGCTCCTTGATGTTCACGCTGAGCGAGGTGTTCTGCAGCACCGCGCCGGTCTGCTCGGCGATGTTCATGAACAGGTTGTTGAACAGCTCCAGCACCACCGGGTCCGGCCGTCCCGTATCTGCCACCCGCGCCGCAGCGCGCTGCTCGACACGGCGGAGGATCAGGTGGTTGAGTGCCGTCACTTCGCCGGCCCAGCCGGGCTCGATCACGGTGGTGGCGGTCGCTTCGCGGATCAGCGCGGGGCCGGCGATGAGGTCGGAAGCGCGCAGCGCCTCGCGGTCGTAGACCGGCACACGGTGCTCGGTGCCGTCGGAATAGAGTGCGACCTGGTCGACGACCTCAGGCGCCTCGCCATCGGGGCGCGCGGCGAGCGCCACTTCCTCCACCTTCTCTCCGGCGGCGGTGACTTCGGCGACGCAGGCCTCGACCACCACGCCGCGCTCCGGTGTAGCGAAGCCGAAGCGTTGGCGATGCGCCTCCGTGAAGGCCGCGAGCACCTGCTCCTGCGACCCGAACGGCACCGGCAGGAAGCTGTCGGTGCCGGCATAGCGGAGGTGCAGCCGCAGCGCCGCAGAGAAGCGCGCGGGATCGGCACCCTGTGCCACCAGCGCCGCCTGGCCATCGGCCTTCAGCGTCGCGAGCTTGGCCGTAAGCACGGGCATCGCGGCCGCGTTCAGCGGTGCTTCGACCGCACCTTCGCGGATCACGCTTTGGTCCGCGAGCCCCATGCCATAGGCCGAGAGCACGCCGGCGAAGGGGTGCAGGAACACCGTCTCCATGCCAAGCGCATCGGCCACTAGGCAGGCATGCTGGCCGCCGGCGCCACCGAAGCATTGCAGCGCGAAACGTGTCGCGTCATGCCCCTTCTGGATCGAGACCTGCTTGATGGCATTCGCCATGTTCGCGACCGCGACGCGCAGGAAGCCTTCGGCCACCGCCATGGGGTCCTGCGGCGTGCCGGTGGCGGCCTCGATCTCCGCCGCGA